>JAKQEP010000007.1 GCA_029556475.1 Candidatus Atribacteria bacterium
TTGTCAGGATACCTTCTATGTAGGTACCATCAAGGGTTTGGGTAGAATCTACCAGCAGGCCGGTATTGATGCATACAGCAACTTCAGCTTTGCCAAGGTGTATCTGAATAAGAAAGCAGATAGTGCCATTGACTTTGTAAAGACCAGGGTATTACCAGTATATGGTATGTTTGATATCCCCCTAGATAGAATCTTAACCGATAATGGCAAAGAGTATACTACACACTGGAAAAGCAGGAAGCATGATTATGAGATATTCCTGGCCTCCTGTGGCATCACCCATACCAGAATTAAGCCCAGATGTCCGAGGAGTAACGGTATGGTAGAAAGATTTAACAGAACACTTTTAGAAGAATTCTACCAGATTGCCATGCTAAAGAGAGTCTATACCTCTTTGGATGAGTTACAGGATGATCTGGATCAGTTTATCTACTATTACAATTTTAAAAGAACGAATCAGGGTTACCGGCTGAAGGGAAAGATTCCCTATCAGAAATTCTTAGATGGTATGCGAAAATTATCTTTACCGGAACCTGGTTAATATAGTATCCTATCTCTATAGGAAAGAACGGCAATGTGTAAACACATCTTGAGAGTAATACAATTAAGATAATAAATTAATTAATATTTTTTATTATTAGTATGCTTTTGTAAATTTATATAATATTTTTTTGTTAAGTATAATTAAATTTTTCTTTGTCTATCGATTTAATTAGATTTGTTATCATACTAATTATTAATCTAATTTTCTTATTAAGTTTATAATATTCTTCTTTCTTTAGATAGTTAATATCTTTTGCTAATAAAATTAGATACTCTAATTCAAAGGATGAACCTCGTGCTATCCCAAAAAATCTTACAAGGTTTCCATTGTCAATTTGCCCACAACCTTCAGCTATATTTGTGGGAATTGAGATGGCAGCTCTTCTTATTTGTGATATAATACCATATTTTTCATCCTCAGGAAAATTATTAGTTAATTTATATACTTCCTGGGCTAACTCATGTGCCTTTCCCCAAACTTTTAATTCTTTATAATTTGACATTCTCTATCTTCTAACAAAATGACTTAAATATAGTTTTTATTACACAGATAGCACTATTTTAAATTTATTTACTAAAAACCATAAACTAAAAACGTTAAACTTCCCGCTTTTATTCCCACATTTACAATATTATTATATCGTAAATGAGCAAGTTATTCCAAGTGATTATTTATTATTATCAAGTTTTTGGTTTTTCAAAATGTAGGGATAAGTGGAAGTAGTCGTTGGTGAAAAAAGATATGGGTGTAAATGAGGGAGGTTTTTAGTTCATAGTTTTTAGTTTTTAGAAAAGTGAAAGAGTGCGGATTGCAGAGTTAAGATGGAGAAACAAATAGTGTAGAGATAAATGAGGGATTAAAAAATAAATAATATGGGCAACAGAGGATGAGATTGCCACGCCTGCCAAAAGCAGGCTCGCAACGACAAAGATAAAGATGGGGGAATAATTGTAAGGGGTTAATAGTTTATAGTTTTTAGATTTTGAATAAATGAAAAGAAAAAGAGTGTGGGAATAAGTGTGGGAGGTTAATAGTTTGTGGTGTGGGAAAAAGAAAAGCCTCCGGATTTTTATACCCGGAGGCTTGTGTTCTAGTTTGAAGTTAAGTTAATGATAAATGATTAGAATTTGACTTCGATACCAGCATAGATCTTGGTCACATCATTATTGATTACGAAATCATCATGGTCTGACCAGTCAGCAATATCGGCTTCCCAATCATTCATCTCAACACCGACCTTTAAGACAGTGTTTTTAGCTACGTCGTATCTTAATTGAGCTTCTGCACTGTAGAAAGGAGTAAATGCTGAGGCTACACGTCCTTCTACCACCAGTTTCATTGGATCATCCGGGAAGGCGTAAGAAACGTTAGCAACTGCTCTGTATACCGGTACTGCAGCAAATAAGTAGTCTCCGTATACATTAAAGGCAAACTCGTCATCATCACCAAAGGTAAGATTCAGGTATGAAGCTTCTGCATAAATATCGCCGCTCTCCAGTCTGTATTGTCCAAAGATGTAGGCTTTTTCAGCAGGATTATCTTCATTGATATTGGTGAAGTCTAACTGTACACCAATTCTATTTCTCTTGAGAGTAGCAAAATCAGACTTCATTCTGTAATCCCATTTTGGAGTGACTTTGATCTGTAAGTCATCGTCATCATCTGTCAGCATGAAGCCCAGAGCAACATTTACACCAACTTCATCAGGATTGTAGGCACTGTTGTCAAGGTCGAAATCAGGATGAGTATACCAGCCTTTTACAGTTAAGTCTATGCAATCATCATCACCGAAGACAGCATTTACTTTGGCAGCTGCGCCATAAGTAATATTGGCAAAAGCCAGGTCGCTTGCTACAGCACCTTCTAAAGCTAACTTAACTTTAGCATCATCATCGTCATCGGTTAAATTGAAAGCAACATTAGCCCCACCAAAGACTAACCCTGCTATATTGTCATAACCTGCAGTTATACCAACTGGAATGTCATCATCATCACCTAAATTAAAGGCAACATTTAAGTAGTAGAAATCTTCTACATTCATGAAGGCAGTCCAGGTGCCAAGATCTTCGTCGCTATCCCACTCCCACTGAGCCCATACGCCTGGGAATTCTTCATTTTCATCAAAATCATAGACTAATCCCAAACCGATGGTATCAGGTGCGATATCACTGGAAATCCATAAGTTCCAATCACCGGCATATTTCAGGTTGTATTTACGAGGAGTGATGGTTACTGGCCCATTAAGAACATTATCAATTCTTAATTGAACTTCAGCAGTAGTTTCAGGATTAATTTCAGCTGCAAGTTTTAGGTCAACTCGATCAGTTAAAGTGGCAGGAGCCAGGGGATCACCGGACATGTCATAAACACCCTTACTGTAGTTAGCCTTCCATGTGCCGCTGATTTTTAAGGGCTCAAAGAATTTTTCATGCTTGTCAACAACTGCCTTCATAGCAGCAATGGCTTCGCTGTGTTCACCGACAGTTGCTTCCAGGTCAGCTACAGTAACACCCAGGCTGGCTAATTCATCGGCAAACTCTACTGCCAGTTTGGAAAGAATTTCTACATCTTCTCTAATTCCTCCATACTGTTCAACATAAGCTAACAATCTGGCGGTTGCTTCAGCAAACTCGTAACGGGTTAATGTTCTCTGACCACCAAAAGTGCCATCGGGGTAACCAATGACAACACCTTTTGCTGCTAAAGTCTGAACTGCATCATAAGCCCAATGTGTTAGAGGGACATCAACAAAAGGATTAGCTAAAGCCGGAATTGTAAGAGCAAGTACCATTAACAATACTAATGCTAATTTTTTCATGTTTTCTCCTTGGTATTTATTTTTTTATTTCCAGCTTAATTCCTTTCATAAAGACATCAATTAGTCGAGTATCCTTCGTTTCCTCTCTAAGATGTTTTTTAAAAGAATCAAGATGGATGTTTGCACCATTTCTGAACAAACAAAGCAGGTACCAATATTTTCACCTCCTTTCTTCCCGCTTTATTTATAATTTGAGATGGCACAAAATATTTGATTATTGTTTTTTAAGCAGATTATTTAGTAGAAAAATTATATCAAAGAGCTTTTTTAATATTATAGGATGGTAAATTTGTGAATGTCAAGCTTTTCTATATAAAAAATATTTATATTTCCCTGTTTATAAAATAAATCAAATAATTATATATTGATTTATTCTTTATTTTATAGCTTTTTCTTTTTAAAATCAAGTACAAGTGTAAAAAACCCCTACTAAAATTTTACACTAACTGTAAAAAATGATGGGGTAAGGAAGCAATAGAGTGCGAGTTACAGAGTATAAGATTGTATAATAGTCGTTGGTCGATAGTAGTTGGTATTTAGTGAAAAAGATGTGGGAATAAATGAGAGAAGTTCATGGTTTTTAGTTTATGGTTTTTAGTTATAAGATGTGGGTAAAAGTGGAAGGGGTTTATGGTTTTTTGTTTATGGTTTTTGGTATAAGATAAAGAAAAAGATGTGGGATGTAAGTGGATGAGATTGCTTCGCTCCCTTCGGTCGCTCGCAAAGACGGAGGAGGGGGGGGGATGTTGCAATGACATTATGGTGGACATAAATGTTGGTGTAAGGTTTATGGTTTTTTGTTTATGGTTTTTGGTATAAGATAAAGAAAAAGAAGCTGTTGAGGTTTAAATAATAGGATTTTAGTTTTTAAGCTGAGCATGCCTTTATACTCAAGATAATTAGTGGATAATTTTTGTTGCTTCCATTCTGACCTTAAATGGACCGGAGGTCCAGGTATCATTTAAGGCAATTATCCTTATTTCCATCCCTGTTTCGCTCTGCACAATATCTCTGACCATCTCAAAGAGATTAACCGCAGAGATGGTGCCTACTAAACTGGTGCGCGGTTCTGGTATAACTCCCTCCTGTACCGCCCTTAGATTTACTTTGCGTAAGATAGAAAACAGTCTATCTTCAGCTTCCTTAGGAATTTTTATTACCGGTATCTCCTCCACTAAAATAACCTCATCTTTGTGAAAAATCAGCCTGTTTTCCAGTATAGCAAAATTGGCAATAACAACTTCACCCCTGATAACATTCATTGAAGCCAAGATGCGTACAATTAATTCTTCCTGGCTTTGACCTATCCTGTCTATTAAATCATCGAATTCTCTTTTAGAAATAATAAGTACCTGCCCGGTTTTCTCATCCGGTTCCGCTCCTAATTCCAGCACTTTTCCAGTTGCCTGACTGAGAAGAGCAAAGAGTTCTTGTTCAATTTCTTCTTTTGCTCCTCCACCTTGAATTATGGTCATAGCGATCTCTTCACCTTGATCTATAATGATATCTCCGCTTCTTAACCAGTTAATTCCTGAATAAAGGGCTTTTATCGTTTCTTCTAATTCAACAATTTCCCCCTGTAAATTATCCCTCTCTTCAGTTAGCCTTTGTCTGGTATCAATCAAAGACTCCAATTGCCCTGTCTGTAGTTCAATCTGTTTATTCAGTATAGAGAAATTCTCTTCTAATTCTTCTAATTCCAATGTCTTTTCTTCTAATTCTCTGCGGGCATCTTCAATCATAACATTTCTTATCTTTATCTCCTGGGTAAGTTCGTATTGTCTCTGCCGTAGTTCGTCCAGACCAAACAGAGCTGTACGAACATCATTGGAAAGCATAGACAAAATAGTGATGGTCAGGATAGAGATGATTATCCCAGTTAAGATAGTGATAAATACAGCAGTGCGGTGAGGACGCCAGCCGAAAATACTAATTTTCTTTTTCCCCACACGGAAACCGGTTAAGTCTCCAATGTAGGCTATCGCTCCACTGATTAGAATCAGAGTTAATATCAGTATAATGCTATACATATCTCATAATGTTATCAGGGGGAAACCCCTGAAACTCCTTTAAAAGAAAGATTTTGGTTTTTAGTTTATAGTTTTTGGTAATAATAATTTTGGGTTTGAAATACTTTGTCAAAACAGGTAACTTATTAGATTATCTAGGTAATTTAGTCAAGAGAAAAATTCCTTTAACTCTCTTTAATAAAAGATAAAGAAATACAACTTTTTTGCATATAATCAAGTATATATGTAAACAAGTTATCAGGGGGAAACCCCTGAAACTCCTTTAAAAGAAAGATTTTGGTTTATGGTTTATAGTTTTTGGTTTATAGTTTTTGGTTAAATACAAATACAAAGAGCGTGGGAATAAATGAATGTGATTGCCACGTCACTTCGTTCCTCGCAATGACAAAAGATATAAAAGCTCCTAGCAATGACAAATTCGTTGTGTTCTGTGTTCTGTGTTCTGTGCGTATTGCGTTAAAATCAGTATACCGTAAAATCAGTCGTTGTCCGTTAGTATTTAAACGTTAAAGGGTAAAGCGTTCACCAAGATAATATTTTCGGCTTATTTCCGAGTTAGCAACTTCAGAAGGGAGACCGGAGGCGAGTATTTGACCATCATGCATAATGTAGGTACGGTCGGTAATTTTCATAGTTTCCCGGACATTATGGTCAGTAATAAGGATACCCAACCCCTTTTCTTTCAGGTAGCTGATTATTTCCTGAATATCGTAAACTGCAATGGGGTCTATTCCGGTAAAAGGTTCATCAAGCAGAATAAAGGTGGGTGAGCTTGCTAAAGTACGGGCAATCTCCACTCTCCTGCGCTCGCCACCGGAAAGCATATACCCTTTATAATCAGCCAGGTGTTCAATCTCTAACTCCTTTAACATTTTACGGCACCTATTATCCCATTCTTTACGGTCAACCCCAAGCGTCTCCAGCATTAACAGGATGTTTTCCTCAACGGTCAATTTTCGAAATATGGATGGTTCCTGGGCTAAATAACCCAATCCCATTCTTGCACGGCGAAACATAGGAGCATGGGTAATATCTTTGCCTCTAAAAAAGACTTGCCCCTTATCAGGTCGAATCAATCCTACTATCATATAAAAGGTAGTTGTTTTACCAGCCCCATTAGAGCCGAGTAAGCCAACTACCTCTCCTTTGTTAATTTCTATATTAACCTCATTAACTACTTTTCGCTTACGATAAACTTTTACCAGTTGTTCGGTCCATATTTTTTCCAATTATTTCTCCTGTAAAATGATAAATGGCTAAAAACGGGATAACTGTTACATTGCTTAGCGCTTATCTAATAAAATAATTATAATCATTTTCTTATTTATTTTTTACTGGCAGTTATTTTCTGAATTTCAGCAATCACATCCTGGGTAAGATTTTCACCACCGAATAAAATAATGGGATATTCATTTAGCTCATTTCCAGTAAATACCGGGACTTCGCTATTGATAATAGACAGGTATTTACCTTTTTCACCCACAGCTTTTATTGCTTGTAAAATATCAGAATTTCTTTCTGCCTGCAAAGCCTGCATCTGAGACAATATTTTTTGCTTCACCGGGTCCCATTCTATATTAAATTTTTCCTCCAACTTTTTCAGTTCTGTCTCTTCCAGTCCTTTACCCTCTTCGTTTAGTTTTGACTGTCTGGCCGACAATTCTGTTCTTAGTTCCAGTTCCAGCTGTTTGATTTTTTCAGTATTAGGATGACTGGCATTAACTCTGGCCAGGCTAATATAGCCAATATTCTGTGCAAGGGCACTCATTGAGAATAGAGTTACTATAAAAACGATTAATGCTGATAAAAAGATGACTCTGTACCTATTTATCATTGTTGCCTTCAAGCTAAAAGCCATTTACTACTTCCTCCTTAATTTATAAATCCACTGTATTTAATAATATTTTTAAAAAATTCTTATTATTATTTTATTCTTTCCTTCAGAATAGAAATTTAAAAAGTATGCCCAATACTGAAATAAGCCTTTCCTTCTTGATCACCCTCACCAAAACCATAATCGATACTTATTGGTCCTAAGAAGGTATCAAATCGTATCCCTATACCTTTACCAAATTTCAAATCTACAAATCCTATAGACTCACCATAATTCCAGGCATCTCCCCAGTCAGCAAAGAGTACTGCCTGTAAGTTTTCTGAAATGGGAAAACGGTATTCAACATTAAAAATAAGAGAATTATCACCTATGAATTCTTTGTATTCATATCCCCTAATAGTACCTAATCCCCCTATTTCATATTTTGCAAAAGAAGGCAAAGAGGTGCTTCCGATTCCTACCACTGCTCTTAAAGCCAGAACACCCTGATTTATGGTACCACTGATGGTAGTCTCTTCTGTCTTTGGTTCTTCTTTAAAAATATTGGTAGAAAGATATGTACGCAAATCTAAATCATATTTTCGAAAATCGTAATCTCCACCCAATATACCTCCGGCATTTTGAATAGAGGCAGTGCCATACCATCCTTCTTTAGGATTAAAGCGGTCATCACGGGTATCGTAAATCACTATAGGCCTGAAACTGTTAGCTACCCCTTCTTGAATATTAGAGGGCAGCTTACCGGATATTAGCTTATAGGTGGCTTCCTCAGTTTTTAACTCTAAGCCAATTTTTAGATATTCTTTAAAATTTCTCCCGAAGGTAAGTTTACCACCCAATCTTTCCATTTCATATTTTGAATCAACACCATCAATTTTTTTATTAACTTCCAGGTAGGTGTCATAGACATCAAGACCAAAAAAAGTAGGAGTATTTGCCAGCCAGGGCTCATAGAAAGAAAAACTGTATGTAGTTCTAGCACCCACTTCCAGCTTTGCTTCTACACTCTGCCCACTTCCAAAAAGGTTGGATTCTTTTACACTGGCATAAGCAAAGAGACCCTCGCCGGTACTGTAACCGCCTCCCCCTCCTAATAAACCGGTAGTTTTTTCTTTAACTTCAATTACCACTACAATCAGATTTTCATTACTGCCAGGTTCTAATCTCATAGAGACATCTTCAAAAAACCCAAGGTTATAAATGTCCTGTAAAGATTTCCTTATTCTGCTGAAATCAAATAATTCTCCGGGCTCAATATCCAATTCACGCCTTATTACTCTATCTACTGTCTTCTCATTACCACTAATTTTTATCTCTTCGATAACCCCTTCTGCAAGCTTAATTGAAAGTGCACCGGTATTCTGGTTAAAATCAAACTCCTCCAGTTGAGCTAGAATTAAACCTTTGTCTTTGTATAATTGAGAAATTCTATCCAGGTCATTCTTTAATATTTTTTGAGAAAAGACCTGTCCCTCTCGCAAGACCATAACTTTTTTAATTTCTTCCTCTTTTAATATAGTGCTTCCCTCTACAATAATATCTTTTATCAGGGAATTTTCTTTAACCTGAAAGACAACACGATAACCATCTCTGAACGGCTCTAATTTAACCTGAACATCCTGAAAATAGCCTAAATCAAAGAGTGCCTTCATATCAGCCTGAACCTTATCTTTAGAAAAGAGGTCACCAATATTGGAAGAAATCAAAGAAACTAAAAACTTGGTATCAATTTGTTCATTACCCCGTACTACAATAGCGGTAATTCTACCATTATTCTGGGCAAAAACTGTAGGGCTTAATGACAGGAAAAGCAGCATTAAGAATATGGAAAAAAATAAAAAACATTTTATTTTTGTTTTATTATTCAATTTGTTTTCCCTCCCGGATATTTATTCTTCTCAATTATTTTTCAAAATATTTCTATCTTAATTTAATAAAATCTATTCTCAATACAAACAATATTCGAAATCTGTACAAATTAATAAAGGTACAACATCTTAAAAAAGATACAGGCATCTCTCTGTCAAGGTAACTTCAGGTTTTATATTTTAGCTGTCTAATAGCATTTTATCCTTTATATTATATAACATATCTTAAAATATCTAAACTAATTTTATAAAAATATTTTTTATTTAGTTTAAAATTGAATATGTAATTTTTTTGCCCAATCATCAAGATAAGAATAGAATATTGGAATAAAAACAAGGGTCAGAAAAGTAGAGGAAGTTAATCCTCCCATAATGGTAATTGCCAGAGATGGTCTCATTTCTGCCCCTTCTCCGGTAGCAAGAGCCATAGGAACCATTGCCAGCACAGTGGTAAGAGTAGTCATCAGTATCGGTCTTAATCGGGTTCTTCCGGCCTGAATTACTGCGTCATTACGCTCCATTCCTTTTTTCCTTAATTGATTAATATAATCTATTAAGACAATAGCATTATTTACCACGATACCTCCCAGCATTATTAAACCGATGAGAGAAAGGACATTAAGACTGGTCCCTGTTAGCATTAAAGCTATAATCACTCCAATAAAGGCAAAGGGAACAGAAAGAATAACTGCAAAGGGGAATAATAGCGATTCAAACTGTGCAGCAATAATCATATACACTAAAAATAATGACAATATTAAGGCATAGAAAAGTTCGCGAAAGGATTTTACCATTTCCTGTTGTTCTCCGGCAAAGGCATAGAGATAACCATCAGGTAAAACTAATAAATCCAACTTTTCCTTACAATCCTTAATAACACTACCTAAAAATCTGCCACTTATATTTCCGGTAACAGTTACCTGTCTCTGTTGATTTTCACGGTTAATTCCTTGAGGACCTATTCCTACCTTGACTTCGGCAATTTCTTTTAATGGAATTTGTAGACCATAGCTTGAACTTATAATCATATTCTCTAATTCCTGAAGTTCATCATAATCGCTTTTTTCTAATTTCACAGTTATATCATACCGATCTCCACCCTCTTGAAAGTAACCGGCTACCTTGCCCAAAAGAGCATCCTGTACATTTGAAGCAACCTGACCGGCGCTTAAGCCGTAAAGATTTACCTTCTCCCGGTCTATGGCAATATGTAATTCCGAACGTACTTCTTCGACGCTGCTTTGTAAATCATAAACCCCTTCTACTTCAGATAATATAGAAATAATGTTTCTGGCTATAAAATCTAACTCTTCTATAGAATCTCCGGTAATATTGATGGTGAGTGGTGAGCTCGAGGTAAAGGAGAGATTCTGCTCACTAAAATGTATTTTCGTATCGGGATACTCTCCTATTCTTTCCCGCAATTCAGCAATAATTTCTGAACTTTTCCGTTCTCTTTTGTCTTTTTCCAGCAAAGTTGCCATTATGGTAGCATTATTTGCCGATGAACCCATACCCATTGTTCCTCCGCTTCCAATGGTGGTAAAGGTGTCCTTGATTTCCGGAATATGTACAATAACCTGTTCAATTTCTCTGGTAATCCCCTTGGTAACTTCAAAATTGGTTCCTACGGGTAAGGATATATTTATATTGAAGTTGCCCTGATCCATTGCCGGAAAGAATTCAACACCTACCAGAGAGAGGAGTGAAAAGGATACCACTAAAATTAAAATAGCCATAATAACCACAATACCCCGATGCCTTAAAGACCAATCAATGAGATAACTATATTCCTGTATAATAAAGGCAAAAAATCCCTTCTTTTTTGTTTTTTTAGCCCCTGCTGGTACATTGTTGGTATTTTGACCTGATAAGTGAAAAGATTTTCTCTGTTTAGAGGAAAGCATAGGTATCAGAGTCAAGGCAACCAACAATGACATTAGAAGAGAAAAAGTGATGGTAAGACCCATGGTCTTGAACAATTCTCCCGCTATTCCTGATACATATACTATGGGCAGGAAAACGGCTATGGTAGTTAAAGTAGAGGCAGTAATTGCTTCTCCTACCTCATTGGCGCCCATTTCAGCTGCCAGTGACGCCTCTTCGCCTAACTCCCGGTGCAGGAATATATTTTCCAAAACTACGATTGAGTTGTCCACCAGCATTCCAACTCCTAAGGAGAGACCGCCAAGGGTCATCATATTCAGAGTTAGTTTGCTAAAATAAAGCAGGGTAAAAGTCGAGATAACAGAAATGGGGATAGAGAGTCCAATAATTAAAGTGCTTTTAATACTTCTCAAAAAGGCATACAGGACTAACATAGCCAGTACAGCGCCAATAAGCAAATTATCACCTACCTCGGCAATAGTCTTCTTTATAAAATCCGAGGAATCAAAAACTACCATCAGGCGGGCATCACCGGGTAGTATATTGTTAATAGTTTTTAATTCTTTGTTTACTCTATTGGCTACCAGTACCGAGTTTGTTCCGGATTCTTTTTGTAGGCTAAAAGAGATACCGGCAAAACCATTGATATAAGCCTCAACAGTCTGCTCTTTAAAGGTATCTGAAACCCGGGCAATTTCCTTTAAGGATATTTGATTCCCTTGCATATTGGATATGATTACATTTTCAATATCTGCAATACTCTGAAAGCGTCCCAATGTCCTGATTAAAAAATCAATATTGCCTTCCCTTAAGGTACCTGCAGGCAGATTAATATTCTCACTCCTTAAAGCCATAACCACATGATCCAGGGTTAAGTTGTTGGCTCTCAGTCTTCTATTATCAACAGAAACTAATATTTCCCGTTTCAATCCACCACTTACTGAAGCAAGGGCAATTCCTTCCAATCTCTCTAAACGAGGTTTAACTATATCCCGGGCAAAATTTTCCAGTTCATTAAGTTTATACTGCTCTGAATTCATTCCCAGTACCATAATGGGAATCATAGATGGGTCGAATTTAAAAACACTGGGATCACTTGCCCCTTCAGGCAGAATACCTTTAATCTGGTCAACCTTCTCCCTGATTTCCAATGAGGCAATATCCATATTTGTTCCCCATTGAAAGGATAAGAGCAAAAGAGAATTTCCTTCCCTGGAGACAGAACTGATGGTATCAATACGATGAATGGTGCTGAGAACTTCTTCCAAAGGAATGGTAATCAATGTTTCTATTTCTTCCGGAGCAACTCCCGGATAAGAGACCATTACTGCTGATATGGGAAAGGACATATCAGGCAGTAAATCCAGACCCAATCTTCCATAAGATACAATACCAATGGCAATTAAGGCGATGAAAAGCATTAAGATGGTCACAGGGCGCCGGATAGAAAATCTGGGTAAATTCATTCTATATTCTCCCTGTTAGTTACTCTCACTCGCTCTCCTTCCTCTAAAGCAATATTTCCTAATATTACAATAATTTCATTTTCCTGCAAGCCATCAATCACTTCCACCTGGTTACTATGTGTGATACCGATAATAACAGGTTTTTTTTGTATAGTTTCTTTATTCTTATCTAATACAAAAACAAATAATCCATCCAATCTTCTGCTTAACGCCGTAGAAGGTATAACTAAAGTATCAGGATCTTGCGCAATAAGAATATTAGCCCTGGCAAACATACCGGGGGTTATATCAATATGGGGCTTAACAATTTTTATCTTTATTTCCATTGTCTTGGAAAGGGGGTCCACTATTGCCCCTTTACTGGTAACCTCTCCAGAGAATACTTCCCCGGAAAAGGCATCAATAAATACCTCCGATCGCTGACCTATGGTAATGGCAGCAATATCTTTTTCTGAGATGCCCGTTTTAAGATATAGTTCACTCTTATCCATAATTGATAACAAGGGCATTGCCGAAGAAACCAGTTCCCCTGTTTTCACTGAAAGTGCAGTAACACTTCCGCTGATGGGCGCTCTGATAATGGTATTGCCGAGCTGGGACTGAGCTAATTCCAGAGCAGATTGAGCCTGTCTGACCTGTGCTTCAACAGTTTTAATGTCTTCAGGAGAGGCTCCTTCAGTTACCAGTTTATAGCTTTCTGAAGCAACCTGATATTGGGCCTGGGCAATTTCAAAATGATTTTTAGCCTGGTCGTGCTGTTGCTCTGAAACGGCACCCTCAGAAAACAATTTTCGCATCTTCTGATAATTCTCTTCAGCACTATCCAGATTTACCTTTGCCTGGCGAACTGCTGCTTCTGCTTGATTAATCTCCTGTGGTCTTGCCCCTGCTTTAATTCTCTCTAAAGAAGCCTGCGCCACATCCAAATTTGCTTTGGCCTGGGCTACCTGAAGCCGGATTTGTTCATCATCCAAACGCATTAAAACATCATTTTTCTTTACCAGGTCACCTTCTTCTACCAAAACTTCCTTAGCCTGGCCAATACTCTTGGCAAAGACTCGTACGATTTCTTTTGGTTCTACTAATCCAGAAACGGTTAAAAAGGATTTAATTTCACCACGCTGAACCCGGGCAACCTGTACCGGAACTATTCTTTCTGCCTGCACTTGAGGTAATGAGGTTTGTTCCTGTCTTTTTTTAAAAATGCGGTTAGTTGTCTGAAGGATAAGTAATAATACCACTATTATGATAATTATGTAAAATGTCCTGCGTTTGGTTACTCTCATAAAAACAATTCCCTTCCTGAAAATTCTTGAAAAAATTAACTTAGTATTTAAATTAAAATATTTTTAAAATAAACCCATAGCTTTTATTAAAGAAGCCCAGCTGGTGTTATACTCATACAGGGCATTTAAATGATTAGTTTCTGCCTCAATTAAAGCACTTTGGGCATCAATTACTTCGATATTGGTAGCAACCCCTTCATTATATTTCACCTGAGCAATTCTAAAGCTTTCCCTGGAATCTTTTATACCCTGTTCAGTCACCTTAAATAACTTCTCTGCCTCTTTCATGCTCAGATAAACAGAACGTATTTCAAGTTCTATCAACTGTTCTGCCTGTTTTTTACTCTGCTCTACCAGAGATAGATTCATTTCGGCTTGCTTGATTTTTGATTTATTCACTCCGCCATCAAAGATAGGTACTTCTCCCAGGACTGCCACCTTCCACCCGGCTAATCCTGACTCCATATTCATCACAATCTGTGGTTTTTTATTACTTTTTGCGATATCTACCATTCCTTCCATTATAACCCTTTGTTGATTAATATTGTGTATCTCGGGCCTGTTCTGTAGTGCAGCTTCCAATGCCTCTTCCAGTGAAATAATATGGGCTTCATAGGAAAGACTGTTCTGCAAATTGATGGTAGTCTGTAAGGGGATTCCCATAGCAGAATTCAGATAAAATACCGCCATCATATAACCATTTTCTGCTCTAATCAGATTGTGTTCCAGGTTAGAAAGTTGTGAATTAATACGGTTCAGATCAATGGGCGCAATCAATCCTTCTGCCAGCAGGGACCGAGAGGTTTCTAGATGTGCCTTAATCTGAGTTAAAGCCTGTTCACTCACTCTCTTCAATCCTTCTGCCTGTAATACCCGATAATAAGCTTCGGTTACTTTAAAGATTAGTTCCTGCCTGTTTATTTCCAGGTCATTCACCGATATAGACTGTTCCGCCTTAGCCAGATCAATAAGAGTTTCCAGCTTACCACCACTATACAGTACTTTGCTGACATTTACCGAAATATAGGGAACTCCAGTACCTGAGGAGTAGAGGTAACTATAATCGCCTTCGGCAATGCTTTCCATATCCGGAGCTTCATTCATTCTAATATAGCCGCCCTGAAATTTGGCGTTCACCCGTTTGGCACCCCTGACTTCTTTTATCTGTTCATCTTTTACTCCCACCTTACTCTGGGAAATCAAATAACCAAGATTGTTTTCTAAAGCAATTTCGATACATTCTTCTAAATCCAGATTCAGGATTTCTGAAGAACAAACATTTTTCCAGGAAAATAAAAAAAGACAGAAAATCAAGGTAATAAAAAAAGTAACCCAAACCAACTTTTCTTTTTTAAATAATGTGAGCAGATACATAGATAAACCTCCTTTCAAATTTAAAGATAAGGTAGTAATAAAATGGCATTACTAAGACCGACTGTTCTTATTTTCTTTTTCCATCTCTTTCATCTTTTTCCAGACTGAGAGTGCCTCTTCAGCATTATTAACCTTTACATCCCCAAAAACATGGGGATGACGGCGGATAAACTTTTCTCTGGCACCGGTCAAGACCTGTTCATAATCAAATAAACCTGCTTCTTGAGCAATCTGTATCTCAATCAGGATATCCATCAATAAGTCTCCCAGTTCTTCACATAAGTTGGTATAATTCTTGTTCGCTACTGCTTCGGTTACTTCCTGTGCTTCCTCAGCAATGTTAATTGCCATTGAGTCGATGGTTTGTTTCCTGTCCCAGAGACAGCCCTGAGGACCTCTGAGTCGGGTAACGATGGAAATTAATTCTGAAAACAATTCTTTCTCTTTTTGATGCATTATAATTTTGCTCCTTCTGATATTGAGTTAAAATCAGTTTTTGTTCATTAGTTTTTAAAGTTAATCGTTCATGGTTTTTAGTTTTTAGTAAGATACGATAAAACACCACCCTTAAATTCACTTGCTTAAGTCTAATGGAGACATGTTGGAAATATGTCGTGACAATCACATTCAATTATGCCCACACTCTTTTCTTTATCTTTGTATTTTACCAAAAACTAAAAACCATAAACCAAAAACTTTATAACCAACGACTAACGACTATTTAATGCTTTCACATATGCCCACACTCTTTGCCTATGCATTTTGACTAAAAACTATAAACTATAAACAATAAGCTGAATTATTAACTGAATTATAATAACATTATAATAGTAAATTTTTAATAACATTTTAATTAAATATAAAATATTTATAAAAATCGCAACTATTTCTCCCAGAAGCAAGAGGATTATACCATCTGTAATTCTAATAATCTCCGTTGTTGGGAATAGCTTTTTCTAAAAAGGGCAAAATCTGATTGAAAATATTACTGGAACAAGCCGGTAGGCCAGTTTTTTCTAAAACAAATTTTAGTTCATAATGAGAGCCCTTCTGAGAATAGCTTATATTCTTTTTAGGTTCATTTTTCAAGGCTTTTTTAATCTTATTCTCCAAGAGAGAACCAACCCGATATTTTAGAGAAATATGGTGAGAGGTAACCCTGATATTGGTTACACCCTGGTTTTTGAGCTTTAACTTTACCTGTATTACCAGAAGCAAATTTTCTACCTCTTTCGGGTATGAACCGTAAATATCCCGTAGTTCTCTTTTGATATCATTCAGTTCCGCCTCTGCCTTTATCTGACTTAATCTCTGGTAATAACTTATTCTCAATTCAGGGTTTGAAATGTAGTATTCCGGAATATAGCTCTCCAGTTTAACTTCTATTTCAGGTTCCTCATCCTGCCCTTTATCCGTATCAGTATCCACCTTTAGAATCTGATTGATACTCTCTTCTAATAACTGGCAGTAATAATTAAAACCAACATCACTTACAAAACCATGCTGTTCTTTCCCCAGCAGATTACCAGCTCCTCTTATTTCTAAATCACGCATAGCCAATCGAAACCCAGAACCCAAATCGCTGAATTCTCTAATTGCATCTAATCTTCGCCTGGCATTTTCACTCAAGCCTTTTTGAGAAGGGTAAAGCAGATAGGCATAGGCTCTTCGGCTACTGCGTCCAACCCTTCCCCTGAGCTGATATAACTGCGACAACCCAAACTGATGGGCATCATCAATAATTATGGTATTCACATTGGGTATGTCCAGACCTATTTCGATAATGGTAGTACAAATTAAAACATCATACTTTTTGTTCAGAAAATCAATCATTATATTTTCCAGCTGCTCCTCAGGCATTTGCCCATGCGCAATAACAGCTTTTGCTTCAGGAATTAAAAGGTTTAGCTTTTCTGCAACACTATCAATATCCTGAACCCTATTATAAACATAATAGACCTGACCGCCTCTGCTCAACTCTCGTTTAATTGCCTCCCTGATAATTTCATCTGTTTTCGGCTTAAAAAAAGTAATTATGGGCAAGCGTAGTTCGGGCGGAGTATTTATAATACTCATCTCTCTGATGCCGGTTAATGATAAATACATTGTTCTGGGAATTGGAGTGGCAGTCAGAGTTAAAGAGTCAACCTGTTCTCTTAATTTTTTAATCCGTTCTTTATGATTAACCCCAAAACGCTGTTCCTCGTCAACAATTAATAAGCCAAGATCTTTAAAGAATATGTCCTGCTGAACAAGCCGATGAGTGCCAATAATAATATCAATATTTCCCTTTTTTAAATCAGTAATGATTTCCTGCTGTTCCTTTTTAGATTTAAATCTGGAAAGCATTTCAACTCTGATCGGAAAGGCCTTCATCCTTTCAGAAAAATTTTCCCAGTGTTGTTGTGCCAGTATAGTGGTAGGTGCGAGCACCGCTACCTGTTTACCATCCATTACCGCTTTAAAGGCTGCCCTGATGGCAATCTCAGTTTTACCATAACCTACATCCCCGCAGATTAACCGTTCCATTGGCTGAGCTAATTCCATATCCTTTTTCACATCCTGAAATGCTTTTTCTTGATCAGGTGTCTCTTCAAAAGGGAAAGCCATCTCCAATTCTTGCTGCCATACTGTATCTGGAGAAAAAGGGAAGCCCTGAACACTCTTCCTCTTTCTATATAATTCATATAATTCACGGGCAGTCTTTTGAACAGATTCCTTTACCCTTTTTTTAGTTGTCTTCCAACTACCGTCAGTCAGACGATTTATTTTGGGAGTACTCCCTCCTACGCCAATATACTTATGGACCAATGAGAGTTGTTCTACAGGCACATATAGTTCATCATCTGAAGCATACTGAATTAAAATATAATCTTTTCTGATTCCTTCGGTATTGCGTGATTTAATTCCAGCAAATTGACCTATACCATGGTTAATATGAACTACATAATCACCTGTTCTCAACTCATCCAATTGATAAAAAGGCTTGCCCTGAAACCTTTTTGAGCGGTAACCTCTATCTCTCTGTTTACCAAAGATTTCCTGTTCTGTAACAACAGTTAGGTTTAAGGAGGGGATAGAAAACCCATAGTTGACCAATCCATAGCTCAGGCATATTTTACCGGGATATACTTCAGCCTCCGGCAAAGCCATCATCTGGTAATCGGTAATGCCCCTATCTTCAAATATCTCTGCCATCCGTAAAGCTCGTCCTTTGTTACGAGTTAAAATCAGAATATTCTGCTTTTCTCGCCTGCTTTTTTTTATATTTTTAAAGAAGAGTTCCAGATTACCAAAATAGTTCTCTGTAGGTTTACTTTCTATCGAGAAAGGCTGGTATTCCATACCTTTAATTTCTTTTGAGGGAGAATATTCTTGCTCTAGCCAGGATGTTATCTTTACTAAACGCTGTTTTTGATAAATCAATTTGTTTACCTGATTCCAGTTCAGATAGTAGTAAGATGGGGGCAATATGCCTTTATTGGTATCTTTTTTGTTAAGAAAACTATTCTCACTTTCCCTTTCAAAATCCCGAACATTATTTTCAAAATCAGAAAATTGGCTTATAAAAATATCACAATATTCGGGTAAATAATCAAAAAAAGTATTGGTTTCTCCATCCTTTGCCTCTGATTTCAGACTCAGTTCTCTCTTGGGAAGTAAAAGAATTCCCTCAACTCTTTGAATAGATCTTTGCGATTCAGGGTCAAAATAACGCAGAGATGCAATCCGGTCACCATCAAACTCTATTCGTAATGGAATTTCCTCAGTAAGAGGAAATAGATCTACGATTCCGCCCCGTTGACTGAATTGCCCTTCCGTTTCAATCAGATTTGAGTATTGATAGCCTTGTTCGAGAAGATAATTTAAAAGGTATTCTATTTTTAATTGGCCTCCCAGCTTTAATTTAAGATGCTGTTGATGAAATTGCTGGAGGGGCATAATTTTAGGGAGAATTGCCCGATAAGTGCTGATAATAATCAAAGGAAGATGAGAGTTACATTTATTAGGCTGGCGACATTGAAGATGTGCCAATATAGATAATACTTTTATTCTCTGCTTCACAATTTGGGAATCAGGGGATAAGTCTTCATAAGGTAAAACCTCATGTGGGGGATAGATAAAGATATGCTTATCATCCGGTAAGCTGGTAAAACTTAACAAATCCTGGTATAGATGAAGTGCCTCTGTAATATTGCTGGTTAAAAAAAGCAATATTTCTAATTCACCTTTTAAAATCAGAGAAGAAACAAAAAAAGAGAGGGCGCTACCCTGTAATCCCTCAATAATTAAAGACTTTTTATTCTTTACCCGAAATCCTTTGAGGAATTGGTTATAAGTGGCATTTTCATCCCATAATCTATTTAATGGCATATTATTTCACTCTGAAAAGAAAAGGAATTAATTAAACTCTCTCATAGCAATCTGATAACCATTGTTCAGGATTTCTTCCACTGCCTGTACTGCCCGGGTAATGGTATTTTCTACCACCTCTTTTTCTTCGGGCAAGAAATTAGTTAATACAAAATCTGAGTAATCTAAATTTTCAAGTAACCTATCATTTCTTATCCCGATTCTTAAGCGTGGAAAATCTTCTGATTGGAGGTAACTTATTATAGAATCCATACCATGATGTCCACCCGAGCTACCCCTTTCC
Organism: Candidatus Atribacteria bacterium; assembly: GCA_029556475.1. Lineage (GTDB taxonomy): Bacteria > Atribacterota > Phoenicimicrobiia > Phoenicimicrobiales > Stramentimicrobiaceae > Stramentimicrobium. Next base: position 19,765 of record JAKQEP010000007.1, read on the forward strand.
TTTATCCTAATTCTTCCCAGAGGAAGATGAAAATCATCATAAATAACTAACAATTGACTATAATCGATATTGTAATAATCAGTAATATCTTTCACTGCCCTGCCACTCAGGTTCATGAAAGTTTGTGGTTTTACTAAAATAAGGTCTTTATCCTGAAATTTGAGATTGAGAATACAGGCAAAAAACTTTTTTTTCCATTTCAAATTGTGACCAGCATTAGAAACGGTAGCTACAATTTTTTCTAAAACAGAAAACCCAATATTATGCCTGGAATTCTGGTATTGGGTTCCTGGATTACCCAAACCCACAATTATATCCACATCAACACAACCTTAGCATGATTTAGTTTAATTATTGTGCTTCTTTCCCTTGCCCTATTCCTTTTCTTCCTTTTTCTCCGCTTTTACTTCTTTATCTTTAACCTTTGCGTCAGCAGCCCCTTCTACTACTTCTTCTACCTCTTCTACAGCTTCCTCTTCCATTCTGCTGGGAGCAATAACTGAGGCAACAGTGCGGTTAATATCAGTAATTAATTTTACACCCTTGGGCATAACAACATCCTGAAGGGTAATAACATCATTGAAACCCATTTCGCTGATATTAATAGTTATTGCCTCCGGTGCATCAGCAGGCAAACATTCCACTTCTACCTCTCGCAAAGAGATATCCAGAATGCCGCCTTCTTTAATACCTTTGGGTTCCCCTTCTAAGATAAGAGGAAGTTCCAAAGTTACTTTCTCTTTCATGGTAACTCCGTAGAAATCAAAATGGTTGATTTTTTTCTTTAATGAGTTATACTGAAAATCTTTCATCAGCGCTAAACGGGTTATTTCTTTTTCATCCTCTGTTTTTATCTTTAAATCAATTATGCCATGGGCATGTTTTTTATCAGATAAAAAACGGAAGAGTTCTTTTTCTGGAATTTTCAATAGAATATTATCTTTATCATGAGGAGAATAAAAGATACCTGGAACATATCCATTATTTTTAAGTCTTTTACTCTCTTCTTTCCCGCTTTTCTCTCTGGTTTCTACCTGTAGTTGAATTCGTTTCATAATTTGTTCACCTCGCAACAATTCTTTTTGCACAAATTTATTATTTTTAATTAATATCAAATTATTATTATACTATATAAGTACAATACAATTAAAGTAATTTTTTAAATATTTTATTTGAACCATTTGAACTTAAACTCTTATCTAAATCTCATCTAAATAAGGCACTAATGGATTGATTGAAATGAATGCGCTTGATGGCTTCGGCAAATAGTTTGGAAACTGATAATACTTTTATACAGGGTAGCTGTTTTTCAGGAGGAACCGGGATGGTATTGGTAACTACTATCTCCTGAAATAAACGTTCCTGCCATTGCTTCTCCAGGCGCTCCCGAGCTGGATTGGCAAAAATGGGATGTGTAGCGCAAACAAACACCTCTTTAGCTCCGGCTTCCATTAACGCCTGACTTCCCTTTATAATAGAGCCCGCAGTATCAATCATATCATCCACTATAATAGCAGTTCTGTTTTTGACATTCCCAACTATATGCATAATTTCAACACTGGTTTCAGAAGACCTGTATTTGTCAATAATAGCTATGGGCTTATCTAAATAGCCGGCAAAATTCCTGGCTCGTGCTGTTCCCCCTACATCGGGAGACACCACTACCACTTTTGATAGATCCTTCGTTTTAAAATAATCTGCCAATATGGGCGCAGCCTCTAAATGGTCAACAGGAATATCAAAAAAACCCTGTATCTGTCCAGCATGCAAATCCATAGTTAAAATACGAACAGCACCTGCTTTTACCAATAAATTGGCAATTAACTTTGCAGTGATCGGTTCTCTGGGGCGGGTCTTTCTATCCTGCCTGGCATAACTGTAATAAGGTATTACAGCAGTGATTCTACCAGCTGAAGCGCGATGCAGCGCATCAATCATCACTAGTAACTCCATCAGGTGATCATGAACCGGATGACAGGTAGGCTGAATTACAAATACATCCAGTCCCCTGACATTATCATCAATTTTTACCTGTATTTCTCCGTCCGGAAATCTGGAAACTTTTGCTTTACCAAGTTCTGTTCCCAGATGTGCTACAATTTCCCTGGCTAATGGCAGATTAGCATTACCGGAAAAAATCTGCATGCCTCTATTGTCACATGCAATCAATTCTTTGCCTCCTTATCATTTCATTCTTTTTCTTTTTTTTTGTTTTGCTTTTTAATATTTTTCTTATCAACCCAGCCCACAATATTTTCCTGTCTGGCTCTGGCTATACCTAAGCTTCGGGGAGGAACATTACTGGTGATGGTAGAACCGGCAGCAGTATAAGAATCTTTGCCAATAATTACCGGGGCAACCAGAGAATTATTGCTGCCAATGAATACTCCGTCTTCAATAGTGGTGGTATTCTTTCTTATACCGTCATAATTACAGGTTATAGTACCAGCTCCAATGTTCACCTTTTTCCCTAAAGTTGCATCTCCCAGATAAGTAAGATGACTGACTCTGGTACCTTTATCAATAAATGCTTTCTTAATTTCTACGTAGTTGCCTATTTTTACTTCATCTCCAATAACGCTTTCAGGTCTGATATGGGCATAAGGTCCAATCGAGGTATTGCTGCCAATTTGACTGTGCTCAATCATAGAAGATAAAACCCTGGTTTGGTCTGCAATATGGCTTTCTACAATATAGGAATATGGACCAATGTGGCAATTGCTTCCTATACGACTGCCAGCAGTAATAATGGTGAAGGGGAAAATAGTAGTTCCTCTACCTATTTGCACATCACTTTCCAGAAAAGTGTTATCTGGGGAAATAATAGTAACCCCTTTTTCCATATGTTCTAAAGCATTTTTTTGATATACCAGATTGTTAATCTGGGAAAGCTCCTGTTGAGTATTTATGCCCCTTATTTCAGCAGGGTCTTCTACAGTAATACTTTCAATAGAACTTCCCTTATCTCTCATTATTTTAATAACATCTGTTAAATAATACTCTTTTTGCTCATTATCTCGCTTCACTGAAGTCAGCGCTGTAAATAGTTCTTTACTGTCAAAACAGTATATTCCCCCGTTAATTTCATTTATCTGCCCCTCTTCTTCACTTAAATCGCTCTGTTCTTTAATTTCTACCACTTCATTAAATTTGTTTCGTATTATTCTGCCATATCCCTTTGGATTTTCTAATTTTGCAGTTAACAGAGTACAACAGGCTGAGCTGTTCTTATGATGTGTAATGATTTTTTGTAGAGTGGCCATTTTCAATAGTGGAATATCTGCATATAAAACTAACAGTACACCATAAAAATCAGTTAGATATGGTTCTGCTTCCATTAATGCCTGAGCAGTACCAAGCTGCTCTTTCTGATGAACGCAAATAATATCCCGGTCGATACTGTTAACTGATTCTTTAATTTTTTCAATTTGATTACCAAGCACTAAAATTTTCTTTTCGATTCCCAAAGATTTAAGCAGGTCTAAAGAATAAAAAAGCATTGGCTTCCCTGCCACCGGGTGTAGAACTTTGGGAAGTGGGGATTCCATTCTTTTTCCCTGACCGGCTGCTAAAATTACCGATGCAATAGCACTCATCTTATTATCCTGCCAAAAATATTATGAAATTTTTTGAAAAAGAAATTTAGAGACTGGGGTTAAAATATTTTATAAATTATATAAAATCGGACAAATAAAAATAAAAAGTATCTGGCTGGGGTGGAAGGATTCGAACCTTCGGTGAGGGAGCCAAAGTCCCTTGCCTTACCTCTTGGCTACACCCCAATGACAAGGCAGGATATGACCCGCAATAATAGAAAATAAAGCTCCGCAATATCGCTTTAGACTTCTAACTTCTACATAAAGGCATAATGATAAAGGTGTTTCTTGATCATTGCGAACTACCCATAGTCAGCATGGCAATCTCATACATTGTTGCCTATTACCTTTTTTCTTGGTATTTTATCAAAAATATAAACAATAAACTTCTCTTTATTTCAGTATAAATGGATGATGTTATTCAGAAAAGTATATTTTGGTGTTTTAAAATTGTAAATATACAAATACACCAAAATATACTCGTTTCCCGCTGGAGTTTACAGTCAGGAGAATCACTGATTTTTACTAAAAAGGGCTGTTTTATATTTCAATTATGTCCCCTCTTATCCTCCTGACTAATTCAGATTAATTTCAACAGCTAATACCATATTAAATTAATAATTCAATATTTCAAGTAAATTCAAGCTAATTATTTATTATTCGATTCACTCTAAATCTTCTGAAAGCTCAGTGCTACTGCCCTCTGCTTCTTCCACTTCCGAGTGTTCTACACTAACATTTGCATCCCGTTCAGAGGCCTCATATTCCTTTAATACAGCAGATTGAATCTTTTCTCTGACTTCTGTATTTATAGGGTGAGCTATGTCCTTATGGTTTCCATTGGGTAGGAGTTTGCTGGGCATAGCAACAAACATACCCTTTCTTCCATCAATAATCCTCAAATCATGTACCACAAAGGAATCATCAAAAGTAATGGATACATATGCTCTCAATTTCCCATCAGTCTGTATTTTTCTAATTCTAACATCAGTAACTTGCACTTGCTTACACCGCCTTTTCCTTTTTTGTTTTTTCTATTATCTAGTTATTGCCTACAAATCCACACCAACATTAAAATAATGTCTAAAACACATTAAGAAAACAAATTATTTCCTTCCAAAATTCAACATAATACTCTCCCATTGCTACATATTTTCATTTACCTCCTGTTATATATCGCATTTTAGCAAGTATTATATCATTTTAACCTATCAGATATCTTCATTATCAAAAAATAAACACAGCAAAGAATATTGCTGTGCTAAAAATAATCCATATTCATTAACCAGCTTAAAATAATACCCTACTCTTACTGTGGCAATCAAATATTTTTGTGCTAACATATTACCTAATTCTCAAAGTCATTCCTTTTTCAGAGCTTGTCAAATTTTAGCATGTAAAATAGTTATTTGTCAAAAAACTTTTATTTTTCTATATTTTTTTACTGGATTTACACAGTATTAATAATTTTAAAAATATTTAATATGAACTAGATTACTATAATTCCTTTTAAAGCTTTGGTGAGCCGGGATAAATCTTCTAAAGGCAGGGTCTCTCCTCTTCGATTTGGATTGATGCCAGAATCCTCAAATATGTTTTCAAGCAGGTTTTCTTGTAAACGTGTTCCAAAATATGATTTCAGGGCATTGATAAGGTTTTTTCTCCTGTATTGAAAAATAGCATGAACTATATCGAAAAACAGTTTTTCATCTATTACTCTAATTCTCGGTTCTTCTAAAAAATGTATTCTGATAAGCATAGATTCAATCTTGGGTTTAGGGAAAAAAACATCTGGCTTTATCAGACGGATTTTTTCAGTCTCGGTATAATAATTGAATAATACTGATAGTAACCCATATTCTTTACTGCCGGGTTTTGCCAGTATACGGTCTGATACTTCTTTCTGTACTACTATTACGGCAATTTTTAACAGGCTCCTTATCTCTATAATCTTTTTTAACAAGGGGAAAGAGATGGAATAAGGCAAATTACCAACCAATTTTTCGATAGGGGAGCCATCATCTCTTTTTTGGTTCAGAAATTGGGCTAAATCAAAAGTTAAGATATTCTGATATATTACCGTAACAACATTATTATAAGGAGAGAAGATATCATCTAATATTGGTTTAAGCCTGGTATCTCTTTCTATTGAAAAAATATGCCTTACCAGTGGAATCAAAGAGAGGGTGAGTCCTCCCAATCCGGTGCCGATTTCAAATAAAGCTTCCTCTTTTTCTAAATTTAAAGTATTGACAATAATATTTTTTATATTATTGTCAATTAAAAAATTTTGACCTAATTTCTTTCGGGGGCTGATTTTATATTTTTCCAGATATTCTCTTAATTTTTTAAGGGGGAGAGCAGGGATGGATGGGATTTCTGGCATAAATTTCTTATTACCTCAATACATTCGGGAACGAATCTCTCTAAATCATTTTTATTATTTTTAAACTTATTCTTAATATCTAAGGGTTCTTCCTTGCTGAAAAGGAGTGGAGCCGGTGATCTGAGTCGAACAGACAACCTACGGATTACGATTCCGTTGCTCTGCCAATTGAGCTACACCGGCTCGTTATCTAACATTAATTTAAGCAAGAAAATTGTATCCTCTTTAAGTTTAGACTTAACCCAGGCTTTTTGTTTTTCATTTACCAATTCGCCTATTCCAGATAAAATACCACGCGTAGGTATTTCTTCCACAAATTTAATACATTTTTTTAAATAATCAGCAAATCTCATTTTTGTCCTTTTTTCTATAATTGCTCTATTTATCTCCCAATCAGACTTAAGAAAATAATGTATGTCAAAAATATCACGATTAGCTATTTTTCCACGTTCAGTCAGAGCAACTAATTTGTGAGCAAACATATCTTCTCTCCTTATAACCAACATAGAAATACCGAGATAATTTTTAACTTCATATTGCGAATTGAAGCTTCTTTTATTGATTTCAATTTTAATATTTTGTGCTTCTTCTGAATAAGAAAGTAGAAAAAAGAGAGTATTTCTTTTGTTTGTTTTTTCTTTAATTGTGCCATATTCCCTGGCTATTTCTTCTACTTTCTTGAAAACTTCCTGCTCCTTAACTTTTTTCAATAAATCAAAATCAAGATCAACGGAAAAACGATCCAATCCGTAAAAAAGATATGCAGCTGTGCCACCTTTGAAACCCAAAAGAGGGCCAAGTGAACCATCTGTATAGATATCTTTTAGAATTTTAATCAAAATATTTTTATGAACTGTTATACCTAATGCCATATCTTTTTAAAAAAGACTTAACTTCTTTCTCCATTCTTCTATTTGAATAAATGGGTAAAATTTCAAGAACCTTATTCCAATCCAAAACTGATAAATTATCAAAGGCATAATTTTTGTCTAAGTAAATTATATCCAGGAAAGCCCTTTCAGAAATAGCACCAAAATAATTATCTTTATACTCTATGCCGGCACTGTTAGTCAATATCGAATCTTTTATCTTTCTATAACGATAAGTTTGTCCATCTACCACTATCTCTCTACTTAAATATGAAGCGATAAATATTTGACCATAATGCTGGAAAGTAACACCTGCCTTACCCAGGATAGTTTCAAAACTAAGGTATGAAGGATTATAGATTTTAATAGCTAACTCATATTTGTTATAGTTTTTATCTTTTGCATAGAATCCTTTTCTTATCGAATATAGTTTACCCGCCTTAACATAACGATATATTCTCTTTTTAACAAGTCTGGTGTTCGATTCCTCCCAGAGCAAAGCAATATCCTTGGTAGAAAAAACAGTATTATTACTATGGTATAAGCCTAAAATCATAGCTTTTTTCATATATATGAACCAATGGCACCCTTTATTGTCTACTTATAGTTTAAATTATAATAAATATAGTGTCAAGTCACAAATTGATGCATCAATCATAACTGTTAATACCAAATAACATTTACCTTAAATAATCAAATCTTACAATTTAACCAGTTTGATAAATTTACCCGAATAAGTATTAATAGTTCTTCCACTCATTCAATAAGTGTTAGAATAGCAACAATTCTTTGAGAAGGATTTTTACAAAAAATAGCAAGGGTCCTAGGGAACCCTTGCTCATAATGAAACAAAAACAATTTTATTCTAATACTGAGTAATGTTCTTGTTATAGAAATAAATTAATAATAATATTTATTTATTTCTGTTCAGTTTAATTATTTTTCCATAACCGGGGTTAACTTTGATTTCTCCCAGTTCATAGACTACCTGACCCCTGACTATAGTCTTTTCAGGTTGCCCATAGACTTCCCAGCCATCATAAACAACTGCACTATCCCTGCACTTGGTAAACATCTTCTCTTTATCAATAACCCCTTTTTTATGGGGGTCAATAATTACCAGATCGGCATCAGAGCCGGGCATAAGAACTCCCTTTTGAGGATATAAACCAAATATACGAGCAGGATTTTCACTGATTAAATGAACCATTTGCTCTAATTCCAGTTTTCCTTCTTTTACCGCGGTATACATTAAGGGCAGACGGGTAGATAAACCCGGGAACCCGGCAGGTGGAACAAAAATATCATCTTTCCCCTTTTCTTTCTCTTCTTTAGTATAGGGGGCATGGTCACTTCCTATAAAATCAAAATAATCATTGGACAGATATTCCCACATTTTCTTTCGTTCTTCTTCTGACCTGACCGGGGGATTACATTTGGCAAAAGCTCCAAACTTTATTAAAGCATCTTCATTTAAAAATAAATAATGGGGACAGGTTTCCGCTATGGCATACACCCCTTTTGCCTTAGCCTGTCTGACCAATTCAGCAGCTTCAGGAGTGCTGATATGGGCAATTTCCACTTTTGCTCCGGTTTTTTCTGCAAAAAGGAGAATTTTTGCAGTAGTTTCTATTTCAACTACCGGGGGGCGAGAACGTTCGTGGTAGATGGGAGAAACCTTTCCCTCTTTTTTTAGTCGACTGATATTTTTTTTAATCATATCATTATTTTCAGCGTGGAAAGCGGTAATCAAATCAGTATTGGCCAGGATTTCCATCAGTTCGTACTGGTCACCGGTATCAGGAGCAGTCAGGCCAATAAACTCTCCCTCTCTTCCGGCAGGGGCTTCGTGTAAAAAAGTTTTAAAGCCAACAATACCGGACTTAGAACAGGGAATAATGAATTCTTTTTTATCAATTCCAGCTGCACCAAAGAAGGCTATATCTACTACAGCTTCTTTTTCAGCCAAAGCCATCCTGTTCTGTACAATTTCAGGAGAATAAGGAGGAGGAGAAGAAATGGGCATTTCTAAAATGGTGGTCACCCCACCCAGGGCAGCCTCCTGTGTACCGGAAAGAAAGGTTTCTCTGTATTCATGTCCTGGAGCTCTGAGGTGCACATGGGGGTCAATGGTTCCAGGTAAGACCAGTTTATCCTGAGCATCAATTATCACATCCCCTTTTAGCTCATCAGTACTTATGGTGACTATAACCCCACCCTTTATGCCCATATTACAGTTCATTAAATGGTCATTAACGTACATCTGATTGGAACGTACTACCAAATCATATTTTTCCATAAATAATCTTCTCCTTCAAAAAAAATATAAAACAACTATCCCTTCAATATCATCCTATTTTACTACTTGAATTCTTTCCAATACTTATGGTAAAGTACTTTTTTATCCCTCTAAGCCCCTATTTACAACCCAATAGCGTGAATGGGGGGATACAGCTCAACTGTAGCACATTATTATATTGTTGAATACTATTTGTTTAACAGGTCTTTTCTAGCTATACCGATATTGGTCATTTCATAAGGATCGAGAATTTTATTTAATTTATCCTCATCCATAATCTTATATTTCAGGATAAGCTCTCTGACGCTCTTATCTTCTAAAAGTGCTTCCCTGGCAATAGCACAGGATTTCTCATAGCCAATATGAGGATTTAAGGCAGTTATTATTCCGATGCTCCTCTCTGCATATTCTTTGCATCTTTCTTCATTGGCAATTATCCCGTTGATACATTTTTCTCTAAGCATATTCTGAGCATTGGTCATTATGTCAAAACTTTGCATTAAATTAAAAGCCAGTACCGGTTCCATCACATTCAGTTCCAGCTGGCCAGCCTCAGTTGCCAGATTAATGGTAAGATCATTCCCCATAACCTGAAATACAACCTGATTGGTTGCCTCCAGAATTACCGGATTTACTTTTCCTGGCATTATGGAAGAGCCTGGCTGGACTTCTGGCAACTTAATTTCATATAGACCTGCCCGTGGTCCGGAAGCCATCAGCCTTAAATCATTACATATTTTTGATAAAACTACTGCCCATGCTTTTATTGCCGATGATACCTCTACATAGGCATCAGCATTTTGAGTGCCATCTACTAAATCCTCCGCAACGTATAGATCGTACCCGGAAATTTCTCTCAAACTTTCCTCAACAAATCTAATATATTGGGGATCGGCATTAAGTCCGGTCCCTACAGCAGTGGCGCCCATATTGACACTCTTCAGGCTCTGAACAGCAAGAGATATTCTCTCTTTGGACCTTTTAGCAGCAGTGGCATAGGCATTGAATTCCTGCCCTAATCGTATGGGAACGGCATCCTGCAAATGAGTTCTTCCCATTTTTAATACATGGTCAAACTCCTTTGCTTTTGCACGGAAAGTTTGTTCTAATTTCTCAGTTGCCTCCAGCAATGCTTCTGTTTTTATTAAAAGCGCTATTCGAATTGCGGTGGGAACTGCATCATTGGTTGATTGAGCCATATTGACATGGGTCAGGGATGAAATAACAGAACTGTCGCCTTTTTCCCCTTCTCCATATAACTCTATTGCTCTGTTAGCAATTACCTCATTGGCATTCATATTGTTGGAAGTACCAGCTCCCCCCTGAATCGGGTCTAACACAAAGTGTTCATCCAGTTTTCCATCGATAACTTCCTGTGAAGCACTGATGATTGCCTTTGCACGCCTTTCATCGAGCAAGCCAGTCTTCTGATTAGCTATAGCAGCTGCTTTTTTTACTATCCCTAATGCTTTAATAAAATCTCTATCTATTCTGTAACCTGTGAGTTTAAAGTTTTCTTGTGCCCTTAAGGTCTGTATACCATAGTACACCTCATCAAGTACTTCTCTCTTTCCCAGTAGATCTTGTTCGATTCGATATTTTGTCATTTTTAATTTTCTCCTTATATTTTATTTTCCCCATCATTTTTCAAAATCCAATTAATATGAACACAAAAAAGTTAACTTAAAAAACAATTCTATACTGAACTAATCGTAATCGCTTTTTCTATTGAGCTAATTCTTATAGTATTCTCATAATATTTCTTTTTCAAGGAAATGATGGGAATATTTTTATTTTCCGGATTAAAAATTGGTTAAAAGTTTGTTTTTACAATCAGTGGCTATTTAAAGTTGCTCAAAGAATATTTTGAATAGACAGGGAGGATTTATACCATAGAGGCTGCAATCCTCCCTATCTTATTTTCTATCTATACAGCTATTTCTATCTGTCTTTCCAGGCAGGTGCCGGATAGAGGGGCTTATTGCCCTGAGATTCTTCAGGATAAACAATTATATATTTACCATTTTGAACCTGAACTACCGGATGCACCCATTTTATATTCTGACCCTTCTCATTGAAGGCTACAGGTGACCAGCAAGATAGTTCAACATCAAGACTGGCTAAAGCATCCCTTACTTTTTCAGTTTCAATGGAATCAGCCTTTTCTATGGCCATCTGTAATAAAACTCCAACAGCGGAACCGCTTGAGGTCCAGTATTGTGGCTTAAAGTTTTCTCCATGCAGGTCTTTGCAAGCCTTTATATAGTCAGCAGTGGTTCCAAAGATATGGTCCTCGCTCTTCATTTCGGGAACCCACCATTCCCCTTCGACAAGATAATCAGCATCTTTGCCCATTTCTTCCACAAAGCCAGTTACCATAGCACCAACCGAGCTGGCAAACAGTTTGGGACTAAAATCTAATTCCTTGCATTGTCTAACAATCATCATGTCATCTGCAGTATATCCCCCTCCTGCTAAGACATCGGGATTCAAAGCTTTAACCTTGGTTAAAAGAACTGATAAATCTGTGGCACCAGCAGGGTATTTTTCATAAAGGACAACCTCAAATCCTAATTCCTCGCAAATTTCTTTGAATCCATCAGCAACACTGAGTGGGAACAGGTCATTGGCAGGTATAATTGCCACTGTCTTTGGTCTTGGCTCTAACATGGTATCCATCATATAGGCAATAGGAACCATTATCATAGGAGCTGGCGGCAGGACAGAGAAAATGTATTTATATCCCCTTTCATATATGTTAACAGCATTTGCCTCGGGCGCAATGGTAATAACGCCATACTTTTCACCAATAGATGAGGTGGCAAAAGTAATAGAGCTGGAATAAGGGCCTCCTAAGAAATGAACCTTATCTTCAGTAATCAGTTTCTCAGTCAATCTTGCCCCACGTACCGGGTCGCTCTCATCATCATAATAGATAATTTTGACACCATAGGTTTTACCCCCGGCTTTAATACCACCATGTTCGTTAACCCATTTTTCCCAGACTTCATATCCCTGCTTAACTAAAATACCTTCATAAGCAGTTTTACCGGTAAGGGAGACGGCTGCACCAATCTTGATAATATCATCAAATGATTGGGCAAATGTAATTCCCACTACTGAAAACAGAAATATGCTTACCAAAAATGCTAAAGATAATTTTTTAATCATTGTTGTATTTTTCCTCCATTTATTCTTCATTTACCATTAACAATTTAATCCATAATTTATATATAGATTATACCACCTCCTTGTTTATAAATTCATTGCCTGGTATTATTGGCTTATCATTTTAGCAGTAAAATTGCATTAAGATATTTTTAAAAAGCCTTTTTAGGCAATACCCAGATAAGCAGTCTTTATGTGCTTATTTTTGGCCAGTTTATCACTGCTGTCCTGCATAACTGAATGACCGCTTTCCAATACATAACCACGGTCAGCAACATCTAAAGCTACCTGTACATCCTGCTCCACTATCAGTATGGTAATCCCCTCTTTATCTCTTAATTTAACGATTGTTTCAATTAAATCATCTACAACCACCGGTGCCAAACCCAGGGACAGTTCATCAATGATAAGAAGTGTAGGTTTAGACATAAGCGCACGACCAATAGCACACATTTGTTGTTCTCCTCCGGAAAGATTTCCGGCAAATTTTTTCCTATACCCCTTCAAAGGTTTGAACAGGTTATAGACGAAATCAAGGTCTGACAGAATTTCTTTTTTGCTGTATTTTCGCTGAAAGGCCCCCATAAGAAGGTTATCTTCCACAGTCAAACCAAAAAAAAGATGTCTTCCTTCCGGTGCAAAGCCAATTCCTCTTTTAATACGTTCCGGGGCAGGTAAGTTAGTTATATTTTGATTGAAATACTTTATTTCTCCTTTAAAGGGAATTACCATGCCGACAATATTTTTTAGCAAGGTGCTTTTTCCAGCACCATTTGCTCCGATAATACAGACAATTTCTTTACTTTTTAATTCTAAATTGATATCCCATAAAACCTGAATTGCCCCGTAACCAGAATTCAAATTATTAATCTCCAATAAATGGTCATTTTTCATCAGCCACTTATAACCTCCTTGGCATACTTTTTCCCTAAATAAGCTTCAATAACAGCCGGGTTGTCACATACTTCTGTTGGCGAGCCCTCACAAATTTTCTGCCCGTGGTGCAACACGATTATTCGGTCTGAGATTCCCATCACTGCCTTCATAATATGTTCAATATAAACAATGGTTAATTGTTTTTCAGCTCTAATATTTTTAACCAATTCCATTGACTCTTCAACTTCAGAAGGGTTAAGCCCGGCCATAACCTCATCCAAAAAGATAACCTCCGGGTCCATAGCTAAAACCCTGGCAAATTCCATTCTCTTTAAATCGGGAAGCGTAACATCGCTTACCTTAGAATCTTTCTTTTTCTCCAATCCCACCAATTCCATAATATGATGGGTAGTTTTTCTGGCACTGTTTAAATCATTTTCCCTATCACTGCGACCAAAAAGAGAGCCAACTAATATATTCTCTTCCACAGTCATACCCTGTAATGGTTTTACCACCTGATATGTTCTGGTTAGGCCAATACGGGCAATCTGAAATGGTTGCATATTGCTCACATTGATACCCTTAAAATGTACTTCTCCTTCTGTTTTTCTTAATTCACCGGTAACCAGATTAGTTATTGTTGTTTTTCCCGCACCATTAGGACCAATTAAACCGACAATTTCTCCCTTTTTTACCTGAAAGTTAACCTTATCCACCGCTTTTAGAGCGCCAAAATGTTTGCTAATTGATCTGACATCTAAAATAACGCCATTATCAGACATTGGTCACCTCCGTTTTTTTACTTAATTTAATTCTCCTGTTCCTCATCTTATCGGTTATCGTGCCAATAAGTCCTCTGGGAATAAAAAATACTATTATTATAGTAGCAATACCTAAAGCTGCCAGATGATACTGCATAAACCCACTCCAGGCTACCTCTGATACCGTTTCTACGATAAATGCGCCAAATATGGGACCCAATATAGTACCAGCGCCACCAATAAGCATCATTATTATAGAATTTGTGATAAACATCAGGTCGAATACCTCATCTGGGGCTATAAAGGACATCCAGTAACCATACAGACCACCAGCAATGCTGGTAAACATAGCAGCTATAGCCCAGGTAGACACTTTTGTAAAAGTGGTATTTATTCCCATAGAATTAGCTGCATCTTCATTTGCTTTAATGCTTCGAATCCCGAAACCAAATTTTGAATTGACAATCATATTCATTACCAATGATGTAATTACCATCAGTCCAAACATTGCCAGGTAAAAATATTTGTAAACAACTGCAGGCGGGACAGTAATAATAGGAAAAGTTGTTCCTCTGGCTCCCCCGGTAATTTCAGTGGCATTCTGCACAACTGTCATTATTGCTCCATTCATACCGATAGTGGCGATGGCAAAATAATGTCCTCTCAATCTCAGTACTGGAAAACCTAAAATTATACTAATCACAATGGCACAAAAACAGGCTGCCGGAATTGCTACAAAAACAGGTAACCCGGTTTTCATTAAAATGGCACTTATATAAGCTCCTATGCCAAAGAACATAACATGGCCAAAAGGTAGATATCCCATATAGCCAGACATTAAATTGATACATTGGGCAATGGTGGCATACATAAAAATTGCTGTGAATATACGGGTATAATACCCAGAAATATAATTGGGTAATAGAATAAAGATTATAAGGGCAGCAACAATCAGAATTATGTTTATATTTAATTTTCTGTCATTTTGTGCTATCACTTATCTCACACTTCCTTCCTTTAAAAATAGTTCCCTAATAATGACTAACCAAAGAATTTCTTCCCTATTAAACCATGTGGTCTTAATAGTAATACCAGAACCATTATGACCAGTCCGATAGCTTCCTGCCAGTGAGAGCCTATAAAGATGGCCCCTGATGTTTCTACAAAGGCTAATAATAGCCCACCGGCAGCAGCTCCCCAGATATTCCCTAACCCCCCTAAAATGGCAATAATAAAGACCCTGCCTATTATTACATCCATAACATGAGGAGAAAAGCTGTAAATGGTTGCCCATAGGGTTCCCGTAACTCCTCCCAGGGCAGTGCCCAGGGCAAAATTTATTAAATACATCTTCTGGTCATCAACCCCTACTGCCATCGCTCCTTCTTTATCTAAAGCGACTGCCTGTATCCCTTTCCCAATTTTAGTATTCATCATAAACTGATAGGTAAGATAGATAATCACCCCGGCTATTATGAAGGTCAAAAATTTAGTTAAAGGAACAAAGGCTCCTAAAAATTGGAAATTGCTTCCGGCATAGCTTACCCTGATAGTACGATAGTCTGCAGACCAGACCAGAAGTATTATATTTTCTATTATTAATCTGATGGCAAAAGTAACAATAAGAGTAAAGACAATACCGCCTTTAAGGAGAGGCTGAAGTGTGAATCGATATATAAAAGCACCTAATAAAAACAATATAGCCCCGGTAACAAACATACTGATGAAGGGGTCTATATGAAACATATTGAAAATGATTAAAGAGAGATAAGAACCGAGCAATACCATAGCGCCATAGGATAGATTAATAATGCCGCTTATCCCCCATTGCAAAGAAAATCCTATTCCCATCAATGCATACAACCCCCCTAAAAGAAGCGCATTGACGAACATCTGCAAACCCAATCCCATTTAATTCCTCCTTGAATTTTCAATTTTAGCAATAGTTATAAATAGAACAAAAGTATATAGAACACTACTTTATCAAACCAACAATATCTTTTACTGATTTATATTTTTTTTTGTTGAGATACCCTGCAATCCCTTCAATAATATTTAGCATTACATAAGGATTGCTAAAATTAGCACTTCCAACCTGAACGGCACTAGCTCCTGCTAAGAACATTTCCAGGGCATCCCGGGTGCTGGTAATTCCTCCTACCCCAACAATTGGTATTTTCACCCTTTGGCTGGCTTCCCAGATCATCCGCACAATAATCGGTCTAATGCCCGGACCTGATATCCCCCCCACCTTATTCCCTAACCTCGGTATTAGTTTTTCTGAATCTATTGCCATACCCAGGAAAGTGTTAGCAATAATGATAATATCTGCACCTGCCTCTTCAGCTGTCAGAGCCATTTCGGTAATATCAGTTACATTAGGAGATAGCTTTGCCATCACCACTTTTCCAGTATTCTTTTTAAGCTGATAAATTAAATCTCCCAAAACATCTTTATTGGTACCAAAATATAAACCATCGTTTAGATTTGGGCAGGATAAATTTATCTCCAAGGCTGAAATCTTCTCAAAATTATCCAATTTTTTTGCCAGCTGGCAGAAATCAGTAATGGAGTCTCCCACCATACTTACAATAATTGGTACACAAAAGTCTTCTAATAAGGGTAATATGTTTTCTTTAAAGTATTCAAATCCTTCAGCAGGAATTCCTACCGCATTCATCATTCCGGCTTCTGTTTCCCAGATGCGGGGACCGGGATTACCCAGTCTTTTATGTGAGGCAATGCTTTTGGTGATGATGGCACCTAAAGAGTTCAGCTGTTCTTTGTTGAGTATAGTATCTCTGATATCAAAAGTACCAGAGGCAGGCATAACTGGATTTTTTAACTGTAGATTGCCTAAGTTTATTGACAAGTCCACTTTATTATTCATTTAAAATTACCTCTTCTAAAGGAAAAACCGGCCCTTCTTTACAAACTCTTTGATAACCATAAATAGTATTTATGACGCAACCTTTACAGGCACCTATCCCACAGCCCATTCGTTCTTCCAGGCTGATATAAGCGGCAAAATGGTATTCTTTCTGTAATTCTCTTATATGCCTTGCTAACCTTTTTGAACCGCAAACATAAACGGCTTCAAAATCCGTTCTGTTATTTTTAAGTAATTCTTCTAAGAAAAAAGTCACCTTCCCATCTGTTCCTTTCCAATCATCATCTGTGGTATAAAAAATATGGGAAGAGAGTGGCCCCAGTTTATCTGGTCCCAGTAATAAGTTTTTTTCTCGGGCGGACAGGAAACTGTAAATCTCTAATCCCTTCTTTTTACCCTCTATGGCTAAAGGAAGAAGAGTAGCTACTCCTATTCCCCGGGCAACCAGGGCAATTTTCCCTACATTTTCAGGAAGGGAAAAACCATTTCCACAGGACCCAATCAATTCTACCTGGTCTGCTTTCTTTGATTGCGATAATATTTCAGTACCCTTCCCGATCTTTTTATATAAGATAGCAAATCTTCCCTGTTCAGCATCAATCTGATAAAAACTGAATGGTCTCTTTAGAAAAAGGTTATTAATGTTCCACCTGGAGAGCATTACAAATTGGCCTGGTCGTGCATTCCTGGCTATATCAGGTGCCTCAATAACTATTTCAAAATAATCACCATTAATATTTCTATTCTCTAATACTTTACCTGTAACAAATAAAGGCTTATTTTCAGCAGATTTCATTCATTTCCCAATCTTTTCATTTTTTATAGGTTCTTTTTATAAGCCAGTCAAGGAAATAAAAGGAACCAAACAAACTTTTTATCTTACACCACTGACCAGTGCTAGCAAAGCCATTCTAACAAAGATTCCATTATGAGCCTGGCGGAAATATGCTGCTCCTTCATAATCATCAAGATCAGTTGAAATCTCGTCTACCCTTGGCAGGGGATGGAGAACAGTAATTCCTTTTTTAGCTTTATTGATAGTGTTCCGGTCAATAATGTAGGAACCTTTTAGTTTTTCATATTCTTCAGGGTTGTTAAATCTTTCTCTCTGTATACGGGTAACATAAACTATATCACTCCTGGAAAGGGCTTCTGACACATTATCAGTTTCTTCTATTTCAGCTCCACGACTTCTAAAATCAGCCGTTAATTCTTCGGGCATACGAAGAGATTCCGGGGAAACAAAAATCATTTTATTCTTATACATAGTCATAAAGTAACCCAGGGAATGAACAGTTCTACCATATTTTAAATCTCCTAAGAAAGTTATGGTATGCCCTTCTAAAGAACCCTTCTCTTTTCGGATAGTATAGATATCCAAGAGAGCCTGGGTGGGATGCTGTCCACTGCCATCACCAGCATTTATAACCGGATGCCGGGCATTATCTGCGGCAATACGGGCTGAACCAATCTCAGGATGCCTCATAACAATAACATCTATATATCCATCTATTGTTCTGATAGTATCAACCAGAGTTTCACCTTTGGCTGTGGAAGAGCTACCGGCACTGGAAACACTGATAACTCTGGCTCCTACCCTATTGGCAGCTGATTCAAAGGATAGTCTGGTCCTGGTACTTGGTTCAAAAAACAGACAGGCAACGACCCTTCCATCCATATCCCTGATTATTTCATAATTTTTGACCTTCTGTTCATAATCTGCAGCGGTGTCCATAATTAAACTTAGTTCGTCAATTGAAAACTGAGCAGTGTTTAAAATATCTTTACCCTTTAACATTTTGATACTTCCCTTCTTTTTAATTATTATATTTTATTATTATATAATTTTTTTATCTGATAGTCTTAACCTATCAATTTAGAAATTTCATTACCGGCAGCTACCACCAGTTGAATAAGAAAACTATTGCTCCTAACCGGAACTTTACCCAACAATCCCACAACAGTAATACTGGCTTCAATCTTTCCATTCACATTTTTAATGGGGGCAGAAATAGCCCTGATTCCTTCTTCCAGCTCTTCATCACAGATGGCATAACCCTGAGTTTGAATCTTTTTAAAATGGATAATAAGAGTCTCCGGTTCAGTTATGGTCTTGGAAGTATATCTTTTTAATTCCGTGCTGTTAACTACTCTGGAGATTTCTTCCGGTGATTGGTAAGCCAGGAGTATTTTAGAGGCAGCGGCACAATGATAGGGCATTATTTTACCAACCTCTACAAAGAGGTTTCGGGAACCAAGTTTATGTGAGGAGCTTACCGAATCTATACAAATCCCATTATCATCCTGCCATATACTTAAAAAAGTAGTCAAACCAGTATTTTCACTGATTCTTTTTAGAATATCTTTAGAATATTCTCTTAAATCAAAGGAACTATAAAAGGAGTGAGCATATCTTAATAGCTGTATCCCTAATCTGTATTTGGAGGTCTCCAGGTCTTTGCTGACCAGAGAATATTTCATTAAAGATTTTAAAATACGGTGTACTGTACTTTTAGGAATGGACAATTTTGAACTTATCTCAGTAACTCCTAATTTACCGTCTGTATCGCTAAGGCAATTGAGGATTTGAATGGTTTTTTCTACTGAGTTCATAAAATGATTAATTCCT
Organism: Candidatus Atribacteria bacterium; assembly: GCA_029556475.1. GTDB lineage: Bacteria > Atribacterota > Phoenicimicrobiia > Phoenicimicrobiales > Stramentimicrobiaceae > Stramentimicrobium. The sequence continues at coordinate 39,239 of JAKQEP010000007.1, forward strand.
TAATTCCATATTGTGGAACATGGTTTCATTATTACGAATAATCACTTTATGATAATAACATACTACGACTATTAAGTCAATTTTTTTAATTATGGTTAATTTTCCAGATTGTGCCCCGGACGAGAGTTTGTGAGTTACTTTTGACACATTATCTATAGATAATTTCTATTAATCATTAGTTTGCGTTACCTTATTATTTTCAATACGTTAAAAAACAAGAATCTGGCTTAAATATTTTTTAACCAATTTTTGAGTTAAACGCAATTGCGGTAATATATCAGTAAGATATTATGAGGATAGAGCTATCCATTGTGGAAAATAGGGAAGGAAGCGTATTGAGGAAAGATGTTTTATTATATTGAATTTTAATATTTTTTATAAAAAATGGTAGGCGGAACAGGACTTGAACCTGTGACCCCCTACATGTGAAGCAGGTGCTCTGCCGACTGAGCTATCCGCCCATAATAAAATGGTTATTAGTATTTAGTCGTTTGTCGTAGTATTTGGTATTAAAGTTTTTGGTTTATAGTTCTTAGTTTTTGGTCAAACATTCATAGCATTAAAGGATATCCTCTTTATTCTTCATTAAAAACTTAAAACAATGAACTAAAAACCTTATTGCCTACAATTATTCTAAAATAAATGGTGCCTCCAAGGGGATTTGAACCCCTGCCGCCGCCGTGAAAGGGCGGTGTCCTTAACCCCTAGACGATGGAGGCAATGATTGGTAGGCCGTGCAGGCCTCGAACCTGCGACCCTCTGATTAAGAGTCAGATGCTCTACCTACTGAGCTAACGGCCCGCAAATATGACTCAAATGCCTTTTTTGATTGCTTTTCAATGTTACAATATTTTATAAAAAGTGTCAACGATAAATTCAGAAAAAAAATTACTAAAATAGCCTTTATCCATTTTACTCATCTTCTTCCAGAATTCTGGCTAAATTCTCAAAGCGGGTATACTCTTTTAAAAAGGCCAATTCTAAAGTACCGGTAGGTCCATTTCTTTGTTTGCCAATGGTTACCTCGGCAATTCCTTTTTTACTGCTTTTTGGTTTATAGTATTCTTCCCGGTAAATAAAAACTACTACATCAGCATCCTGCTCCAAAGCTCCACTCTCTCTTAAATCTGAAAGACGGGGACGTTGATTGGAGCGCTGTTCCACTGCTCTGGATAACTGTGACACTGCTACTACGGGAATATTCAATTCCCGGGCAAGCCCTTTTAAGGAACGGGATATTTGGGATATCTCCTGCTGACGATTTTCTACCCTTAGTCCAGTTTGTATTAGCTGGAGATAATCAATCAATATGAGCCCTAAATCGTATTTAGCTTTTAATCTTCTAGCCTTCGCCTTGATTTCCAAAGGGGATATACCGGCAGAATCATCAATAAAGATGGGGGCAGCAGATAATCTTCCGGCAGCCATAGACAGCTTTGGCCAATCTTCTTCCGGCATTGTTCCCCGGCGTAAAGCATGGGTATCAATACGAGCTTCAGAACAGAGCATTCTCTGAACAATCTGAGATTTTGACATCTCTAAACTGAAGATAGCTACTGGTATTTTATGCTGCATTGCCGCAAATTGAGCAATATTCATACAAAAAGCGGTTTTCCCCATAGATGGTCTTCCGGCAACAATGATTAATTCAGATGGCTGGAAACCGGTAGTCAACTCATCCAATTTTGCAAAACCAGTAGGCACCCCGGTAATAAAATTTCCACTATGGTATAAATCTTCAATCTTTTCAAAGCTTTCTGTTAGCAAATCTTTAATAGGACTAAAGAAAGTGGAAATCTTCTGTTGAGAAACATCAAAAATCAGGTTTTCCGCCTTATCAAGCAGCACTCGTGCCTCTTCCTGTTCTTCATAACCCATAGTCACAATTTGTGTAGCATGATTAATCAATTTTCTCAGAATTGCCTTTTCTTCAACTATTCTGGCATAATAAATTACATTGGCAGCTGTGGGAACACTGTCCATTAAAGTTGTCAGATAGGAAGCCCCCCCTACATCATCTAATTGCTTTCTTTTTTTAAGTTCTTCAGTTAGCGTAATCAGATCTACTGCCTGATTTTTTTCAAATAAGTCCAAAGCACATTGATAAATAAGTTGGTGAGCAGTTTTATAAAAATCTTCCCAGTGTAATATTTCTACACAATTTAATATAGAATCTTTCTCCAGAAGAATAGAACCCAAAGTAGCCTGTTCTGCACTAATATTTTGAGGCGCACTTCTGGTTAATTCCATCTCCTTTTCTCCTTTTCTGGTTAAAAGACCTTTATAGTTCTTGCTCTAATTATTCTATTTTACTTAACCTTTTATCTCTTCACCCGAGACCTTGTCATCCCTCTTTGTTTCTTCCTCAGGAGCTATTATGACATTTAAACGGGTGGCAACTTCTTTGTGCAGACGAATAGTCACCGGGTAATCTCCAATTTTTTTCATTGTTTCATTAAACTCAATCTTCTTGCGATCAATCTCTATCTGGTAATTTTCTGCTAAATATTGAGCAATATCCTTATTGGTTATTGACCCGAATAACCTTCCATCTTTCCCTGCCTTTGCTTTAAATACAATATTCAGTTGATTAAGCTTAGCTGCCAGCTCTTTGGCTTCCAATAATTCCCGATTTCTTTTTTCCCATTCTTTTTTCTTAAGATGTTCCATAGATTTTAAATTGCCACTGGAGTGTTCAATAGCAAGGCCTCTGGGAAATAAATAATTTCGGGCATATCCCTTGTTCACCTCAACTACGTCGCCAATATAGCCCAAATTGTCTACATTTCCTTTTAAGATAACTTTCATCGGATGTACCTCCCTGAAGTTTGTGAGAAAACATTTTTCCCTAATATTTCTATTTCTGTATTTATCATTTTCTAATCATTTCTCTTTTCTGTAAAAAATAACCTGCGAAAATCAATCCAAACATCGAGTATTCCAATCCAGGTAACCAATAATGAGAGCAGGGGCTGAATAAAGACAATACCGCAGGTTACCCAGAAGAAAAAAGGTTTAATCTTATAATATTGAAAAAGATGGGCTATCAAAGCCAAACCAGTAATTAAAAATATTATAGAGAATAATAATTGAATATTCACCCCTATCCTTTGCAATACTGGCAAATTGTATTTTGTGTTAATAATTAGCAGAAACATTCCCAGCAGATAACTCCAAAAGAAAGAGTGTCCTACCCGCCATTGATGGAATGGGGTAAATGGTTCCATCGAATAACCCAATCTTTTCAGTATCCTCTCTGTTACCCAATAATTAATAATCGTATCAAAGACCGAACTAAGTATTAGCATTGCCGGGAAGGCTATTTTAATTAATTCTAAGGATTGTAAAAGAGAATTTTTATAGGTTTCCAACTGTTCGGGATTAATACCCATATTCTGATAAAAATTCAGGCTTTGATTGATACCCTGGTCAATCTGTTCCAACCCAAGCAGTAAAGGGTTGACACCCATCAGCCAGAGTCCTATGAACATTAATAGTATTTTGGCAATAAAAGAGGCAAAGCTGCCTATCAAAAGAATCTCCAGGATGGATAGTTTTTTCTTTATAACTATACCTAAGGTAATTCCCAATATCCCAAAACCCAATACTGCAATTAATCCTTGAAAGGGTCCGGCTACCAGCGTAACCAAAAAAAAGGAGATAAAAAGTGCCAGCAATGCCACTTTCACATTATGGCGCAAACACAAAATAATTATTGGTAAAGGGCATAAAAAGCTAATTAAAGTTCCCAGCAAAGGAATATAAAAACTAGCTAAAAAAAGTAACGCTGTGATCGCTGAAAGAAAAGCTCCTTCAACAATTGATTTAGTTGACATACGGTCTCTCAATAAACAAACAACCCCTTCTGTACTGCTTCTCCTTTACTGTTATACTTGAAATATTTTCTAACGATTGACAAAGGGCAATAGAGCAATTTCTCTGGCCCTTTTTATTGCCATAGCTAAAATTCTTTGATGTTTGGCACAATTTCCGGTAACCCTGCGTGGTAAAATCTTTCCCTGATCGCTTATAAAGCGATTTAAAAGGTCAACATCTTTATAGTCTGCTTCTTTTTTTTCAGCACAAAAGTAGCAAATTTTTTTTCTTACCCGTAATCCTCGATAACTATTTCTTTTTATCATTCACCGTTTCCTTCCTGTTTTCAAAATCTTGATTGCTTAAATAATTTCAACATATTACCCAACAGCAAAGTTTTTATGGTATTAAATTTATATTAAAAATTTATTTTTTAACTTGCGGTTGCTCTTCGTGGGGTTTAGTGACTTTTTGTGAACCAAGAACCAGAAGATATCTAATTATTTTTTCTTCAAATCTGATGCTGTTTTCAAGATTGGCAATATTATTTGGTTCCAGTTCAAAATCAATGACTACATATAGGGCTTCTTGAAATTTCTTAATTTCATAAGCTAATTTTCTTTTGCCCCATTCAGTTATTTTTATTATTTTTCCTTGATTGGTATTTATTGTTTGATGGATTTTTTCCAGTAAGGCTTTTTTTTCTTCGTCCTGAAGATTGGGGTCAAATAGAATCACTAATTCGTAATTACGCATTTACTCACCTCCTTTTGGTCTTAATAGCCCCTACCTGCTATTTTAGATAGGAGCAAGGAAAAATGCTTTATCATTATAGCATTCTGTTTTTTAGATGGCAAGAATATTATTTAAAGTTTTTGGTTTTTGGTAAATAGAAAGAAAAGAGTGTGGGCTAAAGTAGATGAGACTGCCGCGCTGCTTCGCAGCGCACAGTGACAAATTAGTTGTGTGTTGTACATCGTTTGTATTAAAAGAGGGAGACAGTATTACATAAAACATCAAAAGAAATGAGATAGTCATTGGTGATTTGACTATAAACTAAAAACTATGAACTATAAACTATATTTATTCTAAAACATTTAATCCCGTTTAATGATAAGTTTTATCCTTCTTTCAATCTTTGCTCTTGGTACCAATACTTTTCTTCCACAACAAAGACATTTTAATCCAATATCAATTCCTGTTCGGGCAATTTCCCAGTGATAACCTCCACAGGGGTGTTTCTTTTTTAGTTTGATTATATCTCCTACTCTTAAATCCAGGGGCATCTGATATACCTTTTCTTTAAACTTCTAATATAGGAAGAAGCTTATCTTTTTTCATTTTAATATCGCTGGGAGAAAAAGCCACTAATTTTATCTTATGATTTTGAAAGATGCCTTCGGCAAGCTTCCTGATATCCTCTACCTGAATACTTTCTATCTTTTCTATAATCTCCTTGTAATCATATTCCTTGTTGTACAAGAGAGCATAACTTCCCAGACGAAAAGCATAGCTTAAGGTGTTTTCCAGCCCTAGCAATAAACCTCCTTTATAAATTTCTTTAGCAATTTTTAACTCAATTTCACTGACTTGGCACTCTTTCATCTTTTTTAATTCATCCAAAATTTTCTGGATACTGTGCGATAGCTCATCTGCGATTACTCCAGCATAGATATTTAAAGAGCCGGTTTGGTCAAAATACTGGGAATAGGAATGTATGTCATAGGCCAACCCTTCTTTGACACGAATCTCTTGGAATAATCTGGAACCAAGCCCTCCGCCCAAAATTATGTTCAAGAGGTCCATAGTAATTTTATCAGGATGAAACCTGGAAATACCTTCAAAACCAAAACAGAGGTGAGCTTGTTTGACTTTTTTGCTTATTATTTTTAACTCCGGTACCTTACTTGGCTCTTTCTCAAAAGAGGATATTTCTCTGGGTATAATGTTACTACCGGGAAAAGAAAACCTTCCCATCATATCGCCAATTATGTCAGAAGAGAAATTCCCGGTGATGGTAATAACCATATTTTGGGGCTGATACATTTCCTGAAAATAGGGTAACAACAGATTACGGTTAAATCTTTGCACTGTTTGCTTTTCTCCCAGAACATTCTGTCCCAATACCGAATTTTTCCACATCAGTTTATTTATTAAAAAAGTAATCCAGTCTTCCGGGATATCCTGATATTTGTTAATCTCTTCCAAAATTATCTTTTTTTCCTGACCTATATCTTCTTCTCTAAAGAGTGAATTATTCAAAATATCTAACAGCACATCAAGCGTTTCTATAAAATTGTTATGCAATACCTTGCTGTAAAGGAAGGTGCATTCTTCTGAAGTAGAAGCATTTATTTCTCCGCCCAACTGTTCAATAGCCTGGGATATTTCTAAAGTATTCTTCCTCTTTTCAGTGCCTTTGAAGAGCATATGTTCAATGAAATGAGAAATACCCTGCTCTTCTTTTCTTTCATAGATAGAACCGGCTTTGACTCCTATCACTATGGAGACAGATTGCATATGTGGCATAGGGCAAGTAATAAGTCGCAGACCATTAGTCATTCTTATCGATTCAACTTTATTCATAAATCAGAATTTACTCCTCATTCATTTCTCATAGTCAGGGGATTTGACGATAAAGACCTCTTCTAATTTGTTAAAGTCAGCATCCGGTTTGATTAAAATTCTTTGAAAAAGGTCATGTTTCTCCTTTTTAATAACCACAACCCGCCCAATATTAATTCCTTTTGGAATAGTACTACCCATACCTGAGGTAACCACAACATCATTGAGTTGGACATCAGCATCGTGTGCAACATAATCAAGATAACAATAGACACTTTCGGTAGCTCCCTTTATTACCCCCACTTCTCTCGGTCTCTGAACCATAGCACCTACTGAACAGCCCTGATCGATTAACAGAAGGACCTCTGAGGTATTTCTTTCCACCTGAATAACTTTTCCCACCAGGCCCTTGTGGGTAGCCACTCCCATATCAATCTCAATACCATCTTTACTCCCCATATCTACAATTATGCTGTGAAACCAATTGTCTGGTTCCCTGCCAATTACCTGAGCCGGTATCATCTCATAATTATAATATTCTTTAAACTGCACCATTTTTGCTATCCGTTCATAGGCAGTCAGCTTTTCTTTAAGAATAGCGTTCTCTTGTAAAAGCTCTTGGTTTTCTTGCTCTAATTTCCCGCTTTTTTCAATAATGCTTTCCACATCAGCAAACATCTGATAGTATTTTACAAAATGGCGCTGGGTATTCTGAACAATCTTATTTACTGGTTTTAGTATTAAAAAGCCTGTGTCTTTCAATAATCCTAAAAACCCCTTACCATGGTAATCAACAGTAATAAGCAAAGCTGATAATAAGGAAAGGAATAAAAACACAGCAAAGGCTTTTCTCTCTTTAGAAAGCTTTTTCAATAAAAACACTCCCCACTCCTATTTTAAACTCTGTAAAAATACAATGAACAGTACATCGTACAGAAGTATCTTTGCAAATTAAAAACACCTTATTTATTATTTTCCCATCACCTGCTCCTGGAAGTCTTTATGAGAACCCTACTATGACTATCAAAGTTTTCCAGTGCTTCTCCTGTTCCTTTGGCTACACAGTATTGCGGTTCTTTGGACACAAAAACAGGGATTTTTATTTGCTCCTGAATAAATTTATCTAAATCTGACAAAAGAGACCCTCCTCCGGTCATAATTAACCCTTTATTGATAATATCAGAAATTAATTCAGGAGGGGTCTTCTCTAAAACCAGCTTCACTGTGCTGGCTATTTCCACAACTGAATCATAGAGAGCTTCTTTTAATTCATTTTTGGTTAGTTCTATTTTAATAGGCAGTCCAGTGAGTCGGTCCCTGCCCCTTGCTTCAAAAGAATCTTCTTTATAATCCTCTTCACTTATATCGTTTCGTTTAGAAAGAGATATCTTTAACTCTTCCGCAGTTAGATCTCCAATGAAAAGACCACGGTTTTCCTTGACATATTTGATTATCTGATGGTTCAAATAATCACCGGCAACCTTAGTTATTTCACTTACCACGATTCCTCCCAAAGAGATAACCGCCACTTCTGAAGTACCTCCGCCAATATCTACAATCAGATTGCCCATGGGCTCAAAAACAGGCAATCCGGCACCAATAGCCGCCGCAATGGGTTCTTCAATCAAAAATACTCTTCTCGAACCACATTCATAAGCAACTTCAGAAACTGCTCTCTTTTCAACTTCAGAAACACCCGAGGGAACACAAATAGTGATGTAGGGTTTGATAAACTGATAACGGGAAAATATTTGTTTTATAAAATAGCGGAGCATTTCAGCAGTCACTTCAAAATTGGCAATCACACCATACTGCAATGGACGAATGGTGTAAACACCTTTTGGTGTTCTGCCAATCATAAATTTGGCTTCTTTCCCCACTTTTAAAACTCGATTGTCATTTTTTTGATATGCCACTATGGAAGGTTCTTCTAAAATAATTCCCTTTCCTTTAACATATATCAGAGTGGTACTGGTGCCAAGGTCTATACCAATGTTGCGGGAAAGTGATAGAGAAAATGAAAGGTTAAACATTTATTGAGCCCCTTTTGGTTAATATTTTTTGAATTATAAGGATTTTTTAATATTTCCGTATTTAAAGAATATAGAATATATGATATCATTTTTGTGAAATTGTAAAAATATTAAATTTTTTACATTAAGTAATTCTCTGTATTCAGTAATATCTTTTTACTTCAAATCTTTCAATGAAAAAATCTTCGTCTGTATATATCCCTGCTTTTTGCCTGGCGATATCTATCTGCTGTTCTGCACTATCTACTCCTTCCAGGTCAGGCAACAAAAGACCTTTCTTATAACCTGAACTGACTATCACCCCGTACTTCCTGGGGTCGAGCTGGCTGATATCTTTCACTTTTTCCGGAGCAGTAAGAATATCAACTGATATGGACAGGCTTTCCACTTCATCCAGAGTAACCGGACAAAACCTGGGGTCACGTATAGCTGCACTTACAGCATTTTCTATAATCTCCAAAGCAGTATTACTCTTTGTGGGAAGGAAGGTACCAATGCAGCCCCTCAGTCTTCCTTCTTTTTTTAAAGAAACGAATACCCCTGCTTGCTTCCCCATCAATTCTTTGGGCAGATCGGCAGGAAGAGGAAGTTTTTTTCTGTTTTGCAAATAATAGATAATGCTTCTTTTAGCCAATACTACCGGGGGACTCTCGTTTTTGTGACTCATGGCAATTCAGCTCCTTTTTAGAAATCTATATAATAAGAATAAATAGTAAAGATTTTAAAAGACAGAACAGTTAACAGCTTATCTTAATTTATTTGACCTGAAATTTCAATCTCAATTATTTATATAGCAATTGAGATTTTCAACATATTCTGGGAAGCTGCTCTCCGCTAAGCATTCCCACTATTCTCTTTCCACCGATTTCAGTTAGAAGATATACCTCCGCCTTCCCCCGGGCAACTACTCTCCCTATAATAGCCGCCTGTTCTCCATAACAACTTTTTTTCATCTTTTCTAACACCTTTTCTGCATATTGCTCTGGCACAAAGGCAATCAATTTCCCCTCATTGGCTAAATAGAGAGGGTCATAACCTAAAATTTGACAGGTATCTTTTACAGCCTCGTCCATAGGGATTTTTACTTCCCCAATTTCTATTTCAACCTGAGAAGATTGGGCAATTTCATTTAAAGCAGTAGCCAGACCTCCTCTGGTAGGATCACGCAGCACATGTATCTCTCTGGTTATGGACAACATCTGTTGAACCAAATCTGCCAGTGGGGCAGTATCACTCGGTATACTCTCTTCCAGCTCCAAATTTTCGCGGGAGGCAAGTATGCTGATACCATGATTTCCGATGGGACCGTTGATCAGAATGAAATCGTTGACCTGTGCCCTGGCGGGATTAATATCAACATCTAAATCAATATAACCAATACCTGTGGTATTTACAAATATTCCATCAACATCACCCTTATTTACCACCTTGGTATCTCCGGTAACAATTAGAATGTCGGTTTGTTGTGCCGCCTCAGCCATACTGGAGGTAATCTGTTCCAGGGCATACATTGAGGTACCCTCTTCAATAATCAGTGATACACTAAGATATTTTGGAATAGCCCCACACATAGCTAAATCATTTACAGTACCATGTATTGCCAGTTTACCTATATCTCCTCCATTAAAAAATATGGGGCTCACAGTGTATGAATCTGTGGAAAAGGCAATTTTTTTATCTGATGGTGGTAATATTGCTCCATCATGCAGCTGATTTAAGAAAGGATTATTAAAATATCTTAAAAAAAGGGAGCGAATAAGCTGATTGCTTAATTTCCCGCCGCTTCCATAATCAAGAGTAATAATATCTTCCGTCATTTTCCTAACCTTTTTGATTAATGATATAATCTAACAACTATTATGTTATTATTTTCAAAATTTTTGCTTTTTTAATTTCTGGGTTTTATTCTATATTTATAAAACATACTGTCAAAACTTAAAATCTTAAGCCGATATTAAACTCTCACCGTTAATTATACCGGTAATAAGCTGAACAGGTCCCTTCACTGGAAACCATGCATGACCCTACAGGATTTTCAGGAGTGCATACACTTCTAAAAAGAGGACATTGCCTGGGAGTAATAGCTCCCCTTAAGACATCTCCACATCTGCACAACTCATTCTCTCTTTCTCTTTCTATTTTTACCGAAAAATTACGGGCATTCAAATTAGAGAATTCCGGTCTCAGCTCTAAGCCGCTTTCTGCCACCATACCGATGCCCCTCCACTCACTAGGAACCGTTAAAAATACCTGGTTTATTAAAGCAAGGGCTAAAGGATTTCCTTCTTCCCTCACCGCTCTTCTGTATTTATTTTCTACCTGCGGAATCTTTTTAATCCTCTGTTCAATAATATGGTATATGGCATTTAAGATATCAACCGGTTCAAATCCGGCTATTACACAGGCAATATCATAACGTTCAGGAATGAATTGATATGGTTTGGTGCCAATAATAGTACTGACATGCCCGGGGCAGAGCATTCCGTCTATCTTCACCTCATTACTCTCCAATAGCGTTTTGATAATCGGAGGCATTAATTTAGCCAGGCTGAACAGAAAAAAATTGTCAATCCGTCTCTTCTTTGCTTCCAAAACAGTACTGGCTAGCAATGGTATGGTTGTTTCAAAACCAATTCCTATCAGAATGACTCGTTTCTGAGGAAACTGCTCTGCTATCCCCAACGCCTGTAGGGGAGAATATATTACCCTGATATCTGCCCCTTCAGCTTTTTTCTTTTTTAAACTGGAAGTGCTGCCGGGGACATTAATCATATCTCCAAAAGTAGTTATTATGGTTTCCTCCATATCAGAAAGTGATATCATATGGTCTATTTCATTAATGGGAGTAACACATACCGGACACCCGGGTCCTGAAATCAAACTAATATTCGCCGGTAAAAGATTTTTAATGCCGTAACGAAAAATGGACATGGTATGGGTACCACAGACTTCCATTATTCTTATTTCTTCTTTTGTTAATTTTTTAATCTTTTCTATTATCAGCTGGCAAAGATTTTTATCCCTGTATTCATCATAATATTTCAAGAGTGCATCTCCTCCCAGAGCTGGTTTATCTCGTTTGCCTCTTCAGGATCGATTTTGGTAATGGCATATCCGGCATGTATAAGCACATAATCTCCTTCTTTAATTTCAGGAAAAAGGTCAATCCTTACCAACTTTTTGATCTTTCCTATAAGAACCTCTGCCTCTATAGAATTGACTTTTTTTAAAACCTTACCAGGAATCGCAAGACACATACAGATACTCCTTCTATATTTTCCAATACATTATACTGTGGTTTATAACTAAGAGTGATCTCTTACAGACCTAATCCTTATATCAGCAACAATTGCCTGGCCCAGAGAAATACAGGCATCGTTGGGCGGAAGTTTTTTATGTATCATTACTTTAAAATTCTCTTCTTTTAATCTCTTTATGGTTTGGGCCAAGAGGAAGCTATTCTGAAAAACTCCTCCACTGAGAACGACATAATTAATATGGAATTTTTCTCTTATTTTAACACATTGGGAGAAAATAATATCGGTAATTGTATTATGAAACTGAGTGGCAATCCGGTTTAAAGAAGCTTTTCTTTCCAAATCAAAAATTATCTGATTGAACATTTCTCCACTATCCACAACCCAGCCGGTGTTTTCATAAATAATCTGATATTTATAATTCTCCTTATATTTAGGCTGACACAAGGCTTCCAGTTCCATAGCTGCCTGTCCCTCAAAATCCACCTCATCCCTCAACCCAATCAGAGAGGCAACCGCATCAAACAACCTTCCACAGCTGGAGGTGAGTGGTGAGTTTATATTCTTGTCTACCATCTGTTGTAACAGGTGGATATCTTTTTTCAATCTTCTTTCTTTTAATATTAGATAAATGGAATCAGCTTCCCACCCGGAAAAGGAATAGAGATAACTAAAAGCCATTCTCCATGGTTGAAGTATAGCCTGCTCTCCTCCGGGCAGAGCCGTATATTTTAAGTGACCAACCCTGGTGAATTCCTTGGTAGACACTATTAGAAACTCCCCACCCCATATAGAACCATCCTGCCCGAATCCGCTACCATCTAAAGCAACTCCGATTACTTTTCCCTTAATATGGTTTTCAGCCATACAGCTGGCAATGTGCGCATGGTGATGTTGAACTTTTATCAAAGGGACTTTGAACTGTTCTGACAGCTCCTGAGCATAATGTGTGGAAAGATAATCGGGATGCAGGTCACAGGCAATAACTTCAGGTTCAAACTGAAATACCTTCATCAGGCGTCCGATAGCTTCCTGGTATGCCTGGAAGCTTTCACTTTTTTTTAAATCACCCAAGTGCTGGCTGGGGAAGGCATAACGGTCTTGGGTGATACATACTGTATTCTTTTCCTCAGGTCCTAAAGCCAGTACTGATTTTGATTTTTTGGGGAGCAGAATTGGGAAAGGAGCATATCCTCTTGATCTACGAATGAAGATAGGAAGGTTGCCAGCTATCTTTAAGACAGAATCATCACAGCGGTTATAAATCTTCCGATCATGTATAAGCAGAAAATCGACCTGTTTGGATAGCTTCTGAAAAGCATCCTCATTTTCAATAATAATCGGTTCATCGCTGAAATTGGCACTGGTCATAACCAGGACCAGATCGCTTTTTTCTAATAATAAAAAATGTAAGGGAGTATATGGCAGCATAAAACCAAGATAGGCATTCCCCGGTGCTATGTCTGGCGACAGATTGAACGCCTTTTTCTTTTTAAGAAGCACGATAGGTTTTTCCCTGCCCTCCAAAAACCTCTCAGCTAGAGCAGATACAAAACAAAATTTTTTTATTTTTACTACACTTTCAGCCATTAGCGCAAAGGGCTTCTGATCTCTTTTCTTTATATTTTTTATTCTGGAAACCGCCTCTCTATTCTGAGCATCACAGGCAAGATGGAAACCCCCTAACCCTTTTATTACCCCTATTTGTCCTTTTTTTAACCTGTTTTGCGCTTCCAGAATAGGATTGGTAACATTGATTTTATGCTCCCCTTTATATAGATAAATTTGTGGACCACAAACCGGGCAAGCATTGGCTTCTGCATGGTAGCGACGATCAACTAAATTATGATACTCCTCAAGACAATCTCTACACATAGAAAAATCCTGCATAGTAGTGTTATCTCTATCATAAGGCATATCTTTAATAATGGTAAAACGCGGTCCGCAATTGGTACAATTGATAAAAGGATAACGGTAGCGACGGTTAGATGGATCTTTTAACTCTCTCAAACAATCCTGACAGATGGAGATATCAGGGGGCATAAGAATAAGGGGATGTTTGTGGTCAGAGTTACTCTCTTTTATGATAAATTCGGAAAAACCTAAAGGGGGCAACTCTTTAATTTTTATTTTTTCAATAAGAGTTAAGGGTGGGGTATTCTTTTTCAGCTCAGCAAATAATTTTAAGCAGTCGAATTTATTCCCCTCAATTTCCATTTCAACTCCTCTATTGGAATTTCGAATCCAGCCATAAATATGGTAATTCTTTACTAATTTATGAATAAAAGGTCGAAATCCCACCCCCTGCACTATTCCATATATGGTAACCTTGAATCTTGTCTTCATCTTTTCCTTAAAACTTATATAAATATAGGGTAAACTTGACTGGATATTGCTCTACAGTCCGGTATCTTTCCGGTAATCCAATAAAAACCTTCTGGCAATTATATAAGCAGCAAAATCATCGTATGGACAGGGAGGTATACGAAGAGAAGCGGGTAAAAGTTTCAGCCATCCTCTTGGTGGGTTATAATTAAAATACTCTTTTCTGGCCAACATGGTACTATCTTTTTCAATTACAGTGGTCAATCTTATATCTGAAAAATGATTTTTTACAATTTTAAAAATCTCCTGAGAATTAGTTCCTCCGCCTATGGCTATATCTTTAATCGTATACTTTTCAAGGAAGAACTTCAGTTCCCCTATCAACTTCTCTTTATCAATTACTTTCCCTGCTACTAATTTCATCTCATTATTTATAACTGCTATACCACATTTTTTTCTACCCGGATCTATTGCCAGAACATTATCTGGAGTATCTTTATCAGATTTTTTTAAATTCATTCTACCACTTTCCAACAAAGATAGTATTACTTTTTCTTTCAATCCCCTTATTGGTTATTTTTATATTTTTCCAGTATATCAAGAAATCCTTTAATTATAATACACGATATGAAGGCAATTGTACCTAATTTTCCACCCGTTCCACAAAAATAAGGAGAGCTGTAGATAAAAAGAAAGGTACTCAATACAGCAGCAAGGGCAACATATAATTCATTTGGGAGCCTGGCCTGTGAAGACATCCCCACAAATGATGCACATATCATCATTACTGCCGCACTTCCCCCTATTTCAGAAAAAATCTGAGGCATAATCAGTCCTGCTAACAAGCCTACAACTCCTGAACCTGTAACTGCCCCGTATTTAAGCCTTATATTTAGCACATAGGAAATAACGGCGGCAATAACCGAGTATAATAACAAATACTTTCCGGTATCCCAAGCTGGAATAGGGCTTATGTCTATAACCTTCTTATCAGCAAAAAAGGAGGCTATAATACACCCGGTTAGAGCAATGGTTCCTAATTTTCCTCCAAATCCATTAAATACATTTTTGGATAGAACAAAGACCATACCGGCAACTATAGCAGCGAAAGCGAGATAAACATGAGTAGTAAAAAGAATACAGGATGCCATACCTACAAAGGAACCACAATAGGCCGGAACAGCAAATTTTGGGACCATTAGGGCAGACAAGACCCCAACCAGGGCTGAGGCAACCACAGGACCCATTTTTAGATAATTATTAAAAACAAAAGAAAGATATGCCCCAATAAGAAGGGTAATGAAGTTATAAAAATCTATGTTATCAAAGGAATATTTCTTTCCAACTTCTCTCTTCCTCTCACTATTAATCCCATAGATTAGACCAATCAACAGGATTGCCTGAAGAAAAAACAACCAGGAATAACCATGTGTTACGATATTACCCTCAAAAGTATAGCCAAATAATGCCAGCACTGTTAGGGGCAAAATAACAAAACCGATAACTGAAACCATAAGAATAACCTCTCTTTTCAAAATATTTTTTGATAGATTGAATTTGCAGGTTTTATTTTTTAGGTTTTGTCTTTATTAATCAACTATATTCTCAGGGAAAGAGTAAATATTCATTCTATTATCCCGTGCAAAACCGATTAATGTAATTAGCGCATCTTGAGCAAGTTTGACAGCATTATCAGTAACAGCCGAACGGGATATCACTGTGGAAACCTTCCCATTTATGATTTTTTTCAATATTCCTTCAGTAATGCGACAAGAGGTAAGAAGAATCTTATCTACTACCTTTATGTTTTTTAACAAAGCCTCCCCCAGTATACGGTCTACGGTGTTATAACGGCTTATATCTTCACAGAATAATAACAGGGAACCCTCCCTATCTGCCAGAGCGCAACTATGTACGCCACCAGTCTTATTAAACAAAAAAGCTTTCTCTTGCAGGTGGTTGAGGAGAGTAAAAATGGTATCTGATTTAATGATGATTCTTTTCTCTTTGTCATATAATTTTTTTGATTCTGCCACTGTTCCTGGCTTTAAAAAGCCTATGGGCAAATGAAGGTTAATCTCTTTCTCAACTGGCATCACTGTATTATTTAATGTTATATCGACTTTGTTTTCACCAGTTTTTATAGATACTATATCTTCTCTTCCAGTTATTATGCCATTAGTATATAAAAAACCTACCGCTAAGAATTGATAATTCCCCGGACTGCAGTTTAAGGATATGAGCTTACGGTTATTTATCAGAATTGTTAATTCAACTTCCCGGGCAGTTAAGTCTGTTATACTGAGTCTCTTCTTATCTTCTATACGAATTATTTTTATTTTCCTGCTTGAACTATCCCTTACCAATATTTTTACCTCTTTGGTAGAGCAGTATTTCTGCTTTTTTAAAATCGCTTTGAAAATTAATGTTAAAGAAAGAATGTAATTCCGAATCAAATATTCTGATCTCTTCTTCTCTGATCCAGCGTATTTTACAACGAGGGAAAATTCCCCTTACTGCCAATATATTATTTTTTAGATTCTGCTCCATAGTCTTCAGGCAATTTTTACTATAAATAGCGCATAAAGGTTCATACAATTCCTTACCGTAGGTCGGAATCACCATATCATAACCCTTACTATTGCTAAGCATATATTCAACTAATTTTGACTCAACAAAGGGCATATCGTATCCTATTACCAGGTTATAAAATGTATTCGAATACTGTAAGCCGGAAAAAATTCCCCCCAGTGGACCTTTTTGTGGGTAGAGGTCTTCTACCACAGTAAATCCATGTCTGGAGTACTTTTCTTTTGGTCCTACAATAATAACATTATTCTTGTCTACTCCTTCGATAGATAGGATATTGACAAGAACGTATTCTATCAGACTGGTACCTTTAAATTGCATATGGCCTTTATCTTTATTTAATCCCATTCTACTGCTTCTGCCACCGGCTAAGACTAAGACTGAAAAGGGAGTGTGTTTTTTCTTTTTAAACATTTTTTTACTCATAAACCTGGGTTAATTAATGGTCGGTAATAATTAAGAAGATTTCTGATAGGTCAAAAAAGGGGCTATACTATACCTTCTGCGACAGTATAACCCCTTCTGATTCTTTTAATTGGGTTTTTAAACTATTTATTCTCCCTTAAATAGACATACCAATACAGGGTAGCTACAAAAAAGGCTCCACCAATTATATTGCCTATGGTTACCGGTAACAAATTGTTAAACAAAAGTCCGCTTATATTTAGCTTGTCAAGCTTGCCTGTTAATCCGGCTGCTTCTACAACTGAAATATTGTTCTTGAGTAGAATTCCCATAGGTATAAAATACATATTGGCAATGCTATGCTCAAAACCACTGGCTACAAAAGCCATAATGGGAAAATATATGCCCAGGATTTTTCCCGGAACATCTTTAGCTGCTACTGCCATCCATACTGCCAGACACACCAGCCAGTTACAGAGAATTCCTCTGGCTATTGCTGCACCCCAGGTTATATTGACTTTACCATTTGCTATCGCTAAAGCTCTTGCCCCTACAGCAAAATTTCCGGTGGTCCAAAGTTTTGCAAGATACATTAACCATACTACCAGCAAAGAACCAACAAAATTGGCTATATATACCCAAAACCAGCTGTTTAATAATTTTTCTACGGTTATATTTTTGTTTAAAGTACCTACCACTATTAAGTTATTTCCGGTAAACAATTCTGCTCCAGCAATAACTACCAGCATCAAGCCAACAGAAAAAACACTGCCAAATAGAACTTTGGCGATACC
The DNA here is from genome assembly GCA_029556475.1 of Candidatus Atribacteria bacterium. Taxonomy (GTDB): domain Bacteria; phylum Atribacterota; class Phoenicimicrobiia; order Phoenicimicrobiales; family Stramentimicrobiaceae; genus Stramentimicrobium. The sequence continues at coordinate 57,023 of JAKQEP010000007.1, forward strand.
ATCACCGACATATTTTGCTGTATCATAAGTGGCCATAGTGGCAAGCTGTGCTCCAAAGCTGATATAAGCACCGGCTAGAATACCTAAAATAATCATTTTAGCCAGTGATAGACTTGCCTTGGTCTTGCCAATAGTGCAAAAAGCATTGGCAATTGCCGCAGGTGCATTGCATGGTGTTGCTACATCCTGTACCAGCTGAATATTTTCTTTCTCTGGACTCAATTTGATTTCCTCCTCTTTTGACAATATATTATTATATTTTTAGGATATTTTTTTAACTTTAACTGCACATACTTTATATTCTGGTATCTTGGAAATGGGATCAAGAGCTGCAATAGTCAACAAATTTGCCGCAGCTTCATGGAAATGGAAGCTCATAAATACCACTCCCTCATCTGATTTTTCTGTAACTTTAGCCTTTGCCCTAACTTTTCCTCTGCGAGAGGCAACTTCAATTATTTCTCCATCAGTAATGTTTAGTTCCTGAGCATCCTGGGGACTGATTTCCACTAATGCTTCTTTGTAAATCTCGTTCAACCCTTTGGACCTTCGAGTAACTGTTCCGGTATGGAAATGGTACAATACTCTTCCTGTAGTTAGGATTAACGGGTATTCTTCATCGGGCAGTTCAACCGCCTCTTTAAATTCAATTGGGATAAACTTTCCTTTTCCTCTGCTGAATTTATCCTTATGTAAAAACCTGGTCCCCGGATGTTCCATATTGGGACAGGGCCATTGCAGGCCCTCTTTTCCCAATCTGGGATAGAGAATCCCTCCGTAAATAGGAGTTAAACTGGCAATTTCTTCCATAATTTCAGCAGGGCTATTATAACTCATTTGATAGCCCATTTTTTGAGCCAGCTCACAAATTATTTGCCATTCAGGCTTGGCTTCTCCTAAAGGTTCTATAGCTTTATGGAATCTCTGCACTCTTCTTTCGGTATTGGTGATTGTTCCATCCTTCTCAGCAAAAGTAACTCCGGGTAATACCACATCAGCTACCTCAGCTGTTTCGGTCAAAAATATGTCAGATACCACTAAAAAATCAACCCTCTTCAGAGCTTCACGGGCATGTGCCAAATCCGGGTCTGACATAGCCGGATTCTCAGCCATTACAAAAATTCCTCTGATTTTACCATCATAGGCAGCATTTAATATTTCTACCACCGTTAATCCTATTTTATCTGGTAGTTCCACTCCCCAGGCTTTAGAAAATTTCTCTCTGGCCTGCGGGTCAGTAACAGCCTGATAACCGGAATAGACGTTGGGCAGTGCTCCCATATCGCAGGCACCCTGAACATTGCTTTGCCCGCGCAATGGATTTACACCGGCATTTTCTTTTCCAACATTACCGGTTAACATGGCCAGATTAGCCGTAGACATTACATTGTCAGTACCGGTGCTGTGCTGAGTAATTCCCATTGAATAGATTAAAGAAGCACTCTCAGCACTGGCATAAATCCGGGCAGCTTTTCTAATGTCTTCAGCCGGCACACCGGTAATTTTTGCTACTATTTCCGGGGTATATTTTAAGACTACTTCTCTCAACTTTTCATAATCTTCTGTTCTTTCTTTAATAAATTCTTTGTCTTCCAGTCCTTCCATGATAATGACATTCATTAAACCATTAAAGAGAGCCACATCAGTTCCAGGCCTATGTCTTAACCAGAGTGTGGCATATTTAACTAATTCTATCTCTCTGGGGTCTGCCACAATCAATTTTGCTCCATTTTTGGTAACTGCTTTTTTAATTTCCAAAGCAATTATAGGATGGTTCTCAGTAGTATTGGAACCGGTCAGATAGATTACCGGTGCGTTGGCAATCTCTTTAATAGAGTTGGTCATAGCTCCACTTCCAAAAGATTGTGCCAGACCGGCAACCGTAGCAGAGTGACAGAGGCGCGCACAGTGGTCCACATTATTGGTTCCAAAAACAGCCCGGGCAAATTTCATAAGGAGAAAATTCTCTTCATTAGTACATTTAGCTGAAGAAAGTGCGGCCAGGCTATCACTGCCGCTCTCTTTTTTAATCTCCTGGAACCTATTACTGATTAAGGTAAGCGCTTCATCCCAGGAAGCGGGTTCCAGCTTACCATTTTTTCTAATTAACGGAGTTTTTAAGCGATCCTCTTTATGAATGTAGTCATTTCCAAAACGACCTTTCACACAAAGATTAATTCCATTTACTATACTATCAGAATTGGAAGTTACTTTAACTACCTTTCCGTCTTTAATATTTAAATCAAATCCGCATCCACATCCACAATAATTACAGGTAGTATGGACTTTTTGAAATTCCCACACCCTTCCTTTTCCTTCAGCTGCTTTGTCAGTTAAGGCTCCAACAGGGCATACCGCAACACACTGGCCACAGGAAACACAATTGGAATAATCAGGATTATCTTTTGAACCAATGGTCATTTTGGTCTCATGCCCTAATTTGTGGCCCAAACCGGCTATTACCTCTGTTTTTGTTCCACGAAAGCCGAATCCAATGGCTCTTGATTGCTGAATTTCATTACATATTTCAACACATCTCCGACAAAGAATGCATTTATTTAAATCTCTTAAAATAAAAGGGTTGCTGTTATCAATGGGAAGATTTCTCTCCTTCCTGCCAAAGCCGGACTCTTTAATCCCGAATTCATAGGCCAAATCCTGTAAATCACATTCTCCATTTTTTTCACAGGTCATACAATCCAGCGGGTGTGTGGTTAATAACAATTCCAATACAGCCCGGCGAGCATTAACCACTCTATCGCTATGAGTATATATGACCATCCCTTCATTTACCGGGTAAACACATGAGGCTACCAGACAGGGATGACCTTTAACCTCTACCACACACATACGACAGGATCCTGGATAATGATTTATCTCTGACATAGCACATAATGTGGGTATTTTTATACCGGCTTTATTGGCAGCATCCAGAATTGTAGAGCCTGGTTCTATCATAACTTTTTGGTCATTTATTGTAACTTGAACCATAGGTATTTCTGTTTTTTTATCTTTTATTTCTGTAGCTTTCATTTTATCTTATTCCATTCCTTCCTTTCTCTTCAAAATTAGTCTTCTCTGTATTCACAACGCAGGCATCTGCTGCTCTCCCGGCAAGCTATCTCTTTACTCCAGGTTTTCTCCACTTCATCATGGATACCTCTTTCGACAACAGGGATGAGATTATCATGTGAACGGGCATAATCCACCGGGTCAGCTTCGGGGTCAAAGTCCACGTTGATAGGATATTTCACCCTCCAGGGATAAACTCTCTTCTTGCCTGTTAAATAAAAATCAATTGCTTCAGCAGCATTTTGAGCATCACCTATGGCTTCAACTACTGTAGCAGGTCCTAATGCGACATCGCCACCGGCAAATATATCTCTTATATTAGTTATACCTTTTTCAGTGGAAATAGTCTGATCACGATTAAGATTTACTTCTCCATTATTGAACAATTCTGAAAGGGCAGGCTTCTGCCCGATGGATAAGATCAGGGAATCAACTCTCTTATTAAAATTGGAACCCTTATTTTCAACAGGTCTGCGTCGCCCTGAAGCATCATAATCCCCTAATTTCATATTTACCAGTTCAACTTCCAGATAACCGTTTTCAGACTTTACTGATTTTATATTCTGCAATAGAGAAATGGCAATACCTTCTCTTTCTGCTTCATTTATTTCAGCTTCATCAGCAGGCATTTCCTCTCTGGTCCTTCGATAAACAATAGTAACGTTTGCTCCTAACCTTTTAGCAGTTCTGGCAGCATCAATAGCTGAATTGCCCCCACCAATTACCATTACTTCTTTACCAACATCGAGTTTCTCTTTTCTGTTAAATCTGGATAAGAATTCTAAACCGCTGAAAATTCTGGGGTTTTCCAAATTGTCCATCTCAGGCATAATAGAATCCCAGGCACCGGCTGAAATATAAAATGCCTGATACCCTTCTTTTCTAAGCTGATCTAAAGTGATATCTTCTCCCACAATTGTATTGGTTTTTATCTCAACTCCATAATCTATCAGAGCCTGAATTTCTTTATCTACAATATTTTTTGGTAAACGGTAAGAAGGTATGGCATAGGTCAACATTCCGCCAGCTTTTGGCTGGGCTTCAAATACGGTTGTTTCATATCCTAACATAGTTAGAAAATAAGCATTAGAGAGTCCGGAAGGACCACCACCGATGATGGCAACTTTTTTACCATTTTTCCTATTTTTTTCAGGGAAACAGGCCAGATAATTATCAACCTGATCTGCCATAAATCTCTTTACAGCACGAATATTGACAGCATCATCAATATCTCTTCGACGACATCTGGTTTCACAAAATGCAGGACATACCCTTCCGCATACCGCCGGGAAGGGATTTGTTCTTAAATGCGCCTCCATAGCTTTCTCATATTGTCCTTCTTTAGTGTAAGCCAGATAGGCAGATACATTAACCGAGGCAGGACAGGAGTTAGTACAGGGCGCGTATACCAATTCTGCGCAAACTCCAGCTCTGCATTTCTTATCTCTGATATGCTCAATATATTCATGTTTGAAATATCTTAAGGTGGACAAGATCGGGTTGGGAGCAGTCTGCCCCAGACCACAAAGAGCTGTATCCTGAATCCTATAAGATAATTCCTCTAAGGTATCCAAATCTTCCATCTTACCTTTGCCTTCACAAATCCTGGTCAATATCTCCAGCATCACCCTGGTCCCTTCACGGCAAGGAGTGCATTTTCCACAGGATTCATCCTGAATGAACTCCATAAAATAGCGGGCTATGTCAACCATACAGGTGTCCTCATCCATAACTATCAACCCGCCTGAGCCCATAATAGCTCCAAGTTCTTTTAATGATTCATAATCAACTACTGCATTGAGATGCTGTGCCGGAATACAGCCACCTGATGGTCCTCCAATTTGAACAGCTTTGAATTTTTTATTTCCCGGAATTCCCCCGCCAATATTGTAAACAATTTCACCTAAGGTAATGCCGATGGGAACTTCGATTAAACCGGTATTGTTAATATTTCCGGCAAGGGCAAATACCTTGGTCCCTTTGCTCTTTTCAGTTCCCACAGAAGCAAAGTTTTCAGCTCCATAAAGAATTATATAAGGTATATTGGCTAAGGTTTCTACATTGTTTAAAACAGTAGGAGATTGAAATAGCCCTTTGTTGGCAGGGAAAGGTGGTCTTGGTCTGGGCTCTCCCCTCTTACCTTCAATGGAGTGCATTAAGGCAGTCTCTTCACCACAGACAAATGCTCCAGCTCCTAATCTAATTTCAACATCAAAATCAAAGCCAGTTCCCAGGATATTTTTACCGAGTAAATTATGTTTCTTCATCTCATTAATAGCTATTCTTAATCTTTCAATAGCTAAGGGGTATTCCGCTCGAACGTAAATATATCCCTGGTTAGCACCGATAGCATAACCGCCAATCATCATAGCCTCCAATACGCTGTAGGAATCCCCCTCCAGCATACTGCGGTCCATAAATGCACCCGGGTCTCCTTCATCTGCATTGCATAAAATATATTTTGGCTGACCGGATGCTTTGGCAGCAAATTCCCACTTCAATCCTGTTGGAAAGCCAGCTCCACCTCTGCCCCTTAATCCTGATTTTTTAATTTCGTCAATAACCTGCTGAGGGGTCATCTCTGTCAATACCTTGGCTAAAGCCATAAAACCATCTGCCCCGATATAATCATCAATAGTGTTAACATCGATGATTCCACAGTTTCTGCGGGCAATTTTTCTCTGCAATTTAAAGAAATCAATGTCTTCCATCATAGCCACTAATTCTTCTGTTTTAGGCTTTTTATAAAAAAGCCGCTGTACCACTCTTCCCTTTAAAATATGTTCCTGTACAATTTCCCGGGCATCTTCTGGTTTTAATTGCTGGTAAAACACACCATCGGGATAGACCACCATAATAGGTCCCAGTTCACAGATACCCATGCAACCGGTATGTATTATTTCTACTTCTTTTTCCAGATTAGCCTCTTTTAATGCCTCTTCCAATGCTTCTCTCACTCTCGCTGCTCCATTAGACATACAGGAAGTACCATGACACAGAAGAAGCTGTGTTCTTATATTATTCATAATTAATCTACTCCTTATTTTCCTTATTTAACTATTTATATTTTTCTAATATTGCATCTAATTTGCTGGCAGTTAACCGACCATGAACATCCTGGTCAATCATAATGACAGGTGCCATTCCACAGGAGCCAAAACAACGCTGTTCTCCTAAGGTAAACCTCAGATCTTCTGTTGTTTCACCTATCTTTATTCCTAACTTATCTTCCAAAGCTTCTAAAATCTTTTTAGCACCCCTCACATAACAGGCTGTTCCCATACAGACAGTAATAGTATGCCTTCCTACAGGTTGTGTTTTAAAATAGGAATAGAATGTTACCACTCCAAATACTTCACTTACCGAGATATTCATCTCATCCGCAATGAATTTTTGGACTTCTTTAGGTAAGTAACCAAACAAAGATTGCGCTTTATACAAAACTGGGATTAAATAGCCTCTTTTTTCTCTATTTTCCCTAATAAAGTTACCCAATTCCTGATATTTTTCTTCAGCGGTCAATTCTTCATTTTTAATAACAGTTGTTTCATTCATTATTTTTTCCCCTTTGAAAATAGATATTGTTCTACTACTCTATTGTTTAAAACATGTTCGTTAAAGATTAGCCTTGCCGCTTCTATATCAACATTTCGATAGGTTACCGGCCTTTGCTCTTCAACATAGATATGAATCATAGGCTCCTGAGCGCAAAACCCAAAACAACCTGATGCCGTAACTATAATATCAGATCTTTTGCTGTTTTCTATCAAGGTTACAAATTCATTCATAACCTCTCTGGCACCAGCCGCTATTCCACAACTGCCCATTCCAACCACAATTTTGATCCGGTGTTGCCCTGACCTCAACCTCAGATCTTGTTTTACTTTCTCCCGCATCAATTTTAGTTCTTCAATATTTTTCATAACTCCTACTCCCCAAACATTATTTTTTTAAAATGTATTTTATATTCTATTTATATCCTTAACTCTTTTTGGGATACCTCTTGAATGTGTTTTCTTATATTGCTGTAATCCTTTTGTCCTTTCTCAATTTCAATTCTTAATTCCTGGAAATCTAAAACCAGTTTTTCAGTATCATTTTCTATTCTAAACAGCTTTAGGGCGAGTTCTGGCCAGGCAAAGAAGATATCTGAAAAAGTTCTGGATAGATCGCCGAGAGGCTTAGCATCAATATGGGTCAGATACATTTTAAACTGAAGAGCAGTACCACCACTCTCATCTATTCTCATTATCTTTAAATACCCACAGGTGTCCTCCACCGCTCTTTTTAATAAAGGAAGGCCTAATCCTACTCTTCTGGTCTTTCTGGAAGTGACAAAAGGGTCTAATACTTCCTGACCGTTAATTCCTTTTCCATTGTCAGATATAGAGCAAAAAAAATAACTCTTAGTATGAGCTATTTTTACAATAACTTCATTTGCTCCGGCATTCACTGAATTTTCTAAAATATCAAAAAGATGGTCTGCTAAATCTTTCAATTTTTATCTTTCTTAAAAAATATTTTAATGAATCAAAATCAACTATATAATGCTCATCTTCTACTTCGAAAAAAAATGTTCCAATATCTTCTAAAAAATGACTATCTGAACCGCTAATAACCGGAAATCCTTCAATCAAATCCCCGATTTTACACTTCTTTTTTATCCACTCATATCTTGATAATTCAACAGCATCAAACTCACTTTTGGGATCCAAAAAACCAATCTGGCTCTTTATACTGCAATAATCTCTGTAAATATGAGCAGGGATAGCCAATCCACCAAGATGATGAATGAGTTTTACCAACTCATCTAAACTTATTTGTAGAGCATTTTGTCTTAACAGGCAATCTATTTCAACTATCTCCCCCTCTTGGTCATAGATGAGCTGGTCACCAAAAAAAGAAGCCCTGTTCTCCATTTGGGGTAAATACTCGTTTATCTTTTCCCCCATCTCTCTTATACTTACTTCATCCGGGAAATAACCCAATAAATGAACTTCTTCTTTAGTAGTAAGCTCGACTCCGAGTATGATATTAACCGGGCTTGCTTTTTTAATTTCACTGATTAAGATAGAATGTGCAATCGCGTTGTGATCAGTAATGGCAATTAGATTTAATCCACTCTGTTCTGCCTTTTTCAATATATTTTGTGGAGACATAATATTTTCCCCACAGGCAGAAAGAGAAGAATGGATATGTAAATCAATCTTGATAATACTTACCCTCCAATAATTGGTACAATAATCCACATATCTGAAAAGAGTTATTCTTACTGCTGAACAAGTTGATTTTTTCTTCTTTTGCTTTTTCTATCAGTTCCATACTTATTTCTACATTATTGGTAAAGACAATGGCCTTGATATCTTTTATTAATGCTACTGCAATACTGTTTTTATGGGCTTGAACTGTGACCCATATGCTCTCATTATCAGCATGAGCAATAACATCTGACATCAAATCACCACAATAACCAGTCTTTATATCCTCATCTGAAAGAAATACAACTTTCTTTAGTGAACAATGGTCTACGATCTGATTTAATTTCATCTTTATCCTCCTATACGGATGACTGCTTTTAAAATGGTGCCGGTTTCCATCGAAGATTCTAATTCCAGCTGATCAGCACATTTTTTGATATTTGGCAATCCCATACCTGCCCCAAACCCCAAAGCCCTTATCTGTTCAGAGGCGGTTGTAAATCCCGGCTTCATAGCCTCATCTATATCAGGGATACCTGGCCCATAGTCAACAGCAGTAATTATAATATTGTTCTGTTCCAGTGTTACTGAAATATACCCTCCCAATGAATGGATGCTGATATTCATCTCTGCCTCATAACAAACAATGGCCACTCTGCGGGTAGTCTTTTTGTCTATATTCAATCTTTGCAGATATGTTCTTATAATACTGGCTACCCTTCCGGCATTATCGAAATCAGCTTTTTTAACTTCAAAACGAAGTGGCTTCTCCTGAGACTTTTCAATTAACTGTTCAGAAAGCTGAGAATCTCTATCTTCCTTTTCTTCAACTTTCTCAGCAATAGTTTGAATACTCAAGAGCAACAGATTTAAGATATCACCCATAGTCAAAATTCCAACCATTTTTTTAGAATGGGAATTCTCTGTTACTGGCAATCGGCCAAATTTATATTTTTCAAACTTCTTGATAGCAGAAACAAGAGAAAAATTTTGAGGAATAGTTATCACATCTCTAGTCATATACTCTTTTACTTTATCATTGACATAATCATGGTCTAAAGCAGTAATTACATTATCAATGCTGACCATACCGATGACATTTTTTTTCTCATCAAGTATGGGTACACCGGAAATCCTGTTTTTTTTCAAAGACATTTGAATCTCACGAAAGGTGGAATCTTCACTAAATGAGATAACTTCTCTGGTCATGGCATCTTTAACTTTTAATTCATAAATCAGCTCATTGGCTAAAGTTAATTTTTGTCTGGAATGTAAAATAGTCATTTTTTTTCTTTATCAATCATTGCCTCAACAATTGCCTGACAAGAATCAAACAGTGATTTTGAGGTCATCAAAAGTGGAATGTGGTGAGAACGAGCCAGTCCGATTGCTTCCTGTTCAGGGGCTTTACCCCTTACAAAAACTACTCCTACTCCTCCAGCAATCTCAGCAGTTCTCACTACCTGCTGAGAGGTTAAACCGGTTAAGAGTAAAAAATTTTCCTTGGTTAAAGCAAGGACATCACTTAACAGATCACTTGCTGCAAATTGTTCAATTTCCTGGTCAAGTAAATCCTCTCCGGTCAAAACTTCAGCATCTAAAATATCAACAATCTCTTTTATCTTCACAATACCCTCTTTTTAACTATGCTAACAGCTATAATTAGTTATTCTAGTTCATATCTTTCTCGTTTTTTCGGAACAATGTTGTTCTTTAAAATTTTCCCATCAAAATTGTCTCTCAATTGAAACTAAGGATGAAATAGCAATTTTCCCCTTATTTTATATTGTGAAATATATCACAAAACACACCAAAACATTTTAGCATACAATCGTCTCATCTGTCAAATTTATCTCAAATTGTGTTAGTGTCAACAACTTGTGGGTATTTTTTCCTTACCTCATAATCTTTGGAAATTAAATTACAGTCAAAGTATCAGACTGTGATAGGTCATTTAATATTACAGATTTAAGACAGCAATAGAAATACATCTTAATAATTCT
>JAKQEP010000058.1 GCA_029556475.1 Candidatus Atribacteria bacterium
ATCAATAACCATAGCCTTAAAGGTATTAACTAAGGATAGTCCATCAGCACCTTCTTCCTCACAACATTGGGCTATCTGAACAATATCGTCACCATTGGGAGATAATTTAACTATGAGAGGTAGGTTTGTAACAGCCCTGACCTGTCTCACCAGCACTCTGGCAGTAGAAGAGGTCATTCCAAAATACATACCACCTTCTTTTACATTGGGACAGGATATATTCAGCTCAAGCATATCGATCTCTTCTTTGTTCAGATGATTTATTGCCTCAATATATTCTTCCCTAGTTGAACCATTTATATTGGCAATAATCCTCACTCCCTGCTCTTTCAATTTTTTTAAAAGGGGTAAATCCTGCTTATTAAATAAGTCAATTCCCTTATTCTCCAGTCCTACACTGTTCATTATTCCAGAGGCTGTTTCCCAAATTCTTATACCTCTGTTCCCTGTTCGGGGATACCGGGTTAACCCTTTACTGCAAATTCCGCCCAATTGGGAAAGGTTAAAATGTTGTTCATAATCCAGACTGAAGGTCCCAGAAGCAGTGACAACCGGGTTTTTAAAAATAATATTTCCAAATTTAATCTCTAATCTATTACTCAAAGAAGATATCCTCCCCGGGAAATACCGGCCCATCCTTACAGGTTAACTGGTTCCCCTTAGCAGTCTGACAGGTGCAGGAAAGACAGGCACCTACACCACATCCCATCCTTTTTTCTAAAGAGACAAAAACCTGTGTTTTTCCATAGTTTCCCTGTTGCACAACTGCTTTCATCATCTCTTCCGAACCACAGGCAAAAACATAATTATAATCATTTATATTTATTTTTTGAGAAATAAATCCACCGGTAACAATAACCAATTTGTGTGACACCTTTTCAAAAAGGTCTGTTAAAATAGCTCTTTCCTTAAAACCTAAATAGATATGGACTACTTCAATCTCAGAATCAAAAAACAATTCACGACCAGCCAAATAGAGTGGAGCTATTCCCATTCCTCCGCCAATCAGGGCTACCCTTCCTTTGGGAGGAGGGAATCCCTTGCCATAAGGTCCAAAGAGTTCTATATCATCAGATTCTTTTAATCTGCTAATCAGATGAGTTCCTTCTCCAACTACTTTATAAATAAAACTGATTGATTCACTCTCCAGATCAAAAATACTTAAGGGTCTACCCAGAACAGGATGGTGAGACTCCCACCCTCTTAACATATAAAATTGCCCCATAGCTCCCTTATATTTTCCAGCAATTTTAATATGATAGATACCAGTATCCAGTTCCCGGTTAAAAATTATTTTTGCCATTTTAGAATATCTTCTTTCATTATCTGGACCTTTTCCCGGGCACATTCCGCAAAATTATGATCTTCTTTAACTCCTTTATGGGCACCAATGATATCCCGGGATGAATTAATAATAAATCTCTTTTTCCCTTCCAAAAGCGGAGTAAGGTCGATTGACTTTCCTCCCTGTATTCCGTAACCTGGTATTAAAAAAAAGGCATTGGGGCATGCTTCCCAAATTTTCTTCATATCTTCGGGGAAAGTTAGACCGGCAACTCCGCCGATAAGGCTGAGGCCACTTGAGGAAATAAAAGATTCCCCCCATTGATTAACCTTCTCAGCAACTTTCATGTAGAGAGGCTGGTCCTCTATCGATAATTCCTGAAAATCACGAGAACTTTTATTAGAGGTATGTATGAGCACAAATATACCTTTTTCCCCGGTTTCCAGGTATTTATAATAAGGACTGATACTATCTTCTCCTAAATAGGGGCTCATAGTAACAAAATCCACTTCGAAATCTCCAGAAAAATGAGCCCTGGCATAAAATTCCGCTGTAATTTCAATATCGCCTCTTTTTACATCACCAATAACTATTTTCTTATTTTCTCTTATATATTGCACAGAACGGCAATAGGCCCTCAGTCCTTCTAGCCCCAGTGCCTCATAGCAGGCAATCTGCAATTTATAACAGGCAACAATATCCTTAGTTGCATCAACAATTTTACGATTATAGGTAACTATTTTCTCTTCCAGGCTAGCTGAAGACTCGAGCAGATATTCTGGCAATAGATGCTCTCTGAAATCCAGTCCGACACAGATTGGGCTTCTCAGTGCCTCCTCATAAAGTTTATCTATAATCATTTTTACCCTCCCTCCTACTTTTTAATTAGTATTACATATAAAAAAATCTTCCCCAAAAAATGGGGAAGATTCCCTGAAAATCATTTTTACTTTATTGGTTTTTATTAGGTCTTGTTTTGCGATAATCAAAAGTTATTACCTTTCTAGTCTCTCAGGACTAAATTAAAGATACTTTTTCAAAAAAATATTACCACCTGGTTTCAGCAATGTCAAGCAATATTATAGCAAATAATTCTTAATTACTATAAAATTTATTTGCTGTATGGGTATATTCATTTTTTAAAGTGGATATAAGTTCATTGACTGTTATAATTTTCTCAATACGGTAGGCATTGGCACCGGCAAAGGCAAAACCGCTATTAAAATCCCCCCTCTGGGCATGAGTCAGAGCTGAGGCTATACAATAGGGCGCAGACTTAAAATCACAGGTTTTCAAGCATTTCCAGCTGCATTTAAAGGGTTTTTTGTTTCCTTTTGCCACATCCTCTAAAAACTTATTTTTAATTGCTCTTCCCGGCAACCCTACCGGGCTGTCGATAATTACCAGGTCATCTTTTTTACAATCGATATAGGATTGCTTAAACCCCAAAGAGGCATCACATTCTTCCGTTGCAACGAACCGGGTCGCCATTTGCACACCTCTTGCTCCTAATTGTAAATAATGAAAAATATCTTTACCACTATATATTCCACCAGCTACTATTACCGGTATTTCTTTTCCATATCTATCTGCATAAGGTTGTAAGGTAGAGATTGTTTCGGGCAACATCCTTTCCAGAGTAAAATCTTGATTATCAATCTGCTCTCTCTTAAAACCAAGATGCCCTCCTGCCAGAGGCCCCTCTAAAACCACTGCATCAGGTATATGCTGGTAACACTTCTCCCAGTGTTGAAAGATTAGCTTTGCAGCTCTGGCAGAGGAAACTATTGGAACGACTTTGGGCTTTTTTTCTCCATGATAGACGGGAATCAATAGTTCCATTCCTTTTAGTGGTAAACCGGCACCCATTAACACCAGATCCACCTCTTCTTGAACAGCAATATTTAACATTTCCGCAAAATCTGATAGGGCAACCATTATGTTTACCCCGATAATACCATCGGTCGCCTCTTTAGCCTTTCTTATCTCCTTACGCAAAGCCCGCTGATTGGCACCTTTATAATTACGGTTAAAATCGGGCTCCATCATCCCGATTCCCGCAGTACCGATTACCCCCACTCCACCTGCACTGGCAACCGCTGAAGCCAACCCAGATAAGGAGATACCTACCGCCATACCACCTTGAATAATAGGAATATGGATATCTAAATCACTAATTTTTAAAGCAGGCATTGACTTTAGTTTCATAGTCTTCCTTATCTAAACTATCTGATTATTTTTACCCTCCAGGGCAAACAGAAGCTCTGACTTTACCGCAATCTGCCCATCTACGGTGGCAATTCCCCTACCCAGACCAAAAAGTCCTTTTTTCTTTATTATCTCAACTTCTAATTTCATACAATCACCAGGAACCACTTTCCTCTTAAAAGCCGCTTTATTTATACCTGCAAAATAAGCCAGCTTCCCCTTATTCTCTTTTTGACTTAGAATAGCTACTGCTCCTACTTGAGCTAAAGATTCAATGATTAATACCCCGGGCATAATCATTTCCTGTGGAAAATGTCCCTGGAAAAAAGGTTCATTTGCTGTAACGTTTTTATAACCTACTGCCCTTTCTCCGAGTACCAGCTCAGTTATATAATCGATAAAAAGGAAGGGGTAACGATGTGGAATAATTTTTTTTATATCATCAATATTTAACAAATCGCCTCTCCCTTCTTCTAATTAAGATTCCCATTTTTTAAACAAAAGACTGACATTATGTCCCCCAAAACCAAAAGAATTGGATAGTGTGTAGGTCAATTCTTTTCCCCGACCCTCTTTAGGAACATAATCCAGGTCACAATCCGGATCCGGTTCTTCCAATCCAATGGTAGGCGGAATAAAACTATCTTCCATCGCTTTAATACAGACAATCGCCTCCACCGCACCGGCTGCTCCTAACATATGGGCAGTCATTGATTTGGTAGAACTGATGGGTATCGTGTAGGCACTATCGGTAAAAACATTCTTTATGGCTTTTGTTTCGCAGAGATCATTATAAGGAGTGCTGGTACCATGTGCATTAATATATGATACCTGAGAAGGTTCTATACCACCTTCTTTAACAGCTTTTTCCATAGCTAACGCTCCCCCTTCACCCTCCGGGTCTGGGGCAGTAATATGATAAGCGTCACAGGTTGCCCCACAACCGATAAGCTCAGCATATATCTTAGCTCCCCTTCGCCTGGCATTCTCTAATGTCTCCATTACTACAATTCCAGCTCCTTCCCCCATAACAAACCCGCTTCTCTTTGCATCAAAAGGAATGGAAGCCCGCATCGGTTCATTATGAGAACACAAAGCCCCCATGGAAGTAAATCCGGCTAAAGCCAGAGGGGTGATAGCTGCCTCAGAACCTCCGCATAAAATTACCGTGGCACTATCCTGCTGTAATAAACGATAACCATAATGTATGGCCGATGCACCGGAGGCACAGGCACTCACAACACTTTCGCATATCCCTCGTAATCCATATTTAATCGCCACATTTGCTGCAGCTATATTAGAAATGGCCATTGGAATAAAAAGTGGCGATACTTTCTTGGGACCTTTGCTAAGGATCTTTTCATTTTCCTTCTCCACAGTAGAAAAGCCACCTATTCCAGTTCCTATAATGACCCCCCAATTATTTTCAGGTTCGTTACTATTCAGCCCGGCATCTTTTAAAGCTTCATCTGAAGCAATCATGGCCATCTGAGTAAAACGGTCCATTCTTCTGGCTTCTTTATAATCCAGAACATTCTGTTTCTCCAGATCTTTTACCTCTGCGGCTATCTTTACTTTAAAATCAGAAGTGTCGAAAGACTCAATAAAACCAATACCGCAAATACCTTTCCGGCAATTAGCCCAGAAAGTTGCAACATCATTTCCTATTGGTGTTACCACACCCATTCCGGTAATTACTATTCTATGTTTCATTTTCTGTTCTACCTTTACATCTCCATTCCACCATCAATCCGAAAGACCTGACCGGTTATATAATTTGCCTCATCAGATACCAGAAAATGTACCATATTTGCCACATCTTCCGGAAAGCCAAATCGTACCATGGGTATACGGGAAAGTATATTTCTTTTCTGTTCTTCAGATAGTTTGTCGGTCATATCGGTTTTAATAAACCCGGGGGCAACAGCATTAACAGTGATATTACGGGTTGCTAATTCTTTTGCCACCGATTTAGTAAAACCGATAATACCAGCTTTAGATGCAGCATAATTTGTCTGGCCAATATTACCACCAATACCCACCACTGAAGAGATATTAACGATTCTACCCTGTCGGGCTTTTATCATAATTTTACTGGCATATTTTGTACAATAGAAAGTTCCCAGAAGATTAGTTTCAATGACTTTTTGAAATTCTTCATCCTTCATTCTTATTAAAAGGTTATCTCTGTTTATCCCGGCATTATTTACTAAAATATCCAATCCCTGATAATGCTCAAGAGCAGAATCGATTATTTTTCGGGCATCTTCAGAGTTACTAACATCACCTTGGATAATTACAATCCTGCCGCCGAAGGAATTTACCTCTTGAAACAAGGACTGAGCCGCCTCTTTATTTGAATTATAGTTGACGATTAAACTGGTGCCAGAATGGGCTAATTTTAAGGCAATTGCTCTGCCAATTCCTCTGACTCCTCCGGTAATTACGGCAGTTTTTCCATTTAGACTCCCTGACATACACAATTCTCCAATATAGTTAAGGTATTATTTAGAGACTTTAAATCTTCAACATTACTGATTATCAAATTTGTGTCAATTTTTTTCA
Organism: Candidatus Atribacteria bacterium; assembly: GCA_029556475.1. GTDB lineage: Bacteria > Atribacterota > Phoenicimicrobiia > Phoenicimicrobiales > Stramentimicrobiaceae > Stramentimicrobium. The sequence goes on from JAKQEP010000058.1 coordinate 6,059, forward strand.
AAAAACCACTCAACACTTTACCAGGCCCGATCTCAACAAAGGTATCAACACCCTCCTGCAGCATTCTGACGATACATCTGGTCCAGAGAATAGGATACATGACCTGTTTTTTTAAAAATTCTTTTATTAACTCTTTTTTCTCAATGTAATCAGCAATGACATTACTGATAACCGGAATTCTAAAATCCCTCATTTCTACCCTTTCCAGTTCTTGAGCTAATTTTTCCGATGCCGGTCGAAGCATTGAAGTATGAAATGGTGCACTAACTTGTAATGGTATGACTCTTTTTGCTCCTTCTCTTTTTGCCAATTCCCCTGCCAGGTCAACTGCCTTATTTTCACCACCTATTACCACCTGTCCGGGATAATTATAATTTGCCGGCTCAACTATTCCCTCCAGACTTGCGTCCAGACATATTTTTTCCACTTTATCATCTGTAAGCCCCAGAATGGCCAGCATCTTCCCAACTCCCAATGGCACAGCTTCCTGCATAAATTTCCCCCGTTTCCTGACCAGCTCTACCGCTGATGTAAAATCTAGCGCACCTGAACAGACTAAAGAAGAGTATTCTCCCAAACTTAAACCTGCTGTAACATCCGGCTGAAAGCCTCTTTCCTCTATTATTTTCCAGGCAGCAATACTGGTAGTTAAGATTGCTGGCTGGGTATTTTCCGTCTGATTCAGCTCTTCTTCATTGCCCGAAAAACACAGTTTCCCCATATCCAGACCGAGAGTTTCATCAGCTATTCTAAATATTTCCCGACAGGTAGAGAAATTTTCAAATAATTCTTTACCCATTCCAACATATTGTGAACCCTGTCCCGAAAATAAAAAGGCTATCTTTCCCATTTTTTTATACCTCTACATAAAACATTATTTTTCCTTCAGTAAAGATATTTTTTCAGTGATTATTTTTTCAGCTTCATAAAAAATTTCTTTAATCATCTCTTCACAGCTCTGTTCCTTTCCCACTAAACCGGCTATTTGACCGGCCATAATGGAACCCTTTTCCATATCACCTTCCCGAACTGCTCTGCTAAGCGAACCTTTCCCTAATCTCTCATATTCTTCTGGTAGGGCATTAATTTTTTCCAATCTTTGAAATTCTCTTGCCAGTTGATTCTTAATTACCCTGACCGGATGACCGGTAGGTCTTCCTGTTACCATGGTACTGGTATCTTTGGCCTGTAAAATCTTTTCTTTATATGCTCTAGAAATATTACATTCCAGAGCTACTAAAAACCGGGTTCCCAATTGTACGCCCGTGGCACCCAGCATTAAAGCTGCTGCCACTCCCCGGCCATCACCTATTCCACCAGCAGCAATTACCGGAACAGTAACTGAATCGACTACCTGGGGAATCAAAGCCATAGTATTCATCTCCCCTATATGCCCCCCTGCCTCTCCTCCTTCAGCAATAACAGCATCTGCTCCCATTTTTTCCATTCTTTGGGCGATCGATACTGAAGGAATAACAGGGATGACCTTTATTCCCTTACTCTTCCAGGAAGAAATGTATTTACCAGGACTTCCTGCTCCAGTAATAATGACTTCTATCCCTTCCTCCATAGCCACCTTCCCAACCATTTCTGCCTCAGGATTTAAGAGCATAATATTTAAGGCAAAGGGTTTTTTAGTTAATAATCGGGTTTTCCTGATTTCTCCTCTTATCCACTCTTCTGAGGCATATCCCGCACCTATTACACCCAATCCTCCGGCATTGGAAACCGCTGCAGCAAGTGTTGCATCGGCTATTCCTGCCATACCGCCCTGTATTATGGGATAATCAATATTAAGTAACTCATTAATAACCGTATATATCATTCTAAATACTCCTTATCTAACCCAGTTAAAGAGAATTGAACCCCAGGTCAACCCACCGCCAAAACCGACCATAATTACGCGATTGCCTTTTTGCAACATTCCTTTAGCTACCATCTCATCTAAGGCTAAGGGAATGCTGGCAGCAGAGGTATTTCCAAAGCGGTCTAAGTTTTTATAAAATTGACCTGTTTTTGCCTTAATTTTTTTGGCAACATAGTCAATAATGCGAAAATTAGCTTGATGAGGAATTATAAAATCAATATCAGCAATGGTTAGTTTAGTTTCTTTTAAAACCCTTTCAATGCTCTGTAGCATAATATTGGTAGCAAATTTAAAAATCTCTTTTCCATTCATATAAATATAAGAAGGTTGGTCTGATATAGGATTATCTATATAAAAAGGATTCTTTAGGGGTATGGCCGGTAACGTTAATAGACCTTCCAGGTCTCCACTGGAACCGGTATAGGTATACAAAATTCCCTCTCTGTTACTCCTTTTCAAAATAACAGCCCCAGCCCCATCTCCAAATAAGACGCAGGTATTTCTATCCTGCCAGTTAACCACCTTGGATAATATTTCTGCGCCAATCACCAGAGCACAATTACTTTTTCCAGATTTTATAAATTGATCTGCAATCTGGATTCCATAAATAAAGCCGGTGCAACCGGCAGAAATATCAAAACTGGTAATATTTTTCAGCTTCAACTCTGCCTGAACCAGGCTTGCTGTAGAAGGAGTAAAAAAATCAGGGGTAATAGTAGCCAGTATTACCAGATCGATATCTTCAATGGGTATAGCGGCATGTTTAATGGCTTTGACAGCTGCTTTTACCGCCATTTGGGAAGCCTTCTCACCGGTAGAGATTCTGCGCTGGGCAATTCCGGTCCTGGTAGTAATCCACTGGTCAGTGGTATCAATGAAGGCCTCTAAATCTACATTACTGACCATTTTCTCCGGTACATAACTGCCCACTCCTGCAATTTCACTGTAATACATTGCCACACCTCTGTGTATACCTTTTCTTTTTATCTTGCGATTCTTTAGAAACGTTATTATTAGTAACTACTATTAGTAGTGTCTATTAGTAACTTATAATAATAGTTAGTATATATTTCCTTTAACATTCTGTCAATGATATTAAATAAAAAATATAAAAAATAATTTTACTAAAAAAATATTTTCTCTTATACTTTAATTAGCCATGTTTTAAAAATTTTTTATCTTATATCTTATGATTAATCAGGAGGTTTGATTATGGCTGGTCTTGATTTTAATGGAATTTTCCCGCCTATTATTACTCCTTTCCAAAAAGAAGAGATAGCTTATAATTATCTAACCGAAAATATGGAGAAATTAAATAAGAGTGGTATCAAAGGAGTTGTAGTCCTGGGTTCCAATGGGGAAAATGTATTTCTTTCCGAAGAGGAAAAAATCAGTGTAGTTTCAACTGTAATTAAAGCTGTCTCTAAAGATATGGTTATTATAGTTGGTTCAGGTTGTGAATCTGCCCGAGAAACCATCTATCTTACCAATAAATTAGCAGAGATAGGTGCACAGGCCGCCCTTATTGTTACTCCTTTTTATTATGGAAGCAAGATGACTGATGAGGCATTGATAAAATATTACTCCACCGTGGCCGATAATACTGATATACCAGTTTTGTTATACAATGTACCAAAATTTACCGGCGTTAACCTGGGCATTGAAGCATTGGCTGTATTGGCCAAACACCCCAATATAATCGGTATTAAAGACAGCAGTGGAAATGTCAATCAGCTGGGTCAATATCTAAACAAAGTTGATAATAGTTTCAGTATCCTGGTGGGAACAGCAGGAGCATTGTTGGGAGCACTTGTTCTGGGATGCAAGGGTGGAATTCTGGCTCTGGCTAATCTTGTGCCGGAAAAATGTGTAGAACTCTATCAGTTAGTGCAAGAAGGTAAACTAAAGGAGGCAAGGGAACTTCAGTTAAGAATGATACCTGTTAACCATGCCACCACTGTCAGTTATGGTATAAGCGGTCTAAAATATGCCATGGATTTATTGGGTTATAAGGGAGGGGAAACCAGGCTGCCGCTTTTACCTCTTAAGAAAGAGGAAAAAGAGAAGATTAGAAACATCTTATTAGAAGCTGAGTTGAAAATTAATACTAATTTATAATTAAACTTTGAGGATTTTTTGCATCAGCGTATTGTCTTAAACAGTCTATAGTCTTTTCCATTGCATCTGGAAGAATATCACTACTTTTAAAATCGATAATGGCGATTAAAACTTTTTCGGTTTTGGTAGTAATCATCGTCCTTTCCGAATCACTGGTAGGACTGCCAAAGGCACTTATCTTATCTCTAAAAACCGGTAAATGAGCAATATTCATAATCCCTCTGCCAATGGCATGATAACTTTCCTTTTCTTCTCCAATATCAAATTCAATCGGTTCTCTTAATCTATTAAAATCATAGCACCCTATGGAAAAATGAAATAAGAGGGAGATAAGATTAATAATATCAACAACATTATTAATCTGGTATATTTCCTTTCCCTGTACAACCCTCCGTAACAATGCTTCTGCAGAACAACGATACCGTGCCGGCTCTTTCCCTACGAACCTCCCCCGCTTTACTGGACAACCAGATAAGACTATAATTTATACTATATGGAGGTTATGAGTAATGGAAACAAAAAGAAGACAGTATAGTGAGGAATTCAAAAAAGAGGCGGTGGAGTACAGCTTAACATCCGGT
>JAKQEP010000037.1 GCA_029556475.1 Candidatus Atribacteria bacterium
TCGCAACACCTCCATTTATGTTATAGTATATTATACCATAATCACTTACAATCACCAACTTCTTATCTCTAAATATTTGACAAAAAAATTAGCTTCTAACGCCTCATTTGAAGGGCTTTATTGGAAATCGGAACGACTAGTCTGCTGCAAAACTGGGGAGTTATTTTAAACAGTTTTTCTTTCCCTTGACTATTTTTTTTAACTAATATATTATGTATACATACTGGATGATGATTTCGGGAGAGCTTTTTCATTTTGAAAAACGCCGAAGGTGCAAGATGAACATACATCTAAACTCTCAGGCAAAAGGACCGGAATTGGACAGTGCTCTGGAAAGATATTTATATCACCGACGGGGAAATTTTCTAACATATTTCTTTTTGTGTCCCTTGACACAGACCATTTTTTCACTTATTACTACTTTAGAAAAAATCTCTCAGGTACCAAGACAGAGTCTTTTAAAAAAAAGTAAGACGCTGTCTTTTTTTTATTTATAAGCATATCTAAAAGGGTTTTATCTAATCACAAATTGACAAATAATAATATAATTTTACATTCAAACAACAATATAAAATAAAAAATGTATTTAGGAGGATTGTATGTTATCAGATCTGGAAATTGCTCAAAAAACGAAAATGCTTCCCATTAAAGAAGTAGCTGCATCCATTGGAATAAAAGAAGAAGAATTGGAACTTTATGGAAACTATAAAGCAAAAGTTAAAACTGGTATTTTTGACAGATTAAAAGACCGCCCTCAGGCAAAATATATTGATGTAACCGCCATTACCCCAACCCCTTTAGGGGAAGGAAAAACCGTTACCACTATTGGCTTAGGTCAAGGATTGGCTAAATTGGGTAAAAATGTCATCAATACCTTAAGGGAGCCCTCAATGGGACCGGTTTTTGGTATTAAAGGTGGTGCTGCTGGCGGTGGTTATTCTCAAGTAGTACCAATGGAAGATTTGAATTTACATTTCACTGGTGACATACATGCTGTGGGAGCTGCCAACAATCTATTATGCGCTATGCTCGATACCCATTTACAAAAGGGCAATAAAATGAATATAGATATTCCCAGCATAGGCCTGAATCGTGTTATGGACATTTCAGATCGTGCTCTAAGAAACATTATAGTAGGATTAGGTGGAAAAGAGAATGGTGTTCCCAGAGAAACTGGATTTGATATTACCGTAGCATCTGAGGTGATGGCAATTCTTGCTATGGCTACCAATATTTTTGATTTACGGGAAAGGTTGGGAAAAATGACCGTAGCTTATACCAGAGAAAGAGGACCGATCACTGCTGAAGACTTACAAGCTGCCGGCGCTATGACTGTCCTCTTAAAGGATGCCCTCAATCCCAATCTCATTCAGACCTTAGAACATGGTCCCTGTTTTATGCATTGTGGTCCCTTTGCCAATATTGCCCATGGTAACAATTCAGTAATAGCAGATCTTATTGCTTCCAGACTGGCTGATTACGTAGTTACTGAATCGGGCTTTGGCTCCGATATGGGTTTTGAAAAAATGTGTAATATTAAATGCCGAACAAGTGGCCTGAAAGTTGATTGTGCAGTTATTGTTTGTACCATAAGGGCTTTAAAAATGCATGGTGGACTTATAAAGGTTGTAGCTGGGAAGCCTTTAGATATGGAAAAACTGGCACAAGAGAATTTACCAGTTGTAGAAAAAGGATGTGAAAACTTAGAGCAGCACATCAAAATTGCTTTGTTGCACGGAATTAGTCCGGTTGTGGTTATAAATAGATTCCCTACCGATACACCGGCAGAAATTGATTTGGTTAAGGAAAAAGGCCTTGCTGCTGGAGCTGCATCTGTAGTAACACATGAAGGCTGGGCTAAAGGTGGCGAAGGTTGCCTTGAGCTGGCTGAAGCAGTGATAGAGGCTACTGAAAAAGATAATAATTTCCATTACCTTTATCCCTTGGAGGCCAGTATCAAGGAGAAGATTGAAATTATTGCTACCAAAGTATACGGAGCAGATGGGGTAACCTACCTGGAGCAGGCAGAAAAGAATATAAAACTTTTTGAATCGGTAGGTTTTGGTAACCTGCCCATCTGTATGGCTAAAACACACCTTTCTCTTTCCCATGACCCTGCTCTCAAGGGTAGACCTAGAAATTACAAGATACCAATAAGAGATATTAGAGCCTCAGTGGGGGCAGGTTTCTTATACCCACTATTGGGAACAATGATGACTATGCCTGGTTTACCATCAATTCCTGCTGCTACCAAAGTTGATATTGATAAAGATGGTAATACTGTTGGATTGTTTTAAATAAAAAAATATAAAAATCTGGAGGTAAAATTACTATGTCTAAAGAAGTTAAGGAAGGATTATTGTACAGCAAAAATGACGAATGGTTAAAAGTAGAAAATGATCTTGGAACAGTTGGTGTAACTGATTATGCCCAAGACCAATTGGGTGACATTGTCTATGTAGAAGAAATTAAAAAAGGAGCAGTGCTCAGAAAAGGGGATATAATTACCACCGTGGAATCAGTCAAAGCCGTAGCTGAGGTTTATGCACCAATAAGTGGCGAAATTGTCGAAGTAAATCAAATTATAATTGATGAACCTTCAAAGATAAATAAAGAGCCTTATGGAAATGGATGGTTCGCTAAACTTAGAATAAGTAACCCTGACGAAATAAAAGAGCTTATGACCGCTCCTGATTATAGTGAATACCGAAAAGAATAAATTATAGAAAGAGGTGATTAAAATGAGATATATTCCTTCAACTGAAGAACAGCAGAGGGAAATGCTCAAAGAGATTGGTGTATCTTCTTTTGAAGAATTGATTGCCAGCATTCCTGAAAAAGTTAGATTAAAGAGAAAATTGAATCTCCCCCCTGCCCTTTCTGAGCATGAGTTAGAAGAGAAAATTGTACATATTGCTCAAAAAAATGCTGATTTCTATAATATAAAACCTCTGATTGGAGCAGGTGCTTACCGACATTTTATTCCTGAAGCGGCGAAAGCCCTTATGCAGAGAGAAGAATTTTGGACCTGTTATACCCCCTATCAACCCGAGCTCAGCCAGGGAACCTTGCAGGCCATTTTCGAATTTCAGAGTCATATTTCTCGTTTAACCAAAATGGAAGTAGTTATTCCTTCTATTTTCGATGGAGCTTCAGCTACAGCCGAAGCTGCATTGATGTCCATTAGATTAACTCACAAGGAAAAAATTATAATTTCTTCTCTTCTTCATCCTCATTATCGAGAAACGGTTAAGACCTATTTAGAGCCTCATAACATAAAAATAGTAGAATTACCTTTTCAAAATTGCCTGACATCTGTTGATATGCTTAAACAGGCTTTAGATAATAATACGGCTGCTGTAATAATCCAGAGCCCCAATTTCTTGGGAGGAATTGAAGATATTGAAGAGGTTACAAAAATAACTCATCAAGATGGAGCCTTGCTTATTCAGGTAATAATAGAAGCTATGTCCTTAGGCCTTTTAAAAGCTCCGGGGAATATGAATGTTGATATTGTTGCGGGTAGTACCCAATCTTATGGTTTAGATTTACATTTAGGCGGACCTTACAATGCATTTTTAGCCACAAAAAAAAGTTATATCAGACAATTACCGGGAAGAATTGTGGGTGAAACTAAGGATAAAAATGGCAAAAGAGCTTTTGTTATGACCTTGAGAGCGCGCGAACAGGATATCAGGAGAGAGAAAGCTACTTCTAACATCTGTACCAACCACAACTTGAACGTAATGGCTGGCAATATATACCTTTCCCTTTTAGGTACAGAAGGCTTATACCAATATTCACTTCTCAATTTTAGAAAGGCACACTACTTAGAGAAAGAATTATTAAAATCCGGGAAATTTAGCAATACTTTTACCTATCCTTATTTTAATGAATTCTTAATCAGTTATCAGGGGGATATTAAAGAATTACAAGAGAAACTGGTAGATAACAACTTTATACCGCCACTCTCAATAGTGCAGTTTTATTCAGAAGAAGAATTAAAACAATGTCTGCTCTTTGCTGTTACCGAGATATTTTCCAGGGAAGAACTTAACTATATTTCTAATCTTTTGTCACGATAAGGAGGTGCAAAATGAAATTAATTTTTGAAAAGAGCTTTCCCGGTAGAATTGCTTTTTCTCTACCTTCAGATTCTTTTGATGAAATAAAATTAGAAGATTCTTTGCCAGCAAAATATCTTGAAAAAGATAAAAAGCAACTGACAGAGGTTTCTGAAGTAGATGTAATCAGGCATTTTACTAAACTTTCTAAATTTAATTATGGGGTTGATAATGGATTATATCCCCTGGGTTCCTGTACTATGAAATATAACCCAAGAATTAATGAAAAGATGGCTGGCTTGCCTAATTTTGTGTACGCACATCCTTTCTCTTTTCCCGAAATGATTCAAGGTAGTTTGGAAGTAATGTATAAACTCAATCAATTGTTATGTGAAATAACTGGGATGGACCAATATACAATGGCTCCTGCTTCAGGTGCACATGGTGAATTAACAGGTGTCCTGGTTATGCGGAAATATTTCTTAGACCATGGTGAAAAAAGGCATAAAATGTTAATTCCTGACTCTGCGCATGGGACCAACCCGGCATCGGCTGCAATGGCAGAATTCGAAGTTATTGAAATCAAGTCCAATGAAAAGGGAACTGTGGACCTGGGTTCACTGTCTCAGGCTATGGATAGTGAAACTGTGGGTTTAATGTTGACCAATCCCAATACAGTTGGCTTTTATGATGAAGGAATTGAGACTGTACAGAACATTATTCATGATAAGGGTGGTTTACTTTATTATGATGGGGCAAATCTCAATGCTTCTTTAGGTATAAGTCGTCCGGGAGATGCAGGCTTTGATGTGGTACATCTTAATTTACATAAGACATTTTCCACACCCCATGGTGGTGGTGGTCCAGGTTCAGGCGTAGTCGGAGTAAAAAGCAAACTAATCCCCTATCTGCCGACTCCCCTAGTTGATTTGGATCAAAACACCGGTAAGTACTTTTTTAAGGAAGTAGGTAAAAAGAGTATTGGTATGGTTCGTAGCTTTTGGGGCAACTTCTCTGTTTTAGTTAAAACCTTAGTCTGGATACTCTCTCTTGGTTCAGATGGTCTATATCAATGTTCCAGAGCAAGTGTCATTAATGCCAACTATATTTTGGCCAAGCTCAGGGAATATTACAAACCTGCCTACGATAGATATTGTGGCCATGAGTGTACTCTAACCGGACGGGAATATAAAAAATATGGAATTAAGACCCTTGATATTGCCAAAAGATTAATGGATTACGGTTTTCACCCTCCGACCATTTATTTTCCTCATTTTGAACCATACGCCGACGAAACCATTATGATTGAACCTCCTGAGTCCGAAGGAAAAGAGGTTTTAGATGATTTCATAAAGACTATGATTGTCATCTCTAAAGAAGCGATAGAAAATCCGGAACTTTTAACTTCTGCACCACATCGAACGCCTATAAGCAGAACTGATGATGCTATGGCAGTCAGGAGACCTATTTTAACCTATGATGATGAATTAATACTGAAGGATGAGTTAAATTATCAAGAAAAAGATATCAATTTTTAATAAAATTTAATCTGGAGGCTTAAGATGAATGATAGTAATTTATTAAGAACCCCCCTGTTTGAGGAACATCTTCAACTCAAAGGAAGAATGATTCCTTTTGATGGATTCGATATGCCAGTTCAATATAGTGGTATTATTGATGAGCATTTGGCAGTCAGAGAAAAGATAGGCATTTTTGATATATCCCATATGGGTCAGATAGAGATTAAAGGCATAGATGCCCTGCCCTTTGTAGACTATCTATTGACTAACCAATTCTCTGATATGAAAGATGATTCTATCAAATACTCACCTATGTGTTATTTTCATGGCGGCCAGGTTGATGATCTTTTTGTATACAAGATTAGTAATCGCTTTATACTTTTAATAGTCAACGCCTCTCCCAATTATTCCGAAAAAGACGAACAATGGATTAGAGAACAGGCTGGAAATTATGATATTGAAATACACAACAAGAGTAATGAATACGGGGCAGTAGCTATTCAGGGTCCTTTAGCCGAGAAACTGCTAAATCCTTTCTTCAAAGGTGATATTTCTTTAACCGATTTAAAGAGATTTAAATTTGTTTATGGTAAAATATTTGGGAAAGAGGTTTTAATATCACGCACCGGCTACACCGGAGAAGATGGTTTTGAAATCTACACGGCTAAAGGTGATGATATTGTTGACATCTGGCGCAACTCTCTCCAGGAAGGCGATAAATTTGGTATAAAACCTTGTGGTTTAGGAGCAAGGGATACAACTAGATTTGAAGTTTGTTATTGGCTATATGGCAATGATATTGATGAGACTGTAAATCCTTTGGAGAGTGGCCAGGGTTGGACGGTTAAGCTGAACAAAAAAAATTTTATCGGGAAAGATGCTTTACTGAAAATTCAACAGGATGGAATCAAACGAAAGTTGACCGGTCTTTATATTGCACAAGGCGGTATACCACGCCATGGTATGGAGGTACTTTTTGATAATAAAAAAATTGGCTATATTACCTCTGGTAATTATTGCCCAACCTTAAAGAAAGTTTATGCAATGGCTTATCTGGATCTCCCTTTTAATAAAAAAAGTAATATGGTACAAGTTCTATTAAGAAATAAAAAAATAGAAGCTGAAGTTGTTGATATGCCCTTCCTTGCCCCATTTAATAAGAGATAGAATTTTTGATGAATAAAAAGTAATTAAGGAGGTGTTTTTTAGAATAGAGTATATTCAATTTTGGATATCAGGAGGTGGAAAAATAATATATATAATAGTTTAGTTTAACAGAAAAAGAATCAATTTTCTCTATTTCTTGGTCTATAATGGTTGTAAAATTAACTTATTTTTTAAATATTTGTAAGGGCAAATAAAAATAAATTTATAATTTTATAGAAGATTAAGGAGGTTTCTTTGAAATGACCGCCATAATGGAATTGCTGGATAAAATTAATGCCTTTGCCTGGGGTCCACCTATGATGGTTTTATTGGTTGGTACGGGAATATTGTTAACTATACGGGTAAAGGGAGTACAATTTACCAAGATGGGCCATGCCTGGAAAGTAACTTTTCAGGGGTGTTTTAAAAAAGATTTGGAGATGCGTGGAGAAGGAGAAATTACCCCCTTCCAGTCTCTATGCTCTGCCCTTTCTGCCACTGTAGGGAATGGTAATATTGCTGGTGTAGCTACTGCTATAGCTGCCGGGGGTCCCGGGGCAGCTGTATGGATGTGGATTACCGCTTTATTTGGAATGGCTACTAAGTTAGGTGAAGCCACCCTGGGAGTAAAATACCGTATTAAAGATAAAGACGGTGTTTATGTGGGAGGGGCTATGTACTATATTACCAATGGTTTACATCAAAAATGGCTGGGCTGGATATTCGCTTTATTTGGGGCATTGGCTGCTTTCGGAATAGGCTGCATGGTTCAGACTAACTCTATGGCATTGGTAGGTTTAAGTGTTTTTAAAATACCGATGTGGATTACCGGAGCTGTTCTGACCATTTTAACCTGGCTGGTAGTCATCGGTGGAATTAAGCGAATCGGTGAAGTTACTGAATTACTGGTCCCCTTTATGGCCATCTTTTATGTAGTTGGTGCTTTAATAGTCATCATTTCAAAAATAGATATGCTTCCCTGGGCAATTGGTGAAATATTCCGTTCTGCCTTTACCGGAAGAGCTGCTTTTGGTGGATTTGCTGGGGCAACCGTAGCCCAGGCTATGCGCTATGGAGTAGCAAGAGGCATATTTTCTAACGAAGCTGGCTTGGGAAGTGCCAGTATGGCACATGCTGTTGCGCAAACTAAGCATCCGGTTCGTCAAGGTATGATGGGTACAGTTGAGGTAAATATTGATACCCTGATTATCTGCTTTATGACTGCTATAGTTATTGTTATAACCAATTCTTTAGGAACCGGGCTTACCAGTACTGCTCTTACTGCCCACGCCTTCTCTCAAGTACTAAAAGGTTTGGGTGGGCCTATAGTGGCACTGGGTTCATTCTTATTTGGTTATTCAACTGTTATTACCTGGTGTTATTACGGTCAGACCTGCGGCCGTTTTATTTTAGGTCCTTCCATCACCACACCATATGCCTGGTTATTTATTATTTTAGCCTTTGTAGGTTCGGTAGTGGAGGTGCCTTTTGTCTGGTTACTTACTGATACTCTTAATGGATTGATGGCTATTCCCAATTTAATCGGGCTCATCTTCTTAAGTGGAGTATTGGCTAAAGAGGTACAATCATATGTCTCTAATCCAGAGCTTTTAAAGTAAAACCTCTCAAGGGTAGCATCTGATAAAATTTTGATGCTACCCTTTTTCATTAATTTAGTTAGAAGGAGGAAATTGCCAACCATGATTATTGGTGTTCCTAAAGAAATTAAAGATAAAGAAAACCGTGTAGCTATCACTCCTGCAGGAGTTACCGCTTTTACAAAGAACGGCCATCAGGTTTTCGTTCAGAAAGCAGCTGGTATAGGAAGTGGAATTGCTGACCAGGAATATTCAGATGTTGGTGCCATAGTTTTGGAAGAACCTGCTGAAATTTATGAAGAAGCTGATATGATTATAAAGGTTAAAGAGCCTCTCCCTTCAGAATATTCTTTTATCAAAGAAGGTCAGATAGTATTTACTTATTTTCATTTTGCTTCCTCTCACGAGCTTACTCAAGCCATGTTAGACAGAAAATGTATCTCTATAGCCTATGAGACTGTTGAAACTGATGATGGAGACCTTCCACTTTTGGCACCAATGAGTGAAGTAGCCGGTAAAACAGCCGGTAATCTTGTTGCTCATTATCTGTCACTTCCCCGAGGTGGCAGAGGTGTCTTATTGGGTGGTGTGCCTGGCGTAAAACCGGCTAAGGTGGTGGTTGTAGGTGGTGGAACTGTAGGTACCAATGCGGCTAAAGTAGCTTCTGGTATGGGAGCTAGCGTAGTTATTTTTGATATTAACTTGAAACGCCTTAAATATCTCGATGACATTATGCCTAAAAATGTAGTTACTCTTGCTTCAAATCCATTCAGTATCGAAGAAGAACTAAAAAATGCTGATGCCTTAATAGGCGCTGTTCTAATTCCTGGGGCACCGGCACCCAAAGTTGTTACAGAAGAGATGGTAAAAAAGATGCCCAAACGTTCCGTCATACTCGATGTAGCCATAGATCAGGGAGGGTGTATTGAAACCAGCAGAGTTACCTCTTTAAGTGAACCAACTTATGTATTACATGATGTCTTACACTATTGTGTACCAAATATTCCTGGCGCCTTTCCCCGTACTTCTACTTTTGCTTTAACTAATGCTACCATGTCCTATGCCTTGGAAATTGCCAATAAAGGATATAAAAAAGCAATTATAAGTAATCCAGCTATAGCAAAAGGATTAAATACTATAGATGGACGGGTAACATATAAACCGGTGGCAGATGCTTTTGGATACCCATATTCCTCTATTGAAGAATTGAATTAATTTTTTCAGATTTCTTTAATGACTTTTTCGTAGTAATAAATCTAAAGCCCCCTCTTTATTGTAAAGAGGGGGCTTTAGATTTATTACAGTGAATATTGATTAAATTGATTAACTAAATTATGTTTTTCCTTAGTTAATACATTCCCATTCCTCCACCGGGCATTCCGCCTCCACCAGGCATAACCGGTTCTTTCTTATCTTCAGGCTTATCTGCAATTAAGCACTCGGTAGTTAGCACCATTCCGGCTATACTGGCAGCATTCTGTAATGCAGAACGGGTAACTTTGGTTGGATCAATGATTCCTCTTTTCACCATATCTACATATTCTCCTTTTTCGGCATCAAATCCAACACCTTTCTCCTTGTGTTTCAACTGTTCAACGATAATTGATCCTTCATAGCCGGCATTGTTAACAATTTGTCTGGTAGGTTCTTCTAATGCTTTTAGAATGATATTGACACCAATCTGTTCGTCACCTTCCAGTTTGAGCTTTTCTAAAGCAGGAATAATATTAAGAAGTACAGCTCCTCCGCCAGCTACAATCCCTTCTTCTACGGCTGCCTTAGTTGCTGAAAGGGCATCCTCAACTCTATGTTTCTTCTCCTTTAGCTCAGTTTCAGTTGCAGCGCCAACATTAATTATGGCCACACCACCTACCAGCTTACCTAATCTTTCCTGTAATTTTTCTTTGTCATAATCTGATGTTGTTTCCTCTATCTGAGCTCTAATTTGGGCTTCTCTCTTCTTTATTTCCTTAACATCACCTTTGCCACCAACAATTATAGTCTCTTCTTTGTCAGCTTTAACCTGATGAGCAGTACCTAACATAGAAATATCAGTATTCTCCAGTTTCAAACCGAGTTCTTCTGAAATAACCTGTCCCCCGGTTACCGTAGCAATATCAGTTAGCATTTCTTTCCTTCTATCTCCAAAGCCAGGAGCTTTTACTGCTACACAATTCAGAGTACCTCTAATTTTGTTCACTACTAATGTAGCCAGGGCTTCCCCTTCGACATCTTCTGCAATTATAAATAAAGGTTTACCCATCTGTGCCACTTTTTCTAAAACCGGCAACAAACCTTTCATGTTACTTATTTTAGCATCAGTGATAAGAATTAAGGGTTCTTCCAACACCGCTTCCATCCTCTCGGCATCGGTAACCATATATGGCGAAATATAACCTTTATCAAACTGCATTCCTTCAACTACTTCTAAAGTAGTTCCCATTGTTTTAGATTCTTCAACCGTGATAACGCCATCTTTCCCAACTTTTTCCATAGCATCTGCAATAATGTTACCAATTTCACGTTCTGCAGCAGAATTAGAAGCGACATTGGCAATTGATTCTTTATCTTTAATCTCTATACTCAATTTTTTAATTTCTTCCACAGCCTTATCTACGGCTTTCTGTATTCCTCTTCTCAGCATCATAGGATTGGCGCCAGCAGCGACATTTCTCATACCTTCATGAAGTATTTTTTGAGCTAAAACTGTTGCAGTAGTGGTACCATCTCCAGCAATATCATTTGTTTTAGAAGCAACTTCTTTTACAAACTGTGCTCCCATATTTTCAAAAGGGTCTTCTACTTCAATCTCTCTGGCAATAGTCACTCCATCATTGGTGATAGTAGGTGAACCGTATTTTTTTTCTAATACTACGTTCCTACCTTTTGGTCCTAAAGTTATTTTAACACTATCAGCTAACTTATCAGCTCCTTTTTTAAGAGCACTTCTAGCGTTTTCCTCAAATAAAAACTGTTTTGCCATATTTTTTTTAACTCCTCTTTAATAGAATGTTATAACGTTAAATTTGCAAATCAATAATATAATGAATATGTTCTTATCATTATTTTTATTTAAATATCTATACTACTCAAGTAAAGCCAGTACATCTTTTTCACTTAAAAGAAGGTAATCTTCGTCATCCTCCCCTTTAATATCTGTTCCAGAATATTTGGCATAGACAACTTTATTACCTTTTTTAAAGGGCATAGGAAAGGTTTTACCATCATCATTGGTTCTACCAGGACCAACTGCTAAGACTTCTGCCACTTGCGGCTTTTCTTTAGATACTGTATCTGGTAAGACGATTCCTCCTTTAGTTCTTTCTTCTTCCTGCAATGGTTTTACTAAAATACGGTCTCCCAGGGGTTTGATCTTGTTTACATCCATATTTTATTTATTCCTCCCTAAATATTTTAATTTTAAAATTATTTAGCACTCTCATAAAGAGAGTGCTAAAATCCATTACTATCTTATAAAATGAATATTGATTTTGCAAATGTTGTTTTAAGCCATTTTTAATTCAAATTAGCCTTATTCTTGTATTATTCTCATTATATTTAATATATCTCAAAATATCTACCTTTTAAACATACTATCTTGTGTATACATCCAAATCGAATGAATCGGTAATCCCTGCTTTTAATTTGTAAAAACCAGCAACCGCGATCATAGCAGCATTGTCAGTGCATAGTTCTTTCGGTGGACAATACACACTTATATTGACATTTCTGGCATATTCTATTAATTCCTTTTTTAAAGTTTCATTGGCAATAACTCCTCCGCCTAATACAATCCGAGAAATATTATATTTTTCAGCAGCAGCAATTGTTTTATACTTGATGGTATCAATAATTGCTTTTTGAAAAGAGGCACAAAGGTCGTTTATATTGACTTTTTGCTGAGCTTTATTTTTGTCAATGAGATAATTAATCACTGCTGTTTTTAGTCCACTAAAACTGAAATCAAAGTCATTGCTATTGAGCAAAGGTCTTGG
The DNA here is from genome assembly GCA_029556475.1 of Candidatus Atribacteria bacterium. GTDB lineage: Bacteria > Atribacterota > Phoenicimicrobiia > Phoenicimicrobiales > Stramentimicrobiaceae > Stramentimicrobium. The sequence goes on from JAKQEP010000037.1 coordinate 12,324, forward strand.
AAAATATATAGCATCCTCTTTTCCGCATACAGCAAGTTTTTCAATAATAGGTCCCCCTGGATAACCTAAACCTAAATATTTAGCAATTTTATCTAAAATTTCTCCAGCGGCATCATCTCTTGTTCTTCCAATCACTTCAAATTGACAGAAATTGTGCACTATAATTAAAGAAGTGTGACCACCGGATACAACCAGTGAAATAAAGGGAAATCCAATATCCTGACTATTTAAAAAGTTGGCAAAAATATGGCCTTCAATATGATTTACTCCTATTAAAGGCTTTTCTGATGCAAAAGCAATGGCCTTTCCAAATGATAAACCTACTAATAAGGAACCTTTTAATCCAGGACCAGGAACTACTGCAATTCCATCGATGTTATTTAAAGATAATCCTGCCTTATCCAAAGCCTCCTGACAGACAATCATTATTAGTTCCATATGTTTTCTGGAAGCAATTTCAGGGACTACACCCCCATAACTTTTATGAATTTCCATCTGTGAAGCAATAATATTTGAGAGTAATTTTTTTCCGCCCTTGACAATAGCAACAGATGTTTCATCACAGGATGTTTCAATCCCCATAATAACGGTATCTTTCAAATCCTTACCCTAATTTTTTCAGATTTTAAATTGTTTTATTCATTTCCGCCGCTGATTGACTTATATAAAAAGGTGATAAATTATAAATATCGTCATACTGTTTTTCTATAATTCTCTTTTCACCCATTAAAGCAACGTTGACTGCATTAGCATTTTGGTAATTATGGACCACAAAATTAATATTAGCAATATTTTTAGATTTTTCTGCTTTTTCTTGTTCAAGAATATCCCCTAATCCATAGCCAAATACATAAACATCATTATTATATTTTAATAAATCGTTTTTAATTACGTTCCATTTTGCACATTGGTAATTTTTGGCAATGCTAAGGTTATTATTATTTTTGTAAAAAGTAGCATAATAATATTCCCCTCTACGAGCTTTTATAATTGGGCACAATATTCCTGGCAGATCAATAAATCTAAAAGCGTATGATTCCAAAGTATTTATTCCAATAATGGGAATAGATAAAGAAAAAGCAATTCCTTTGGCAGTAGAAAGTCCTATTCTTAAACCTGTAAAAGAACCTGGACCAATGGAAACAGCAACTCCTTCAACTGTTTTAAGTTCAATCCCAGTAAAACTAAGCATATTTTTAAAAAGAGGTAGGATAAGGGCTGAATGGGTTTTCTCTGCCGTATTTATTCTATAGTCAACTATAAATCTACCTTTATTTATTATTGCCAGGTTTAGCACCTCAGCAGTTGTATCAATTCCTAATATATTCAACAGATTTTAAGTCCTTCACCATTCTTTTATATCTTTCACCTTTAGGTTTAAAAATAATCTTTCTACTAAAGCTATAATTGTTAGCAAAAAATATATTTATTAATAAATATTCTTCTGGTAAATAATTTTTTATTTTACTGGCCCACTCAATTAAGGTAACTCCCTCTCCATAAAAGTATTCTTCATAGCCCAGCTCTTCTATTTCTTCCGCTTTATTAAATCTGTAAAAGTCAAAATGAAAAATGGGGATATTAGCAGTATATTCTTTAATGATGGAAAAGGAAGGACTGGTAACACAGTCATCACTCTTCAAGCCCAGAGCAATACCTTTAATTAGGCAGGTTTTTCCAGTACCAAGGTCTCCATTTATGGCAATTAAATCACCCTTCTGAAGCATATTTCCTATTTTCATTCCCAGAAATATTGTTTCTTCCGGCTTGTTAGAAATAAAAAGATATATATTATTATTATTATTCTGATCTAAAATTGTATTTTCAGCTCTATCTTTAAAAATAATGCTCACCTAAAATATTCTTAATTTTCCAAGGATTACCTTCTTTGATAAATATTTTCGCTACTCTGGCTTTGTCAGTTAGATGAATGATTACATCAACTACGGTATTAATCTTTTTGGCAATATCCTGGACAGCCAAATTGCCGTTTCCCTGTGCTCCCCAGAGAACAACTTCATCACCAATAGCCACATTATTTATATCGGTAACATCTACCATCATCTGGTCCATACAGACTCTGCCAATTACGGGTGCCAACTCACCTCTTATTAACACTTGACCAAAATTGGAAAGAGTTCGAGGATACCCGTCAGCGTAACCTACCGGTAGAGTAGCCACAGTGGTTTCTCTTTTTGTTTGAAAGGTCTTACCGTAACCAACAAAACTGCCTGCTGGTATTTTTTTAATAAAAGTTATACGACTTTTAAAAGATAAAGCGGGATAAAGCTTTATTGTTCTATTGACTTCATCAGATGGATATAAACCATATATTAGACAACCTGGGCGTACCATATCTAGCCAAGTTTCGGGTAAATCAAGAATTGCTCCACTGTTGGCAGTATGGAAACAAGGCATTGGTGAAACATTAGTATCCTTTATAAAACCTACTATCTCCATAAAAATCCTGAATTGATGATATGTATAACTCTTATCTTTTTCATCAGCAGTAGAAAAGTGAGTGAATATTCCCACAATTTCCGTATTGGACAATTTGTCTCCAGAATTATTATAAAATTCTTTGATTTCCTCTGGTTTAATCCCCACACGTCCCATACCGGTATCCATTTTCAAATGTAAATTTATTTGTTTATTTAATTTGACAGCAAGGTCATTAAATCTATAGATATCGTTTAAATTGCTTATGGATGCCATTACCTGATAATTTATATATGATTTAAATTGTTCCGGCAAGGCGGTACCGAGCACTAATATAGGTGCTTGAATATTATTCTTTCTTAAAAAGATAGCTTCTTCAATTCTTGCAACGGCAAGTTGGTCAACACCTTGCTCTAAAATTATTTTAGAAATTTCCACTGCATCGTGTCCATATCCATTACCTTTTACAATACCCATTATTTTTATCTGTTTTCCAACATGTTTTTTAATATTCTTAATGTTGAGCCTTACTGCATCTAAATCAATTTCCAGCCAGGTAGAATTCAGTATATTTTCCATTATTACCCATCACCGCCTACTCTAAAATTATAAAATTTGACTTTCAATGACAACCTGAGCAATCGCTAATTGCTTAGTATGTGAAATAGTAAGATGAGTATTGCTTATTTTTCTGCTGATAGCTGTAGCCATAGCCAGACCGTAAAGTTTAATAAATGGTCTCCCTAAAGGATCTTTTTTTATTTCGATTTCTTTCCATTTTATATTTTTCATACCTGTACCAATAGCTTTTACCCAAGCTTCTTTTGCTGCAAAATATCCAGCAAAAGACTGAAAGCAGCTGTCTTTTTTTTGTTCACAATAGTATTTTTCGTCCAAAGTATATACTTTGTTTAAAAAATGAAGGTCCCATTTTTTTATGATTTTTTTAATCCTATCTATATCTACTATATCAATTCCTGTTCCTATTATCATTCTTTTACCTGCTATCCTACTTTTTTGTTCCAATAAGAAACACGATTTTAAAAGAATACTAAAAATCATTTTTATTAAAACTTGATATGTTAGCTATATAATCATCTATAACTTTTTTACATTCTTTAATCTTTTTTTCTTCTTTACTCTCCAACAAAATCCTTATTTTATCCTCAGTCCCTGAAAATCTTATTAAGACCCTTCCCTCTTTTTTGAAATAATTTTGAATTACTTTGTTCATCTCATGAAATTTTTCATTTTGAGTAAAATATTTTTTATCAGATATCTTATAATTAAGCAATTTTTGGAAATATTTTTTCATCCGTCCAGCCTGAATCGAGACAGGTTCATTATTTTTATTTAAAGCATACAATAGTTGTAGGGCAGTTATGATACCATCTCCATTGGGACTGTATGGTAAAAATATAATATGTCCGGATTGTTCACCACCCAATAGAGAGTTGGTACTTAACATTTTTTTTAAGACATATTTATCTCCAATATCGGTTCTAATAACAGAACCACCTATCTCATTAATGGTTTCATCAAAACCTAAATTGCTCATGTGAGTAGTGACAATTACCTTGTTACCCAATTTCCCTTCTTTAATGAAAGTATTGGCATAAATAACCATTATTTGGTCCCCGTTAACTATTGACCCTTTTTCATCTACTGCCAGTACTCTGTCTGCATCACCATCAAAAGCAAGCCCAATATCCGCTTTTTTCTTAAAAACCTCCTCTTGTAAATTGCTAATATAAGTTGAACCACATTTGTGGTTAATATTAATTCCATTTGGAGTATCATTTATAGTATTAAAACTAATTTTCAATTTAGTCAATAATTCGGGAATAATCTGACTGGAGGAACCATTGGCACAATCCAAAACAATCCTGTACCCTGGTTTTTTAAAATCTTGAGGTATAGTGTCCATTACATGTTCTAAGTAGATTTTCCGGGCATCGTTTAATGGTATTACTCTGCCAATAGCACTACCGGTATTCTGAATTTTTTTATATTTCTCTTGAAAGAGTATTTTTTCAATTTCTCTTTCTATTCTTTTATTAATTTTTAATCCGTCAGCCTGGAATATTTTAATCCCATTATCATAATAAGGATTATGGGAGGCAGAAATAACAACCCCCATATTGGCATGATAATACTTTGTTAGGTATCCTACTGCAGGTGTAGTGGCAATACCGACATTTAGCACATCCATACCCGTTGAACACAGTCCTGCCGAGAGCGCAGCTTCTAACATATCACCAGAAATTCTGGTGTCTTTGCCCAGTAATATATCTTTATTTTTTTTATTTTTATTATAGTAGCCAATGGTTTGCCCCAAATAAAATGCTAATTCAGCATTCATAGGATACTGATTTGCCAATCCTCTGATTCCGTCAGTACCAAATAATGTATTCATATTAAGCATTTTCCTCAATACTATTTATTATTTTATATATTGTTATTCTTTATTTCAAAACTGATACAAAATTTCAGAGCAATATATCTGCAAATATCGAATTGTAATTGGAAAAAAAGCTATCAATACCTTATAAATTTTTTGATAAAAACCTTTTAAAAACAGGAATGAATATTTTAAGATATTTTGTAATAATTCAATAGAAAGGTAATAAAATGTTTTTATTTTTTAATTGAAATAACAACCTCGTCCGGAGTAATTTTTACCAGATTAACATCCGGAGGCAGTTCAGCTTCTACTTTAACCGTTTCTCGATCTGTATCGGAAAGGTTAACAAATATTTTTAGATCTTCTTCTTTCACATTTTTTATAGCACTATATTTGCCAGATATTTTTATATCAGCAACTGCCGGTATCAGCTGGTAGTTTATAAAAGGAGAGGCCTCTCTAGGCTCAATTTCTATTCCTTGAAATATTTTTTCTTCTTCCTTCTCTTCAATCTGAATCTGCACCTCAGCTAAAATTTCCTGATTCTCGGCAAGATATATTCCTTCAGATATAATGGGAGGAACTTTCACAGTCAGAGTTTTTGAAATTCCATTGACATCAATAGGTATTGTTTCTAGGAAATCTATTTTATTGATTTTGGTATATTCACCATACACTTTAAAATTGTTGGGGTTTGCTTCAATTTTCGAAATATAAAATCCAGGAGCTGGCTTGCCCACAATTCGTGGTTTAATTTCTAATAATTTTTCAGGATAACCCTCCCTCACTTGTATAGATATATAAACTTTCTCCGGATTAATTTTTAGGTTTTCCAAAATAATATTATCCTTACTATAAACAATAATTTTTTCTTCTCTGCTGATATTTTTATTAATACCGGAAATATCTATATCAACTTTTACCTGATTAATTATTTTATGGACTGATTCAGGTGCAGTAATCAAAACTTCTATAGGAACAATTTCCGGTTCTTCTTTTAATGAATAACCCTTTTCAGGTAAACCAATCAAATTATAATCGACTGAATATTCCACATTTATAATTTTTTCCAGGGTTACACGAATATTTTCCGGAATTATCTTCATGATTTCAACATTCTTTGGTGTAATGATATTTACACCAAGAATATATTCACCGGCCTCTAAGATATTTTGCAGATCTATTGTACCGATTATTTTAGAAGGAGTTAAATTCTCAATTATATTCTGCGGCCCTTTGACCCCAACACTGATCTTTTCCCTAATCTCAATAATAGATAGTTTCTCATTTAAGTTAATTGGGGTAACTTCAATTTCAAAATATTTTTCTGATGTGATATTATATTCACTGGAAATATAGAACCATAATATTATAGCCATTAATAAAGACAAGATTTTAATATCGAAATTGTTTGTTATCCATTTTTTTATTCTTTCCATTTTTTATAATTTGCCTTTTTTAGGAATATTGTATATTATTATACTTCTTTTTGGTCTATATAAATTTTGTAAAAACTTTTTTAGCAGCTCTGGTCTTAAAGGTCTGGTCAATCTTCCATCAATAGCCACTGATATGGTTCCCTTTTCTTCTGAAATTACAATAACCAATGCATCCGATATCTCGCTTAGTCCAATAGCAGCACGGTGGCGAGTTCCCAATGATTTTTTTATATCTGTCCTTTTAGTTAAGGGCAAGATACAATTTGCCCCAGCAATACGATTATTTCTTATAATTACAGCCCCATCATGAAGAGGAGAATTTGGTAAAAAAATGGAATATAAAAGTTCTGAAGAAAAATCGCTATTTAAAGAAATACCTGTTTCCAATATGTCTTGAAGGCCAACATCTCTTTCTAACACTATTAAAGACCCTATTTTTTCCGCTGACAACATTGGTGCCACCATTACTATTCCATTTATAACAGCTTCCCATTTTTTGCTTTCCTCTTCCCGAGGAAAAAGAGGAAAATTTGTTAAAAAACCACCTTTCCCCATTTTTAATAATATATTTCGTAATTCAGGCTGGAATATAATGGGAATTGCTACCACTAACATAGCCATTAGGCCTTTGATTAGCCAATTAATAGTTCTTAATCCTATCCAGTTAGAGATAAAAGAAAAAATAAATAAGATTAAAAAACCCTTTATAATCTGGGCAGCAGGTGTATCTTTAATTAAGAGCAGTACATTATACAAAACAAAAGTTATAAGTGCAATATCTAGAATATCTAATAATGAAATATTTTGGGGCATTTAGTATATCCTTACTCTATCTATAAATAAAAAAGCCATCATTATTTACATTGTAACAAATAAACAGCAATGATGGCTATTTTTTATTAATGACTAATAAAAATACTAAAAAAACATAACTAATACTTAATATAGAGATACTTAACTTTAACGTTTAGAGAACTGGTAACGTGCTCGGGCGCCGCGTTGACCATATTTTTTTCTTTCTTTCATTCTGGCATCACGTTCTAACATTTTTTCTCTTTTTAAAATGCTTCTCAATGCATGATCGTATTCAACCAAAGCCCTGGCTATACCGTGTTTTATTGCCCCGGATTGACCAGAAATGCCTCCACCATATACATTAACCTTTATATCCAAATCATCAATTTTTTGTGCAAGTTTCAATGGCTCTTCAACTTCCCTAATATTGGATTGAATTTTTAAATATTCTTTATATGGTAAATTGTTAACAATAAAATTACCTTTTCCAGGTGTTATCCAGACTTTAGCAACGGAAGTTTTTCTTCTACCAGTTCCATAGAATCGACTTTCTGACAAGCTTTGATCCTCCTTCTTGTTTAATTCGATATCTCAATATTATGAGCAATATGCGGATGTTGGTCTCCACTATATACTTTGAGCCTTTTTATTAATTTGCGACTAAGTTTATTATTGGGAAGCATACCTTTGACAGCTTGTTTTATAATAAAATCAGGTTTTTTTGCTTTCATTTCTTTATATATAACCTCTTTTAGCGCACCGGGGTATTGAGTATGGGAACGATATAATTTTTGTTCTTCTTTTTTTCCGGTTATCCTGACTTTTTCAGCATTAACAACAATAACATAATTGCCTAAGTCAACAGATTTCTCAAAATTAATTCTATTTTTACCTCTCAATATTGTGGCAATCTGAGTGGCTAATCTTCCCAAAATCTTTTCATTGGCATCAATTAAATACCAGTTTCTAGCCAGGTCTTCTTTTTTCTCTTTATAGGAATTCATTTTACCTCCATCTGCCCCTTATCAGCATATTATTCGTCAATCTCTTAACACATAGCTACAATAAATAAATTTCCCTTGGAGTAATACCTTCTCTTTTCAACACTTTTCTAAAATCACAATCGTATAAAATAACGTATAAATTTTAATACAATTAACTATTAATGTCAAGATAAATCAATATAAAATTGTGATTAATTTGTGATAATGTCACCTTATTAATTATCTTGATAAAATGTCACTATGAATAAAGAGGTACATTATCATATGTCTCAGAAACAGTTAAGCAGGTATGTGACAATCTCTAGGTTGATAGAAAGGAGAAT
>JAKQEP010000052.1 GCA_029556475.1 Candidatus Atribacteria bacterium
TCCCGTACTGTTTTTAGAAAAACTATACAGGAGTTTTCCTCAGATGGGAATTCTGTTTACCGGATAACTGGGATTTTCCCTTACCATTATCCTGGGATTTCTCTTTACCATCTTACTGGGATTTTAGCTTACCATTTCCATGAACAAGATTGATCTACAGTCATCCAAATATTTTAGAATTGAGTTAAAAAGGATACAACAAAAATTAGGGATCACCTCCATATATGTAACACATAACCTGAAGGAAGCAGAAGAGATTGCCGATAGAATAGCTATTATGCATCAGGGAAAGATAGAGCAGATTGGAACACCACAAGAAATATTCTTTTCTCCGGTTAATGAAAAGGTATCTGAGTTTATTGGCAGACCCAACATCTTTTCCTGTGATAATCTCCTCGATTTAGGTAATGGTATAGCCAGAGCAGATTGTCAGGGTTTATCGGTAGTCATTCCCCATGATGATAAGAAGGTCTGTAAAATTGCCCTATTTCCACAGGATATATATCTGTCTGAAACACTTCCTCCCGGCCCCAGTATAAATAGATTTAAGGGGAATATTGTTGACCTCAATATCAGTAATGAGATAGTGAGGATGAGAGTGCAGGTTGGCAGTAAAACTTTGCTCTCAGAATTACCCTACCATCTATTTGAAAGGATGAACCTGCAAAAAGGTAAAGAAGTATTTTTAATCTTTAAATTAAAAAATATAAAATGTCTTTAGCTAAATTGTAATTATAAATGGATAAGAACCTACTTTTTATAATACTAACTAACTCTTTAATCGCTGGACCAGAATGCCACTGATAATAAGGATAACTCCACCGGTAAGCTGAATAATAGTTAGTGGCTCATTTAGAAAAGTAATTCCCAGAAAGGCATTCAATACCGGAGTTAGCATAGACATCATAGTATAATAGGTGACATTGGAAATATGCACAGTCCTGTTCATAAAAAGTACCGCCAGTGCCTCACCTACACCGGCAAATAATATATAGAGAAAACCATAAGGATTTTCAGGAAGTAACCCTACTCTTATGACAAGGCTAACCAGTATTATTATTAGTACTCCACTCAAAGTAACAGCCCAGGAGATTATTGCAGGGATCAGATTTTTGCAAAGTATCTTTTGGATTATAGCGTAAAAAGAAAAGCAAAAGGTACCAAGAAGAATTAAGAGGTCCCCAAATTGAAGTACAATTCTTTTACCCTCTGTAGAAATAATATAAATCCCTACAACAAACAAAAATATTAAAAATAATTTTCCTCTATTCATTCCTTCATTTAAAAAAAAGTAAGCAAGAATGACACTAAAAATAAGGGTACTTCTAGAGACAAAGCTATAATTAATAGAAGTAACCAGATCAAGTCCAAAGGTAGCCAGGGTGTAAAATGATAGTAAAAGAGTACCCGCGAGGAAAATTAATCGTAACTCTGGAAAGGAAATTGCCCTTATTTTTCTAAAAGATTCTTTTTGAAAAAAAACCAGATTTAAAAAAAGGATTATATTTATAATAATCATAAACCATAAGATAAGATTAAGACGGTTTGTAAAAATCATCAATGATTTTTTTCGAAAGAAAATGGAAAGCGAAAGAAAAAATATAGATACCAGACTGTTTAATAAACGATTTTGAAACTGAATCATATCTGCCTCAATAAAATTTAAACTAAACTTCAAAACAAAAAGTAAATTAAAAATTCATAATTATCAATAGACCATATCCACATATTCAAGATTATGAATAACAAATTAACCAAATGAAATTTTTAAATCCAATGATAATGAATGGCATTTTGACAATATTCTATAGATTTATTTTTCAATAATAGTCCCCGTAATGCCTCTATAAGCATCAAGAACTTTGTCTAAGGAAGAGATAATCGCCTTTTCTCCCCCATATTCTAAAAAACGAAGACAGGCTTTTACTTTTGGACCCATGCTACCGGCCAGAAAATGTCCCTCATCATAATAATTTTTCGCTTCCTGATAGGTAAGCTTCCCCAATTCCTCTTCATCCGGTTTTCCAAAATTGAGTTTAACCTTTTCTACATCGGTAAGTACAAAGAGGATATTTGCTTTGACAATCTCTGCCAGTCTTTCCCCGGCCAGATCTTTATCTATCACTGCCTCGATCCCTTTTAGTCTGCCCTGTTCATCTTCCAATACCGGTATGCCACCACCACCTGAAGCAATTACAATAACTCCTGCTTCAACCAGTTTGCGAATAACGTTTCCTTCCAGATTGGCTATTGGGTCGGGAGAAGGGACAACTCTTCTCCAGCAACGTTCCCCATTGGGTTTTACTTTTTTGACAATATAATCGGGGTTATTCTTTTTTAGTTCTTCCGCCTCTCCTTTAGTTAGGAAATTACCGACAGGTTTTGAGGCATTATTCCCTTCAAATTCAGGGTCGTTGCGATCAACCAGTACTTGGTTCAATAAAGTACAGACCGGCTTATCAATTTTCTTCTCTTTTAAGTGATTCATTAGAGTCTGCTGCAACATATAGCCTATTTGACCCTGAGTCATAGCACCAACCACATCCATGGGATGAGCCGGTACAATATCCTGGGCAACCTTCTGCTGTACCATAAGATTCCCTACCTGGGGTCCATTGCCATGGGTTATTAATAAACGGTCCTCAGAAGTTAAATTCTGGATAATATTGGCGATATGTTCTGTAGTTTTCCAACAATTTCTAAATTGTTCTTCTGTTGTTCCTTTTTCATCTGCCTGTTTAATGGCATTTCCACCTAAAGCAATTAATATAATGTCAGCCATACTATTTTCTGTCTCCTTTTATTAAATATTTCTGATAATAATCTATAAATGATATAATTAATTATTTTTTTAACCAATATAATATACTAAATTTAAATTTTTTAAAAATAATTTATAAACCACCTTAACTATCTTAAAACAGACGGCTTTTAGAAATAATTATAAGACTATTAATAGCTCACACTCTTTACCAATCGAAAAAATATTAATATTTATAATCCTAAATAATGTTTCTTAATGTGTTCGCTGTTTAACAATTCTTCACTGGAGCCATCCATAACAATCTTACCATTTTCCAAAACATAGGCTCTTTCTGCCAGATGCAAGGCATAATTTATATTCTGTTCTATCAACAAAATGGTTAATCCTTTTTCTTTTAGAATAGATAATTTGTTATATATATCATCAACTAGTTTTGGGGCTATTCCCTGGGAAGGTTCATCCAGCATGATAAATTTTGGTTGACTCGCCAGACCTCTCCCTATAGAAAGCATCTGCTTTTCTCCACCACTTAAAGTCTTTGCTAATTGCTTTTCTCGTTTTTTAAGTACCGGAAATATCTGGTAAATTTCTTCTAAAACTGATTTTTGAAAATTCTTTCTGTGGTTATAGGTGCCCATTAGCAGGTTTTCATAGACGGTCATATTGGCAAAAAGTTTACCACCTTCCGGTATATGAGCAATGCCCAATTGAGTTATCATATGGGGAGGAAATTTAACGATATCTTTACCCTGAAATAATATTTTTCCAGTTGTTGCTGGAATTAAATTAGAAATTGTTTTCAAAAGTGTAGTCTTGCCAGCACCATTAGAACCGATAATGGCAACAACCTCATTCTCCTTTACCTGAAAATTAATATCTCTTAAAATGGTTATTTTGCCATAACCAGAACTTATTTCATTAACATGCAACATCGGATTCAATATAGCTCCTCCTTCCCAAATAGGCTTCAACAACCTTCTGATTATTGCTTATCTCATCAGGCATTCCTTTAGCAATAAGTTTACCTGCATCCAAAACAAAGATACGTTCACACAAACCCATTACCATCTGCATAACATGCTCTACTACACACAGGGTTACTTCGGTTTCCTGATTTAATTTTTTTAATTCTGCCATAAGTTTTATTAATTCAACACTGGTTAATCCAGCGCCAACTTCGTCGAGTAATAAAAGTTCGGGCTCAGTTGCAGTTGCTCTGGCTACTTCGACTTTTCTTAAGGAAGCCAATCCCAGATCAGAACATTTTGTCTTTCTGATATCTCCTAATTCAAAAAATTCAACCATCTCATCAACTTTTTTTTGTACTTCATTTTCACCCAGTCGATTGTAAGCCCCTACTCTTATCGCATCTTCCACAGACATTTCACCAAAAGATCTGGTAATTTGGAAAGTCCGGGACATACCCAATTTGCAAATCTTATGAGGAGGCATAGAGACTATATTGACACCTTTGAATACAACCTGTCCTTTGTCAGGGGCTTCCAGTCCGGTTACTAAATTGAAAAAAGTAGTTTTACCGGCACCGTTTGGCCCAATAAGCCCTACAATCTCTCCTCTATTTATTTCTATTTCGATATTATTTACTGCAATTAGATTACCAAAGCTCTTGGTAAGCTCTAAGGTCTTTAAAATAGGTTCAGGCAACATCTTTGTTCTTTACCTCCCTCACTACAAATTTCCGGTAAATATCCTGAAAAATAGTTGCGATTCCTCGAGGTTTAAAGAGAACAACTATAACCATGATAACGGCATAAATCAAAAGATATAATCCCGAAAATTCCCCGCCCAGACTGGCCCTAAGAAATTCCTGTGCACCTACCAATAATAGGGCAGCTAAAAGGGGTCCATAGGTAATACCCCTGCCTCCTACAATTCCCAATATAGCTACTTTGGTACTCTCCGGTCCGTTAAAAAAGCTGGGATGAATGTAGCCATACATACAGGAATAAATACCACCGGTCATACCTATTAAAAAGGAATAATAGAACAATGCCTTTAATTTGCTGGCCCGATTATCAACTCCTAAAACTTCTGTTGCAGTCTCATCCTCGCCTATAGCTTTGAGATAATAACCAAGTTTTGAGTTGGTAATTTTTTGGTTTACAATCAAGGCCATCACCAGCATTGCCAGCATAATATAATAAAAAGGTGCATAAGAAACAAAGCGCATATTCTGCCAGGAACCAGAAAAATAGGGGAGACATCTCTCTACCGGGCCACCGACCTTTTCCCACATATTAAAAGCCACTTTAAGTATTTCTACCAGTGCACTGGTGGTCAAAGCATACCAGACTTCTTTTATTCCAAAGCGGAATAGTGGGATTCCGATTAATAAGGCAAATCCTGAAGCTACCAGGCCTCCTAAAATCATTCCAAACCAGGGAGTAATATTAAATCGAATAAATAAAGTACCAGAAACATAAGCTCCTATGCCCAAATAAGCAAAAGCGGCAAAGTCAAGCTGACCTGCTAATCCTCCTACAATATTCCAGGAGGTGGCCATAACTCCATATAATAGAACTGTTGTAGCCAGTAAAACCTGATATTGATTGGCTCTAAGTACATAGGGTATACCCAAAGCAATGATAAATAAAATCAATATCAATAGTTTTCCTAAATTTATTTCTTTGAAAAAATTCATTATTTCCTCCCGAAAATTCCTCTAGGCTTAAACCAAAGAACCAGAATAAATATGAGATATATTACCAGTGTTCTGGCTCTTGGGTCCCAAAAAGTCATAGCCAGAGATTCGCTTATTCCCACAATCAAACCCGAAATTACCAATCCAGTAATAGACCCCAATCCAGCTAAGGCCAGAATACAAAAACTGAGTAATCCGAATCGTAAACCCATGGTTGGGTCTACCTGCTGAAAGGTCATTAATAAACCCCCGGCTATAGCGGTTAAGCCTGAACCCAGGGCAAAGGCTAAAGCATATGTTCTTTGAAAGTTGATTCCCATCAAAGATGCTGCATTGGAATCATCAGAAGTAGCCCTTATTGCCATCCCTGGCCAGGTTTTGGCTAAGAAATAGGATATAATCATTATAATAATGAGGCTGATAATAGCAGATATCAACCGGGAAAGCGCAATAGTATAAGAACCAAATCGAATAGTGCCTTGAACAATTGAATAGGCCAGTGCGCGTGGCCTAGCCTGCCAGACCAATTGAGTTATGGCGCCTAAAAAGGTCATTAAACCCACTGTTACCGCAATTTGTATAGTATAATGCTCCTGAAGTGTCTGTTTTATTAATCCATGATAGACCAGTATTCCAAATAAAAATAATAAAGGGAAAGTTATAATTGGACTGAAAATGGCATCAATTTTGTATAGAGAACCAGCCCAAAAGGTAAAATACATAGAAAGCATCACAAAATTACCATGGGCAAAATTTACTACATTCATTACACCAAAGATAAGTGACAATCCTAAAGCTATCAGCGCATAAATACAGCCCATCAAAATTCCACTAAAAACACTTTGAATAATTGTTTCCATCTTATAAAGGCTATCCTTTCCTGTCTTCTATGTTCGCACCCAATTAATAGAAACTTTGCCTGGTTAATTGTTGTATTAAAATTAACCAGGCAAAGTCTTCAAAGATTATTTTCGGCTGCTGAAAAACTAGTATGTAGCATCCGGTCTGGGGAAGACAAACTCGGCTTCTGCTTCTGCAAAAGGCCATACCACTTTGGATTCTCCATTAATAACCTGCAGTATTGTCGCTCTGGCATGGGGGTTATCTCCCTTTCCGTCAAAGGAAATATGATTGGTAGGATAAGTATCCACTGCCGGTCCGGAGGTTAAATCGAGCTGTAAAAAGGCACTGCGCAGGTTATCCGGATTCAGGGGATTTTCAGGATATAATTCTCCGGAAAGCTCCAGAGCTTCCTTCAAAACCCACATTCCATAGTAATTCATTCCGGCACCTTCGGTAGGAATATGTCCGACCTGAGCGGTATATTCTTCAACAAATTTACGGTTTTGAACGGTATCCTTAGCAGGGTTATAGCTACAGGTATTACTGTAATACTCAGCTACCGCACCCAATGCTTCAATAGATTCAGGATCTGAATATCCACAGGCGCCCATGCCAGCAATATATTTTGGAATTAGATTCAATTCTTTAAAAGCTTGAGCAAAGATAATGGCATCCATAAAATAGGGGCAATGAACTACAAAGTCTGCTTTTGCAGTGGCAATACCATGAACAATTGATGAGGCGTCGGTAATATCATAGGGATATTCCTTCTGATAGACAATAGTTAGTCCATTATCCAGGGCAGCCTGCACCGCACCAATGGCATTGCTTCTGCCAAAGGAGGAATCTTCGTTTAGAATGGCAATTTTTTCAACTTTTACTCCTGCTTTTTCAGCTGCCTGCAGGACAAATTCTACAGCAGATCTTCCCTGCATACTAGCCTTAGGAGAAGGTCTGAACAGGTATTGACGACCCACTTCAGTTATATCATCCACCAGGGCATCAGCTACCATAATAACTTTTTCTCTCTCAGTAATCTCAGATGCTACTGTGGTTAGTCGGCTGATATACAAGCCTAAGACGGCAACAGGTTTATGTTTGCTAATGATGCTCTCTGTGGCGAGCCGTGCACTCATGGCATCCTCACCCACATCTTCAATCACTAATTCTAATGGGATACCACCTAAAGACTTTATACCACCAGCCTCATTGATATGCTTTACTGCAAATTCCATACCAACTTTTCCTTCAATTCCGAAGACTGCATGTGCACCGGTAAGGGGTTCAAGGCATCCAACGATAATTTTTCCCGGCAAATCAGCTGAGAAAGCAGAGACATTTAATAACATCATTCCTATAAAAATATAGATTAAAGTCTTTACCGTAAGGTTTACATTCAGGCCTTTATTTTTTACAAACATAATACTTCTCCTTTTTAATTAAAATTTATAAGTATCAAATTAGCCAGATGTTAAAATCTTTTTCATCCCTCCTTTTTTAAGTATTCTTTTTTCTGCTTCTATGTTCTAGCAATACAATAATACAATTTCTCCGTAATTAGTTTTCGGATATATAGACAAGGGAAGGTGTAATGGATTGTTTGTCATAGTTAATATTGGAATTATTCTTGTTATTACTATTGTTCTTCATTTGTACTAAACTTTTCTATGACTTTTATCTGGTTATTAATAGATCAACAAATTATCCACATAACTATTAAAAATTTTAGAATCTAATTATTTTAAATAAAAAGGACACTACGTTACTATCTTTTGGATGTTTTTCAGGATAATTTAGCTAAAGCCTTAATTCTCTTTAACATGTTGGGGTGTGTGGTGAACAATTCCATCATCTTTTCAGATGTACTGATTCTTATTGTTTTTTCTCTTAAGGTAAACAGTTCCTGAGCATCGATGGTACCGCTGAAATCCTGGTCCAGTTCCTTCAAGGTTGAAAATTCCTGATAACCTCTGGCCACATCATTGAGAAAAAATGCCCTGAACCCCTCAACCTGACTGAGTGCCTGTCGCCCCATCTGGCTCTCTTTGAGCTTGGCAGAACCATAAGTTAATTTGTAAAGAGCGGTAGCTAATTGATGTGGAGGGTTTCCCAAGCTGACACTTCCCTGGTCGGCATAATATTCTCTGATACGGGAACCGTAAAGAACTAAAAGATTAGAGATAAAATATAAAATTAAGGCAAGCATGCCAATAAGTGCAGATGAGCCTTTCTTTTCTTGATTCCTTGAGGCACCTCCATACATAGTGCGCATTCCCAGCCAGTAAAGGATTAATGGTATTACCGACAATACGGTGATAACAATCATATCCCTGTGTTTGATGTGGGATAATTCATGTCCTATTACCGCTTTTAACTCATCTTTATTTAACAGTTTTTGAATCCCGGTGGTAATACAGACTCTGCTATCTTGAATACTTCGTCCAAAGGCAAAGGCATTGGGGACCGCCATCTGCGAAATACCTATTTTGGGTTTAGGTATACCGGCTTCCCGGGACATTTTTTCTATCATCTGATGAAGTTCCGGTTCTTCTGATACCTCTACCCATCTTACTTTCATCATAGAAGTAACCATGTTAGGGCCGATTAAGTATTGGAACAGTGTTACACCTATGGCTAATATAATATAACTAGTAACACTTCCTGCTCCCAGATAGCTACCTATACCTGCAATAACACCGTAAAGAATGGCAAACATCGCAATTACTAAAATCCACATTTTTGTTTGAAGATTCATGCCAAATCTCCTTTTAATTTTCATATTTGATATATCAGAAATGCAGATATATTATAATTATAATGTATTCTAACTATATCCTCAAGTAATAATCATAAATAATAATAATAATCAATTGAGGCGTAGGTAGAAAAGGTTAATTCTAGAATGCTTTTTTAGGTCACAATGAAGTACAGCCAGAAATTTTGGTGCAGTGTGTATAGTGTGTTAGAATATATAACAAAACAAAAGGCTTATTTTATCTTATTCATTTTATAAACCAGAAAAGTAAGTCTTTTTTGTTTTTAATTAAATTTATAATCAAAGAGCTGTTTATCAGGCATAGTCAAGATTTGTTCTGCAAGATCCTCACAGCTTACTTTTTCAAAATTAATTAATTTATTTATTTCCGGTTTTAGGGTGACCTGAAGAGTTTTCTTATCAGATTTAAAAAGAACTTTGATGGTCTCAGGGTTATCAATTACCCTTATATTACCTTTTCCCATGGTACAGCCGGTAGATATCTGTAAACCATCAATTAAGCAAGACTTTGGGGTACGATATTCCATTTCTACTTCTGTTGATAAATCAAAATACCCCTTTACTTCCAGCAAATTCAAGGCAAGAAGTCCCATCTTAATTCCCAGATTAAGATAAGGTCCCGAATGACCATGTAGTTTAATACCACGTTCTACCATATCACTGATACTATTGCGGTCAACAGTATGTTTAATCATTATTTTTTCTTCCCCCAATAAATTAGTATATTTCATATTGTAAGATTAGTGGTCAGTTATTAGTTTTAAAGTTTATCGTTTTTAGTTTTTTGCTAAGAGTCCACATATTTAGGATATTCCTGCTAATTGGCTCATTATGAGTCTATTTTTTACTGTAGACTAAAAACTAAAAATGCAATTGTCATTGCGAACCTACCACATAGCTTCAGCTAAGAGTAGGTGTGGCAATCTCATACTCTATAGCCCGCATTCTTTCTTTGTCTTGTTTTATACCAAAAACCAACAACTATAAACTTTATATTATAAAGATTAAATTGTGTTATGATATTAATTATTGTAACACTATTCAACCCTTTAAAATACTAACATAAAAATGAGAAATGTCAAGGTAGTTAAAGTGAGTTGAAGATATATGTATTTTCATATTTAAACCTTTGGAACCTAATTAAAGTAGTTTAATAGTTGCAATTCAAAAATGATTGTAATAAAATTAATATAAAGGAAAAGATAATTAATAGTAAAAGTAATAAGGAAATTGAATATAAAAATGCAATTTACATTACCAGAATATCTTGAAAGCTTATTAAAAAGATATCAACTACATTATGATGTGGAAACCAATAAATTCATTCTGGAAACAAAAATAGACATCTATGCCCTTTCTGTGATAGAACACTACCGCAATATCATCAACAAAAATATTAAAATTGATCATTATCAGGAGAGAGAAATAATCCTGGTAAATGGATTTGAAAAATATATAGATGTTAATGATATGAATGAATATTTTCAGTTTTTGAACAAAGTTGCTCAGGAATTAGTTAGCCCCTCTTTTGATGTTATGAGCCATATCATAAATAGTATTATTATTTCTGCAACTGGTTTTTCTCAAGAGGCAATTCTCGCCTCCCAAAGCTTCAGATATAGTAAAACATTCTTTTTAGGAATAAAGGGATGGTGCGATATTCGTTTATTGTTGATCGACATAAAAAATTATGCTGTTTTCTGTAATGCTAAAGGTAGAGAGATTGCAGAAATATACTCTTTCAATAAAGAGACAGGGGGTGGTAAAAAAGAATCACTAAGGTTATAAATTTGCTATGTTGGTATCTGATTGTTTGTTTTGTTGGGGCGTTAATCTTTTAAAACTGTTTAAACAAAATATATTTTCTATATTTTAATTTATTAATTTTTTTATCTGTTAATTGATACTGTTTAAACAATAAAAAACAATTTAAAATTATTCTGACCTTACTTTTTAATTTAGGGAGGTTTTTTATGAATCTTTTAACAATATTAATTTTAGCTATAATTATTTATTTGATTGCCTATAGGGTGTACGGAAATTATTTGGATAAATTAGCCGGGGTTGACGAAAAAACTAAGACACCTGCACATGCTATGTCCGATGGAGTTGATTATGTACCGGCTAAGGCGCCGGTATTATTAGGGCATCACTTTGCCTCTATTGCCGGGGCAGGCCCAATTACCGGACCAATTGCAGCAATTGTCTTTGGGTGGTTACCCTGTTTTCTATGGATTGTACTGGGTTGTGTCTTTGTGGGTGGTGTTCATGATTATTTTGGCCTACTTACCTCAGCGAGGCATAAAGGAAAATCTGTAGGCGAGATTATCGGGCAATATGTGGGAAAGCAGGCACGAACCTGGTTCTTATTATTTGCCTGGTTAACCCTGGTATTAGTTGTTGCTGTCTTTGCTATTTTAACTGCATCAGCCTTTGCCGCCAATGCCTCTGTTGCTACCACCGGATTTTTGATGATGCTTATAGCCGTTGGCATGGGTTTTGCCTTATATCGAGCCAATATTAGTTTGCCTGTTGTTACCGTGGTAGGAATTATTCTACTTTTTGTTTCTATCCTGGTTGGTCTTAATTCGCCCTTTTTATACTTTAACCAAATTACCTGGACCTGGTTTTTAATTATTTATATCTTTTTGGCCTCAGTCCTACCCGTCTGGATGTTGTTGCAGCCCAGAGATTACCTCTCCTCTTTCCTGCTCTATGCAGCTCTGATAGGAGGAGTACTGGGAGTTATTATTGTCAGACCTACTTTAGTTTATCCTTCTTTTACCAGTTTTAAAACAGGAGTAGGATATTTATTCCCAATGTTATTTGTTACCATAGCCTGTGGTGCTGTATCCGGTTTTCATTCCATGGTTGCCTCCGGTACCACCGCAAAACAGCTGGATAATGAAAAGGACGTCAGATTAGTGGGCTATGGTGCTATGCTTATAGAAGGAGTGCTGGCAGTTATATCTTTAGGAGCCGCTGCCATGTTGACTCAGGAAGGAATGAAAGCAGGCCTGGCTGAATGGGGTGGCGCAGTCGGAGTCTTTGCCCATGGTCTCAGTAAATTTATGGCTGGCTTTGGTGTTCCCGAACAAACTGGCTTTGTTTTTGGCTCTTTAACTGTTTCAGCATTTTTAATTACCTCTTTAGATACAGCAACCCGTCTGGGAAGGTACTGTTTTGAAGAGTTAACTGCTGAGGCGATGCCCTCTATTTCTAACCGTTATATGGGAACTATCATAACTGTTGTTGCCGGTGGAGGATTGGCAATGAGTGGACAATGGTCAGCTATCTGGCCCATATTTGGTTCAGCAAATCAGTTACTGGCCGGATTAGCTCTTTTAAGTGCCACTGCCTGGTTGGCACATCTGGGTAAAAACTTCAAAATTACCTATTATCCAATGGCTTTTATGATGTTAGTTACCGTGGCGGCTTTGATAAATTTGGTATTTACCAATTTTGGTAAAAAGAATTACCTGTTAGGCTCAATTTCTATTCTACTTTTAATTCTGGCCAGTTTTGTGGTCTATAATGGGTTCAAGGCACTGGGTAAATTACAGGAAAAAATAGCAGCTGTTAAAGATTAGTAAAAAATTCTAAAAATAAAAAGAGAGTAAATTCACTCTAAGTTAAGAACAGATTAATGCCCTAACTTTATAATATAAAACAAGGCTGGCATAAGTCAGCCTCTTTTACCATTTTTGCTGTTCTGTTTTTAATTATTAATTATATGCTTACCATTATAATACCGATAATATTCGACACCCAATTAAAAAAAGAGATTTAACCTAAATGTATACATTTCAGAGCAAATATATTGCGGTTGAGGGAGCTATTGGTGCCGGGAAAACAAGTTTAGTGCTGAAATTGAGTAAAAGATATCATGCCCGGTCCATATTGGAAGTAGTAGAAGAAAATCCTTTTTTATCTCATTTCTATGATGATATAAGAGATTATGCTTTTCGAACTCAGATTTTCTTTTTATTAAGCCGTTATGACCAGCAGGTAAAAGCCACTCAACAAGACCTTTTCAAGCAATTATCATTTGCTGACTATATGTTTGCGAAGGACAGGATCTTTGCCCATCTAACGCTTTCTGGGAATGAGCTAACTATGTATGAACATTTATATCAAATAATGTGCCGCGACATACCTCCTCCCGATTTAATTGTCTATCTAAGAGCCAGCACCAGATTGCTTATGAAAAGAATAATGTTGAGAGACCGTCCTTTTGAACGAAAAATCACTGTTCAATATATGGAAAAACTGAACAACTGCTATGAGGATTATTTTAGTAATATAAACAACTTTCTTCATACCAGACTGGTTATCATTAATGCCGATGAGTTGGATTTTGTGGGAAATAGCCGGGATTTAGAATTGGTTTGCCAGAAGATAGTGCAGAAGGATCAAGAATAAAATAAAAGAGAAAAGAGATTGAAAAACAGTGATGAAAATGAAAAAATTCATTATTGTTTCTGGAAACATTGGAAGCGGAAAGTCCAGTCTGACTAAAATTTTGAGTGAACAGCTGGGATGGAAAGCTTTTTATGAGGTGGTTGAAAATAACCCTTATTTAGAAGATTTTTATAACGATATGAAGAAATGGAGTTTTCATTTACAGGTTTTTTTCTTATCCAAACGTTTCCAACATCACCAGCATATTGTTCAAGACCCTCATTCCGTGATACAGGACCGTAGTATTTATGAGGATGTTGACATATTTGCAAAGAATTTATTCGAGCAGGGCTTGATGGAGCCACGGGATTATAATAATTATTGTGAGTTATTTAATATTATGGTAGATTTTTTATCTCCTCCAAACCTGATAATTTATTTGCAGGCTTCTGTTGACACCTTAAAGCGAAGAATAGCTCTAAGGGGCAGGGATTATGAAAGAAGTATGTCCAGAGGCTATTTGGAGCAGCTGAATATTTTGTATGAGAGATGGGTAAAAAAATTTACCCTTTGCCCCATTCTGACTGTACCAACCGATGATCTTGATTTTGTACAGAATTCCAAACACCTGCAATTGATTACCAAAAATATTTTAACCAAATTAGAGGGAGTGGAGAAAACCTCTTGTGATAGAACAGATATCTGGGATTGAATAGCAAATTGATGGAAATAAATCATAAAAATCTGGATTTCCCCATACTATACTATCTTTCAGAAGAACATTCTATAAATAAAACAGAATTGAGCAACAAACTGTTGCTTACTAAAACGGATATTGAAAAACAGGTAGAACAATTAAGTCAACTTGGATACCATCTCTCTATTGATGCTAAAAAAGGTTATCGCATTGTTAAGCGTCCCGATATTTTATTGCCTTTTGAAATAAAGAAAAAATTAACTACCAGCTATATTGGACAAACCATCTACTATTTTCCTGAACTAAGCTCAACCAATACTATGGCTAATCAGATGGCAGGAGAAATGAGCGGGAAAATGCCGGAAGGAACAATTATCATTGCTGAAAAACAGAGTGGAGGGAAGGGCAGGTCTGGGAAAAAATGGATTTCTCCTCCAGGGGGGATCTGGTCTTCTATAATATTTTATCCCTTAGATATTTCTACCCATATATCTCTCTTTACCCTGATGGCTGCTGCCGCTGTAGCACGAACTATTGATAAATTGTTTCCACAGATCAGAGTACATATTAAATGGCCTAATGATATTTTAACAGGTGGTAGAAAAATATGTGGTATACTGACCGAAATGAGCACAGAGAAAAAAAATGTTAAGTGGGTCATAGTGGGGATAGGTATAAATGTAAATAATGATTCTTCATGCCTGCCTGAGGAAATCAGAGAAAATTCCCTTTCCTTAAAGGAAATTACCGGACATCCCATAAACCGGATTAATTTAATCAGTCATCTTTGCAGTGAAATAGAGAGATTTTATGAAGCGTTTAAAAATAAAGATTATTCTCTGATTATAGAAGAATGGAAGACCTATAATAATGTAATTGGAAAAAAGATAAAAGTGAATTTGGGAGAAAAGATAATTATCGGTGAAGCTATTGGTATTGATGAAAAGGGTGCCTTAATCTTAAAAACCGATACTGCGGAAATTATAGAAATAATATCCGGAATTATTTTGCCTTAAAATAGAGGAAAGCAGAGGAGGATTTCAAACAAGAAAAGATGTCAATTTCTCAAAAAAATGATAAAGAAATAATAATGGGCAAGCTTCTATCTGATGAACAAAAGTGGCTCTTAGAAATATCTTCTAACCATTTTGGTATAAATCAACGAATAAAAAATCTCCTGGCTATGATTCATTATTCTCCGCATAAGTCAAAAATGATTCATGATGGATTGAGGGAGATCGCCTTAAATGATTTATGGTTTTATAAGACTCATCAGGAATCACAAAAGGCTTTCCAGGCCATCTTAACCTTATTCAATAATCTGTTAAACACTGTGCTAGATAAGCAGGACAAATGGCTAATTTTGAATACTTTAATGGAGTTTATTCTGGAGCTGTTTCAAAATAACGGAATTGAAGTTGGCACTCTCGTTGAAGAAATAGTTGTTATTTTGGAGAATACTTTATTCAACGATTTAAAAATTAAAATATATGCCTCCAGTTTGCTGAAGAAACTTCCTGTGCATATTATGAAGGAGAGGGATTATATACGGAGAATGGAAGATTTACTGAGGGGATCTCTCAATGAAAACATATCTATGTGGCGAAAACACCTGAATTTCCAGCATTGGTCTGAAAGGCATGATGAGCTTTTTTCTGAAAAATATTATGATGATATAGTATCTGTCACTAAAAAAGAAAAACAGCTCATAGAAGAGATTGAGAATAAGTTATCTCAAGCCGATAGCTGGAAGGAATTAGAAAATATTACCTGTTTTAAAGAATTCCTCAATGAGTTGACCTCTTTAATAGAAAAAGATACCACGGTTTTAGAAAATATTTATTTTCTTTATTACTTGCTGGGAATCCCGGCAATGTTCGGATTTAAGGATACTTTATTAATAGAGTTAGCTCACCTGTATACCAGATTTACAGGTGAAGACCTCAAAGAGCTACCTCTGGAGACCTTTTTAAACAATACCTTCTCTCTATTTAACAGTTTAAAGACTGAAAACACAGAAAAGATTCTGGAATGTTTATTGAAATTAGGTCAAAAGATTTATGAAACAGAAGAGCAGTCTTATATAGATATTTTTGTGGAATACCTTATCAGATTTGGTTTTATTTATCCTGGTGAAATTAGAATTAACGATGAGTGGCAAATTCAGACCGATAATAATCATCTTAAGATGATCAGATTATGGTTTCATTTAATCAAATGTTCCCCCTGCCATAGCAGTAAGCTGATAGCAGCTCTGATTGTAAATTTAAGAGAAGGTGGAGTACTTATAAATGATAACGACCTATTCCAGAGAGATATAAGTCAACTGCTCAATAGTGATATTAAACCAAATTATATCTTAATAAAACAGTTATTAAACCTTTTCCCGGTCTATTTTGACACCATCGGAGCAGAGGGAAAGATAAGGGAAATATCGACAGAGATAGATAAGATATCTTTTAGTGAAGATAAATTAATCCATTTTTTAAGGAAACAGGTTCATACTGAAAGCAATAATACCCAGATAGAACTGATTAGAAGGATTTTTAATTTCTGGTATGACAAAAATTATGAATCACTCTTATTGTATCTTCCACAGGATATCCAAAGAGAATTATCTTTATCAGATAAATGGTTTACTGAGGTGCATAATACCGTAAATGAGCTCTGTAATACACTGAAGTTAACCCCTGAGGGCATATTGGAGGAGAATATTGATGAAATTAAAAAATTGCTAATTCAGATTAATAAGTTTGAAGGTAGTGGTGGTAAAAGGGTTGTTGCTCTCATCGAACTCTATCAGCTCTTGAAACATAAATATACCCTCGATTATAAATATATCTTTCTTGATTTACGAAAGTCCCATTTTTTCACCGGTAAAGAAATAGAGAAGTTAGAAAGGAATATAAAAAATAATAGATATAGCACTGCCATTAAAGAACTTTTTAAAATGATCTCTGGCTTAAAGAGGATCATTCTGGAATCCCCCAGGACTGATGCCCAGGAAAGCATATATCTTAAGCGTCACATTGCCTCAGGGATACCCTCTATGTATGGACAATACTCTGAACAAAAGTTTGATGCGATAGGGTTGATTTTACGTTTGGAAAGATTTACCGACTACCTTATCAATAAATTTATTGCTCAACGGGATCTGGAATATATGACCATCGACGGTTTCCATAGTGCTGCCAGGATTCTGGATTTATTTAAAGAGGGATTAAGTTTAAATGGTATTTGCAGTGAGAACTTTAATTCCCATCTGGAAATGCTCAATTATAGTTTTAAAACCACAACTTTCTCTATGGATCAATTTGTAAATATTTTTTCTTTTATTACCCTGAATGTTAAAGAAATAATTGATACTTATTATATATTACCGTTCAGAGCCCCTCTGAGAACAATTATCAAGCAGAATATTAAAGACGTTAATATTGTTGATGAGACAATTCAGGAACATCAGATCTATCGAAAATCAGAAGAATTTTATCGTAAAATGATAGTATCAGCCTTTTTAGTACAGAGCCTGGATAACTATGTCTCCAAAATACTTAGTACCTTAAAAAATATGCTGGGGAGATTAAAACCGGAAGTAATACAGATGCTGCTCAACTATAACCCCAAACTGCTTACTACCAACTTGCATAAACCCAATCTCAGAGTTGATAACCAGATTTTTTTAGGTGCCAAAGCCTATTATCTGAAAAAATTATATTCTTATAAATTCCCTATTCCCCCGGGTTTTGTACTTACTACAGAATGGTTCAGGGACAGAGAGGCGATTGGACAATTTCCTGAAATGTATCAGGCAATATTGGGAAAGATAAAGGATAAACTAGCTGAATTGGAGAGAATGACTAAGAAGAGATTTGGAGATAAAAATAATCCTCTCTTACTCTCAGTCCGTTCAGGAACAGTAATTTCTATGCCCGGTGCTATGGATTCCATTTTAAATATTGGTATGAATGATGAGATTGTGGAAAGTTTAAGTAAAATTCCGGGCTATGGGTGGGCAGCCTGGGATTCTTATCGGAGATTGTTGCAAAATTGGGGCATGGCACATGGGATAACAAGAGATGAGTTTGATAAACTTATCTTAAAATATAAAGGAATATATCAAGTAAAAGAAAAAAGAGAATTTAGCAATGACCAGATTAAAGAGATCGCTTTTTCTTATAAAAAATTGCTGCTGGATTATGGGGTTAAATTAGAAGAAGAGCCTTTTAAACAGCTGATTCAAGCGATAATATTTGTATTTCAATCCTGGTACAATGATAGAGCCCAGATGTTTCGTAAAAAACTGCAGATTGCCGAGGAATGGGGTACAGCTGTAATAGTGCAGGAAATGATTTTAGGCAATATGAATGCTAAATCAGGCACCGGTGTATTCTTTACCAAGATACCATTTGAGAAGAGTTCTGAGGTTACTCTCTATGGTGATTTTACCTGTTGCAGTCAGGGGGAAGATATAGTATCAGGGTTGGTCTACACTCTGCCAATTTCTGAATTCCAAAATGAAAAATTTCCCCATCTTAAAGGTGAATCTCTGGAAGTGCAATTTCCAGAGATTTATCGGAGATTATTGAGTTTAGCTAAAGAATTGATTTATGAGAGAGGGTATGAACACCAAGAGATTGAATTTACTTTTAAATCAAAACGTAAAAAGGATTTATATATTCTACAAACCAGACCATATGTTTTGAAAGATATAGAAAAGATTCCTACTTTTACCAGTCCGGATATTCTCGACTATCTGGTGGGAACAGGGATTGGAATAGGAAGAGGAGCAATAAATGGTCGTATTGCCTTTAACTTAGAAGATATCCGGATGCTATTAAAGAAATACCCTCAAGACCACAAGATTTTAATTCGACCGGATACGGTGCCTGATGATATAGAGATGATTTTTGAATGCGATGGACTGTTAACTGCACGCGGCGGAGTAACCTCTCATGCTGCCGTTACAGCTGCTCAGCTGGGTAAAATTTGTGTGGTGAATTGTAAACATTTAATAGTATTGGAAAAAGAAAAGAAATGTTTTATTAATAATAATGAATTTAAAACAGGGGACAAAGTTGCCATAGATGCTAACCTGGGGAATATTTATAAAGGTCATCATGTCATTGATTTAGAACAGATATCCTATTTTGATGAAAGGGGAAATCAGTAAATTGGACTTTAAAAATAGAAAAAAATGTCTGGGTATCAACGGACTAGGCCGTATCGGCAAGCTAACTTTATGGTATCAGCTTCATGAAAATTATTTCGATAGCTTCATCATAAATGTAGGGCGTCCGGTGGGAAAGAGTCTGCAAAATATTGTGGATTTGATAACTGCTGATTCTACTTATGGTGCAATAGAAAAGTTTTTATTTGGAATAAAAGCAGAGAGAGATATTAAAATTATTGATGAAAAAGAGAATCTTTTAGAGATATTCGGGAAACCGGTGAAAATATTATGTGAGGCAAGAAATCCTAAAAATATTGGCTGGAGAGAATATGGAGTAAAATTAGTCGTTGATTCTACCGGGGTTTTTAATGATCCCACTGTCGCTGCTGAAGGCAATGAAAAAGGTAGCCTCAGAGGCCATTTATCTGCTGGAGCGGAAAAGGTTATCAACAGTGCGCCATTTAAAATAAAGGATAAATCTAAAAAAATTCCGGAAGATAGCACTACCCTTATTTACGGTATAAATCATATCTCCTATAACCAGAATAAACATAATATTATTTCTGCCGCCTCCTGTACCACTACCGCTTTAGCACATATGGTCAAACCTTTGCTGGAAAGGGAGGAGACCAAAAATATATTAACCGCATCATTATCTACCATCCATGCTGCAACCAATAGTCAGAGTGTGCTCGATTCACTGCCCGGAGCTGGTGATACAGATTTACGAAAAAATAGGATGGTCTTCAATAATATTATTCTTTCTACTACCGGAGCTGCCAGTACACTGGAAAAGGTTTTACCTGAAGTGAAAAGGGTTGGTTTTATGGCCGATTCTGTACGCATTCCTACTGACACCGTTTCTCTGATTATTTTGAATCTTACCTTTCATAGCACTCTGGATAAAAAAGGAGACTCTTCTATTAATCGAGAGTTTATTAATCAAATATACCATGATGAATCACAGGGGGCACAGAGAGAACTATTGTGTTACAGTGATAATCAAAATGTATCATCAGATTTAAAGGGAAAACTTTCTGCAGTGACCATTGAGGGACATGCTACTCACACCCGTACCGGTTTTATTGGCTTAAACCCGCAGATGTTGCAAGATGTAGGAATAGTTACCGGTAGGATTATTGATATCCCAATAACTCATTTAACTGTATTTGGCTGGTATGATAATGAATATGGCAGCTATGTTCACTGTTTGGGAAAGCTGGCTACCTATATCCACCGGAATTTGTAGACCTTTTAATAATGGCTTATTATAGTAAGATTTTTTATGAAGGAGTTTAGAATTGTTAGTTTGCCAATGAAAAAAATAAATATTCACCAAATGATACTGGTCTCACTGTTTGCAGCACTGACTGCAGTTGGTGCTTTTATTTCAATTCCCATCGGGCTGGTGCCCATAAGCCTGCAAAATCTCTTTACTCTTTTATCTGGAATGGTTTTAGGAAGCAGAATGGGAACTTTTAGTCAGCTCATCTATATCTTACTGGGGGTAGCAGGGTTACCGGTTTTCTCCGGTTTTAGGGCAGGTTTAGGTGTCATATTGGGACCAACAGGCGGTTTTTTAACCGGTTTTGTTATTTCTACTTATATTGTAGGCAAAATATTAGAAAAAATAGCAGATGCCAGGGTATGGTCTTATTTTGTTGCGGGAATAGTGGGGATAATCATAATTTATACCTGTGGAATAATGCAATTGCTAATCGTTACTCAGATAGGGTTAAAAGAGGCTGTTCTGATAGGGATTGTTCCTTTTTTACCAGGTGATTTCATAAAATTAATCACCGCTTCTTTCCTGGCTATCAGAATCAAATCTGTAGTCTCCTTACCACAGGTATGATATAATCTGTTTTATAATGATTCGGGGCGTAGCGCAGCTTGGTTAGCGCGCTTGGTTCGGGACCAAGAGGTCGGAGGTTCAAATCCTCTCGCCCCGACCATCAATCTCCTAATAATTTTATCGTTTTTATTGCTTAATTTATGTTAATTTGTTATTATAGTTTATAAGAGAAAAACGTTACTTTGTATTAACATAGAAAATATAATAAATTTAATGATTTTTTGGATTTGAGAAAAATATGTATCAAACAAAAACTTTACTTACAATTAAAGAAGCAAGTCAATGGGCAAGTAATTTTCTAAAAAGAGAAATTAGTGAGTCCAATATATCTTATTTGGTTCAATATGGGAAAGTTAGAAAATATAATGGTGGTAATTGTGCACTAATAGATTTAAATGATTTAAAATATTACTACCAGTCTTTTCGAGGATGGCGTGAAATAAGTTGGAAGAGAAAACTGGGAGAAGATTTGAACTGGAATTTGTCTTTTGATTATTTAAAAGAAAAAGATACCACAAAGCATGTGCATCGTTTGCACCCTTATAAAGGAAAATTTATTCCCCAGCTCGTTCAATACTTTATTGATAATCATACAGATGATTTTAAGAAAGATGTTTATTTTAAACCAGGTGATATAATACTTGACCCTTTTTTGGGCTCTGGAACTACACTTGTACAGGCTAATGAAATGGGAATGCATTCTATAGGAGTCGATATATCACGTTTTAATTGCTTAATCGCAGAAACAAAACTACTTGATTATGATTTTATTTCTTTAGAAAAAGAAATTAAAAAAATACAAAAGGCTATTGTTGAATTTGAAACTGAAAGCAATATCGAAGGTTTTGAAGGAGAACTATTGTTTAAGTTAGCTGAATTCAATAAAAAGTATTTTCCCAGTCCAGAATTTAAGTACAAAGTAAATAGGAAACAAATAGAAGAGGGGAAATACGGTACTGAAAAGGAACAAGAATTTTTGAGTATATATAATCATCTGGTTAAAAAATACCAAATTGAACTTAATCATGTTTCATCTCAAAACTTTTTAGAAAAATGGTATATTAAGAATGTGAAAAAAGAGATTGATTTTGTTTTTAATCTAATTAAAAAAGTTGAAGATAAAAAAAATAAAAAAATATTGGCAGTGATATTAAGTAGAACAATTAGATCCTGTCGTGCTACAACACATTCAGATCTAGCGACACTTAAGGAACCGCAAGTATTTACATACTATTGTTGGAAACATAAAAAAATATGTAAACCAATTTTTTCTATAAAAACATGGTTCAATCGTTATGCAAATGATACGCTTTACCGTTTAAAAACCTTTTCAAAACTAAAAATGGATTCCTATTACACAATAATTTCAGCAGATTCTCGAACAGTAAATATTTTTAAAGAAATTGAAAAGCGAAACAATAAATTTTATCATTTATTACTAAAGAATAAAATCCAAGGTATTTTCACCTCTCCTCCTTATGTGGGGCAGATTGATTACCATGAACAACATGCTTATGCTTATGATCTTTTTGAGTTTCAACGCAAAGATGAACTCGAAATAGGCCCTCTATATAAAGGGAAAGGTTTTGAAGCACGTACTGCTTATGTTGAAGGTGTTTCAAAAGTTTTACTGAATTGCAGAAATTTTTTAGCAAAAGAATTTGATGTATTTTTAGTTGCTAATGATAAGTATAATTTATATCCAGAAATTGCACAGCAAGCAGGAATGAAAATTATTAATCAGTTTAGACGACCAGTATTAAATAGAACCGAGAGAGATAAATCTCCCTATTCAGAAACAATTTTCCATTTAAAAAACGGAAAGTAATATGGCACTTACTATCCAACAAAATAAACAAATAAAAGATTATCTTATTGAGAAAATTCGCAATAAACTATCTACTTATTCTCCTGAAACTACTTCAATGCCATTTCATTTTCGTTTACTTGGTAAAGATAGAATGGCTCTATTTTCTTTTATTCATTCAGTTAACACGATGTTAGGTACTTCCATTTTTGAACAAGTTGGGAGATTAGTCGCTGAGCCAAAAGCAAAAATTGCTATTGGGCAATATACAAAATTTACAGGGCATATAAGTAGTGAAGCAGTTTCAAAAATTGACAATATAGTGCGTGATTTGCGTTCAACATTACGTAAACCTGATAAAGATAAAGAGACCAAAGAAATTTTAGCAGTTGCTAATAAAGGAAATTTAGGAAGAAAACTTAAAAAGCGGGTTGATCTTTATGTAGAGATGAATGGAATAGAACACTACTTCGAAATAAAAACTGCTAAACCAAATATAAATGAATTTGTTAGCATAAAAAAACAAATGCTCGACTGGATAGCAATGAGAGGTAGTGAAAAACCTGAGGTAAGAATAAAAACAATAGTTGCTATTCCTTACAATCCTTACGAGCCGAAACCTTATGATCGTTGGACATTGCAAGGGTTATTTGATTTATCACAAGAAGTTTTAGTAGGCCCTGAATTCTGGGATTTATTAGGTGGAGAAAATACTTATGAAGACTTATTGAATATTTTTGAACAAGCGGGATTAGAATTATATAATGAGATTGATAAAAAAATTAGAACACTAAAGTAAATAGCTGAACACACCATGCTATACCCAACAGAGGTTTATTTTCTAGTAATTGAAAATTAGTAAGATAAATTAGGTTCTAGCATCAAAAAAGTGGATCCTATTATATCTAAAAGCTACAAAAAATATGCTACGATAATAAAAATCACTCAAAGATGGAGATATAATTTATTATATTTCCAAAATTCCCTTAAAATGACAATATAAACTGATATATGAGTTAAGGCTTACCGAGAAATTGAGAGAAATATGATGGCTAATTGCTTCTTATTAGTTTTAATTTATGGTATTATTATTTTGAATAT
The DNA here is from genome assembly GCA_029556475.1 of Candidatus Atribacteria bacterium. GTDB lineage: Bacteria > Atribacterota > Phoenicimicrobiia > Phoenicimicrobiales > Stramentimicrobiaceae > Stramentimicrobium. Next base: position 24,077 of record JAKQEP010000052.1, read on the forward strand.
AATATGATGAAATATTTGAAACAATAGGTGCTTTAGAATATAAGAATGTTGGAGGGGAATAAAAATGAATAATGCTAAGAAAGTTGCTCTGCTGGCAGAGAATTTATATGAAGATATTGAATTATGGTATCCTTATTACAGACTTAAAGAGGCAGGATATGAGGTTCAAATTGTGGCACCCGAGAAGAAGACTTATTACAGTAAACACCAGTATCCGGTCCAGGCAGACTTATCCATTGAAGGAGCAAAGACAGATGATTTCCTGGGAGTTGTTATCCCGGGTGGCTATGCTCCTGATTACCTGCGAAGATCTTCCAGGATTTTGAATTTTGTCCGTAAAATATTTGAAAAAAACGGTCTGGTTGCCACAATTTGTCATGCAGTCTGGGTTCCTATTTCAGCAGGAATATTAAATGAAAAAGACGCCACTTGCGTTTTTGCCATAAAGGATGATCTGATAAATGCAGGAGCTAATTATTTAGATCAGGAAGTAGTTGTTGATCATAACCTGGTAAGTTCCCGTACACCTAAAGATTTACCGGCTTTTCTTCCCGCTATACTAAAAGTATTAGATGAATTATAATTAATATGGTAAAAAATAAAAGAATAATTAATCATTTTTAAAAGTGGGAAACCAGATGCGTAAAATTTTGTTTACTATTTTACCTTATGGTGTTTTATGCCTGCTTACCATAATAATAATTATACTCTTTTGGCCTATGGAACAGGGAGGGTTAGTAGAATTAACCAATTCCTGGATTGGCTTATTTTTTGTTTACGCATTTTGCGCGATTTTTTTATTCCAGGACGATATTTACCATTTTTTAGAGCAGAACATCAAAAGTAATTTTTTACTTTCTCCGACACAATTGCAAAAAGACCAGGTAATTCCAGAAATATTTATAGATGATGAGCAATTTCAGGAGATAATTTCAGGTACCTTGATGGGCTGGATGGATAAACTGAATATTGAAAAAGAAGAAAAAAGATTAAAGGTGGAAGATATTGCTCAAACTGTGGAAAGATACAAAAAAGAAAAGAAAGAAAATCTAAAATGGTTATTTCTTTTTACCGATTATTTTTTGGTTCCACATAGCAAAGATGTCTTATATGAAATATATGAAAGACACTATATAAATGAAAATGTGTTGAAGGAGATATCCATAGATTTATCCCTTGATGATATAGAAACTGAGGCAATTTTAGAAGCTTTAACATTTTTAAAATTTATCAGAAAACAGGAGGAAGAATTTATTATTACTGAAACTGGCTCTGCCTATTGTTCCTACCTGGAGAGGATTAATCAAAAATAAGAGAGATAGTGGATAGTGCTGTCTCAATTTCAAGTAGTATACATTCCTTCAATGATTGGATAGTAATAATTTTCCAGTACCACTATTTATCCAACCAACCGCTCTGGAAACTTCAATTATCTAATTTTAATCGCTTCATTTTTATTTCTTTTTTCATTATCATGATAGCCTTATAAGTTTAAATAGATTTAAATACTTTATTGAAAATTGAATAGATGGTATGCTATTATGCTGATTCAATGGAGAGAATAAAGCAGGAGAGGACAGGAGAAAAAGATGAAATATAATAAACTTGGCAATTCAGGAATAAAAGTAAGTGAACTGTGTTTTGGTGTTTTACCTATGGGGCCATTACAAGCCAATATTTCCGTAAAAGATGGGGCTAAAATTATACGAAAAGGATTAAATTCCGGCATTAATTTTCTGGATACTGCACAGGCCTATAAGACCTATCCTTATATTAAAGAAGCCCTGACCGGATATAAAGAAGATGTAGTTATTGCCAGCAAATCATATGCTTCTAGCTACGATGATATGAAAGAGGCTGTTTTGGAAGCCTGTCGGGAGATGGGACGTGATTATATTGATATTTTTCACCTCCATGCAGCTCGAGAAGACGGGAGTGTTTTTCAGAAAAGAGCAGCTGCTCTATCTGCTCTGGTAGATTTAAAAAAGGAAGGACTGATTAGAGCAATTGGGATTTCTACCCATGCCATTGAAGTAGTAGAAGAATCTGCCGAAATAAGTGATATTGATATTGTTTTTCCCATAATTAACCAGATTGGGCTGGGAATTATCGGGGGAACAACAGAGGAAATGATTCGAGCAATAAAAAAAGTTTCTGTTCGTGGTAAAGGTATCTATGCCATGAAAGCTTTGGCTGGTGGCTATCTTATTACACAATTATTGGAATCCCTTAATTTTGTCAGGAATATTAAAGAGATACAATCAACTGCCATTGGTATGGTTCATCCTCGAGAATTAGAGATAAATCTTAAAATATTTGAAAATAAAAAAATCGAACAAGAAGAATTAGTCAAAGAGGGATTTATCAGAAAGAGACTATTCATTTCTTTCTTTTGCGAGGGGTGTGGCACCTGTGTTGAAGCCTGCCCCAATCAAGCACTGTCCCTGAAAGAGGGTAAAGCTGTGGTAGACTACGAGTTATGCCTCACCTGTGGTTACTGTGTACCACATTGTCCAGTGTTCGCACTGAGAATTGTGTAGCAGAATGTTGCTTAATGAATTTTGTTAAGAATTAGGGTATTATCAATTTAAGCTTTTCAGGTAAGACCCTGATGTGATATTTCTTTTCAGGTGGTAATATTTCACCGGCAACCTGTGCCGTTACAGATTTATTTAGCTCTATCAGTATATCTTTTCCTTTGAAAAAACTTACCTCTGATACCTCATGGTGTGTTCCCTTTATAGCTTTTGGCAATAGGTAAAGGCAACGGAATCTGTTCATCTTTTCAATAATGCAGATATCCAATAATCCATCATCAATTTCGGCTTTGGGGGTAATATTGAATTTACCGCCTTCAATTCTGCCATTGGCAATTGCTACCAATAGCAGCTCTTTTTCTAATACATGTCCATCAATAGTTATTTTGGCCTGAAAAGAGGGCAGGGAGGAGAGCAGTTTTTGGATGGTGGCAAAGACATAAACATAAGCACTCAATGTTTTCCAGTGGGGATACCTAGTTTTCATCTGATTGGCTAAAGCAGCAATATCAGCATCGAAACCTATTCCACAGACATTAGCAAAATATGTCTCTTCGTTAATAAGGCCTACATCTATCATTCTGGTCTTTTTTCTGGAGATGATCTGACAGGCTTGCAAGATATCCCTGGGAATGGAAGTGCTTTTGATAAAATCATTAGCCCATCCTGCCGGGATAATGCCCAGAGCCGGTTGAGTTGAAGATTGAATAATTCCATTGATAATTTCGTTGATAGTACCATCTCCACCAACTGATATGATTAAATCAGCCCCCTGTTCGGCTGCCTGCCGTGCCAGAGCAGTTGCACTTCCCGAAGAGGGTGTCCAGCTGACATGATACTCAAAATTGAGCCTGTCAAAATAGCTCAAAATTTCAGAAATATATTTTTCAGGTTTTCCTCCCCCGGCGGTGTGGTTGATAATCAGTTCTGCTTTCAAGGTTTACCCCCCCCCTTATCCTATTACTATATTACAATCTTACACTATAAAAACATTACACGAATCGCATTTATAAAAAGTGTATAATTCAAAATAGTTGTTGGTTTTTAGCTATAAAGTTTTTTGTTTTTAGTTTTTTGTTAAGAGTCTATGTATTTGGGATATTTTTATTAGTTATTTTATACCGAGTCTATTCTTCACTATAGGCTAAAAATTTTTAACTATAAACCTTATACTTTCATTTATTTCCACAGAAAATGGTGCTGACGACAAATAACAGCAACTATATTTGTTTTATCTTTTTTAGTTTAAAATAAGTTTTTATTTCTTTGCACCTGTCTTTACAAGACATGCTGAACGCATGTCCTGGCAATCCCATACCCTATAGCCAGCACTCTTTCTTTGTCTTTGTCTCTGTTTTTTACCAAAAACAAAAAACTATAAACTATGAGCTTTATGTTTTCAATTCTTAGGGTAAAGCCCGCTATACAGTTGCTTATTATTTTAACCAAAAACTACAATATATTCTAACGACTTAATACTAACGACAAACGACTAAAACTGTGCTTACTCAGAGGTCAACAAATAATAAGATTCTGGCTGTCGACCCAGAATGGCATTAGTGTATGGAACAATCATTTTATCTCTTGCCAGCCTGACAGAAATTGTTGCCGGACTTGCTATTTTCCTTCCTTCCAGGCAACCGGCTATAATCTGTCCCGATGGTGAGGTGATCACACTGTGACCATTACAACCTTCTCCAATAGAATTGGGACAGATTATAAAGACTTTGTTTTCCGCACTTCTGGTTTGACATATTTTCAGATGTTCATCATTACTGAAATGGCTTGTCCAGATAATTATGTCAGCTCCTTTTAAAGCCAGAATGCGGGAAATTTCCGGAAAATAGCCCTCATAATCAAGGAGCATACCGATATTACCAAATTGTGTTTCAAATACCGGGAAACCATCTTCACCAGGAAGGATTTTATCTTTTTCCTGAAATTTCAGATGTGTCTTCCTATATTTTCCAATTATATTTCCTGCCTGTATCAGAAAAATGGTTTTATATTTTCCCCCATTTTCCTCTTCCTCTAAGACAATAGAACAGAGCTGAGCGGTACCCTTGGTCAATTTTTTTAATAATTCCAGTATGTCCTGACTTTTTGGGGCAGGGATAGCGGTACCCGGTTGAGAAAAAGCAAGCAGGCTTACTTCCTGTTCTTCCAAGGTATGAAAAAAGTATTCTATTTTAGACTGGTATGCAGATAAATCTTTGTTCCCTCCCTCTATCTGTATTACGGCAGCAAAGGGATTTTCTATCTCTTTACCAATCTCTGTTCTAAGTCCCTTACTGAGGGGCAATTCACTGGTCGGTAAAGTGAGATAACCGTACAGTTCAGGCCTTCTGCTTTGAAAGACATCAATATTACCTGAAATGTTTTTCGAATGTGATTGGGAAAGGTCAATTTCTCCAAACAGTATTTCTTCTCTATCAGAGGAAGCCATTAATACTGTTTCTCCCTCTGGTGAAAAGAAAGCACTTTTCCCACAGCATTGAATGGAATTCTCTTCAACGCCTACTTTATTGGCCAGTACAATCCAGACTCTATTCTCCAGCGCCCTGGTAGGAATAATATAATCTACCTGTGGATTAGTCCATTTTTCCCTCTCTATCCCCGTGGTGACCAGATTGGTAAGATCCAATAAAATTTCTGCCCCCTGTAAGGATAGGGCACGGGCAATTTCTGGTAGACGCCCATCCGCACAGATAAACATACCAATTCTGCCAATTTTGGTATCAAAAACAGGATAATTGGAGTAAGGTTGAAACCAGATATTGTCAAAATGCCAGAGAAAAGACTTTCTAGCTCGGCCAACTTCCTCACCCTTATCATCAATTAGAATAGCCGAATTGTAGAGTAAATTTTTTTCTGGAATAAATTCTGGTAAACCTATGGCGATGAAGGTTTCAAACTTTCGGGCACAATTTTTTACTTCTTTCAAAAATTCTTCACAAAGATTCCCTAGAACACCATAATCGGGAATAATCCTGGTAGACAAAAAATAACAGGGATAGACACATTCAGGTAATACTATCAAATCCGGTTTTGACTTAGCGGCCTTTCCAATGAATTTCAATATATGTTCTTTATTCTCGGCCTGTTCTGAAAATGCCCTTGCTTCTACCTGGAGAATGGCAACCCGAACTTTTTTATTACCCATAAGCACCTCACCTTCCTTAATTTACCTTTTTAATATTAATTAATGATAAATTAATTTTTTTGAGTTACTTTGATATCGAAATACATTGAACTATATATTAGAAAAACTGGTTCCAGTTGAAATCTTTTAATATAATCATATATATTATTATAATTAAAATACTCCCTCTGGCAAATATTTAGAAATGATTGTTGGGTGAATCTATTAAAATAGAAAAAGAAAAAGAGCTTGACCCACAGAAAAGAAGAAATTATACTGAAGGACGAAGACGACAAAAAAAAGAATAATAGAAGAAGGGGAGATTAAAATGGCCAGAAAGATTAAAAATGTTGGTGTGTTAGGTATTGGTGGTATTGGAGGATATTTTGGGGGTAGAATAGCCTATAAAATTAATAAGATGTAAATGTCAAGCACTTATCCCACTCCTTCGGTAAAGATTTTTCCTACTAACGTGGTAAGAATAAATCCCTCCTTCCTGGTAAACAGTTTTCCTACTGGAGAAACTGGAAATAATCAATCTCCTTTCTTCTTATTTG
>JAKQEP010000053.1 GCA_029556475.1 Candidatus Atribacteria bacterium
TCCCGTACTGTTTTTAGAAAAACTATACAGGAGTTTTCCTCAGATGGGAATTCTGTTTACCGGATAACTGGGATTTTCCCTTACCATTATCCTGGGATTTCTCTTTACCATCTTACTGGGATTTTAGCTTACCATTTCCATAAGAGTATGCCCGGCAGTGAAGTTTATTTTATTGCCCGAGGAGAACATCTAAGGGCAATACAGGAAAAGGGTTTGAAAGTTGTTACCGATAAAGAGGAATTGGTAAGCTTTCCCAATATTGCTACCGATAAAATAAGACATATTCCCACTCCAGATTTATATCTTCTCTGTGTAAAAGGATATGATTTGGCAAATGCAGTAACTGAAATTGCCAAAAATATAGCCAGTGATACTATTGTTTTACCTCTGCTCAATGGTGTTGATATATACGAGCGGGTTCGAACTATTTTACCTGAGGGAATAATTATACCTGCTGCTGTGTATGTTTCTGCTTTTATCGAAAATCCAGGTGTAATCAGACAGAAGGGTCCTGAAGGACGTATTGTATACGGACCAGACCCTAACCCGAAACATATCGGCTATGATTATCAGAATTTTAAAGACTTTTTTTCAGAAATAGGAATCAGGGCAGACTGGTTTGACAACCCCTATCCGGCAATATGGGAAAAATATGTTTTCATTGCTGCCTTTGGCTTGACCACCGCCTATTCCGGGAAAAGTATCGGCGGAGTTTTGGAGGATGATGAATTAAAAGAATTGACTGAAAATATTATGAAGGAAATCGTTCTGGTTGCCAGATCAATTGGGGTAGATTTAAAGCAAGGAGTAATAGAAAATTCCATGCAGGTAGCCAAAGGATTTCCCTATGATGCAACTACCTCTTTTCAGAAGGATTATGCAAAGAGAGATGGCAGAAATGAGGGAGATATATTTGGAGGGACTTTAATCAGAATGGCGCGCGATCATGGCCTTCCCGTACCCAATATTTCCGAAATATATAATAAATTAATATCTTAAAACCCAAACATATTTTTTAATTTTATAATTTAATCTAATTCCTATAAATATAAATACAATTTAATAATATATTGATTATCTATCTACCTATTTATTACCCTGATGCATAGTGTATGAACGTCTTTTAATAGGTTTAAGAGCCCTGGGAGGACCCAGGATTTCTGAGATCACTATCGCCAGAGGTAGCTGTCCACCCCTCAGTAGCTGGCGAACCTCCTTTTTCAAATACAAAGGAGCGGTATCAGCAGTGGCTATTCTTTCTTTTTCCTCATCCACAAAATAAGAAGGTTCCAGCAGTTCTTTTTCCTCTTCATAGGGAGAGACAATAAATTCTTTACCTTCTTCCAGGGGGAAAACATCCTCTACAAAGCGTACCCTTTCCCATTCCTGCTCCTTGCTCTCCTCTTTTACCAGAAAAGTATCTTCCTCCTCTTCTTCCACCGGTACACCTACTGTTCCCTCATCTTTTCTCTCCAATCTATCTTCCGGAAATTCTTCTTCAAAGGACCAGGGGTCAAATATAATCTCTCTTTTTCTCCTTTTTTCAATTCTTCTACCCTTTTTTGCCTGTTTGTTTAGAGAGGAGAGTAAAGAGAATATAACAAAAACAATTATTAAAAATTCCATCTAATCGCCTCTTTTTTCCCTAATAATTATTTTGAATCATCCTTCTTTTCGGTATCTGTACCCATTTTGGATATTGCCCCTCTCATCTGAGTATCTGACTGAATATTTTGCAAATTATAATAATCCATAACGCCGAGCTTTCCTTCCCGCAGTGCCTGGGCCATAGCTTTGGGTATCTCTGCCTCAGCTTCTACCACCTTTGCCCTCATCTCCTGAACATATGCTCTCATCTCCTGCTCCCGGGCAGCAGCCATAGCTCTTCTCTCCTCAGCCTTGGCCTGAGCTATACGTTTGTCTGCTTCTGCCTGGTCAGTCTGTAAACGTGCTCCAATATTCTCTCCGACATCAACATCGGCAATATCAATAGACAATATTTCAAAGGCTGTTCCAGAATCCAATCCCTTTTTAAGAATGGTACGGGATATCTCATCAGGGTTTTCAAGTACATCTTTATGGGATTTAGATGACCCTATAGTGGTAACTATTCCCTCACCAACTCGGGCAATAACCGTCTCTTCTCCTGCTCCTCCTACCAGACGCTCAATATTCGCTCTCACAGTCACCCTTGCCTTAGCCTTCACCTCAATACCATTAATTGCTACTGCAGCAACAACAGGGGTTTCAATTACCTTGGGATTAACACTCATCTGAACGGCCTGCAAAACCTCACGGCCAGCCAAATCGATAGCAGCAGCCCTCTCAAAGCCCAAATCAATATTGGCTCTCTGAGCAGCAATCAGGGCATTGATGACATTGTCAACATTTCCCCCGGCTAAATAATGGCTTTCCAGATTGTTTACATTCACATTCAAACCAGCTTTGGTAGCTTTGATAAGAGGTTCTACCACCTTGGAGGGGACAACCCTTCGCAACCTCATCCCTATGAGATTTACCAGGCTTACCCTCACTCCGGCTGCCAGGGCGGCAATCCATAATCTTAAAGGAATAAAACTAAAAATTACCGAAAAAACAACCACGATTAGAAACAACATAACCAAAAACGGTAAAAGACTGAATACATTTACCATCACCAATCTTCCTCTCTTTCCATCCTTAATTTTTATTTATAATTAATTATATCTTTCTTACGAACAACAATTCTATATCCTTCAACCTTGCCCACCTCAACCATCTCACCGGAATCAATATATCCGCTTTCACTTATTGTATCATACCTTTTACCTTCAATCTCTACCATTCCCGAGGGTCGCAGGGGGGTAACAGTCTTTCCCTCTTTTCCCAATAGATAAGTATAATCGGCTGATGAGCTGAAACCTGCTTCTCTGGTTGCCGATTCCAATAATACTATTCTTTTTAAGGCGCCTTTGCGCTGTAAGTATTTAAAGGCAATAAAACTGGCAATGGCAGCTACAAATAGAGATACCAAAAGTGTGTATATTCCTGAGGTGGTAGAAGATGCTGCCAGCACAATAGATATAATCACTGCTATCAACCCACTGATACCAAATATACCAAAACCTGGTATAAATGCCTCTATCAATAATAGTATGATACCAAGGCCAAAGAGAAAGATGGCTGGCCATCCACTGACACCGGTCAAAAAATGTCCTCCAAAATAGAGACCAAAAGCGATTAAACTGAGCAATCCGCCTACCCCAAAACCGGGAGTCATTATCTCAACTACCATGAAGAAGAACCCCATCATTAGAAGTATAGTTGCTATAATAGGATTTATTAACCATCCGCTCAATCTTTCCCAAAAAGTAGCTGAACTATAAATTATATTACTGCCCGATAAATTGACCTTGTCCAGCAATTCTTCTACAGAATTAACCGTGCCATCACTGAAGGATATTTTTTCAGCCTGCACGGTAGTCAGGGTTAATAACTCCCCCTCTCTTACCAGTCCTTCAATAGCCAGTGGTCTACGCACCATGGCGGCTGCTATAAGGGGATCTTTCCCCTGTTTTTCCGCAGTACTTCTCATCTCTGCTTCCCAGAAGGAGAGTATCTTCTCATCCACTTCTTTTCCGGTTAAAAGAACCGGTTCAGCTGCTCCGATGGTAGAACCGGGTGTCATATAAAACCCATCAGTAGCCAGTGTCAGATAAGCTCCAGCAGAAAGAGCATCGTTATTGACCAGGCCATATACTGGTATAGTAAGCTCATCAAGTAATTTTTTTGCTTCTTGAGCTGTATCGATAAAACCTCCCGGGGTATCCACCTCTAGAATAACTGCCTGAGCCCCGGACTCCCTTGCTTCTTTCAGAGAGCGTTTCAAAAAGAGCAGCCAGCCTGGTTCAATCTGCCCCTTAACCGGTATTATATAGACCGTAGCTGATTCTGCTTCCAGGTGTAATGAAAACGGAGCAGGCAACAAGAGTATTGGTATTATTAGCAGAATAAATATTTTAAATATTCTCTTTAGCAAGATATCATCCCTTTCAACATAGAATTGACCTGTTTTCAATAATAATTCATTGAAATAGGAACTTTTTTAGAATCATCATCATTTTCCTATGGTTGGTATCATGGTATCTTTAATAATTATAACATAATTCTATTTTAAAGTTAGACGCAAAATCTTATCATCGCCTTCGTAGGGCCATCCTCTCCCATCATAATTATTGGTCAGCACATATAAGGCATTGTCAGGTCCTACCACTGCATCACGTAAACGTCCATAGGCACCACTTTCCCAATCATAGGCAAACAATCTGTCAATATTTCTTATTTCATAGGTATTATCTCTTTGCCCAACCTCAATCCTTATCAGAGCTTCACTGCGTAGTGTAGCAATAAATAAATAGTTATTCCAAAAAGCCAAACCGGAAGGGGGAGTGGTCTGTGGCCACATAACGATGGGGTCTTTATACGATTCTACCCCGGCAGCACCCACCACCAGGGGCCAGCCGTAATTACCCCCTTTTTCAATAATGTTCACCTCATCCCTGCTATATAAGCCAAATTCACCGGTAGGCCCATGTTCGGAAGAAAAAAGAACTCCCGTTTCAGGATGCCAGGCCAGTCCCTGTGGGTTACGATGACCGAAAGAATAAACAGGCGAGCCGGGGAAAGGGTTGTCAGCGGGCATATCTCCATCGGCAGTCAAACGGAGAATCTTTCCCCCAAGAATATCAATATTCTGGGCAATCTCGGAATGCCAGGTATCACCGGTTGTAATGTAGAGCAGGCCATCAGGCCCAAAGGCAATCCGTCCACCATTATGTACATTGGAAGCAGGAATTTTTTTGATAATAAGCCGGTCAAATTCCATAGAATCACCGCTATCAATATAACGTGCCACTCGGTTATACAATGCTCTATTATCCCGGTAGGTGTACATTACATAAAGATATTTCTGTGCAGGATAATCAGGATGTTTGGTCAGACCCATCAATCCGCCTTCACCTATATGTTCAACCTCATCGATTATTTTATAAGGTTTTTCCTGTAAAACACCATTTTCTATCAATCGGACTGAACCGGCTCTTTCGGTAACAAGGGCTTTCTCATCAGACAGAAAGATTAGTTCCCATGGGATATGCAGATTTTCTACCCAGCTCTCCACTATGTATTCCCCGGGCTCAGCAACAAAACGGTCTTCAACCTTTTGTGGTGAAGCGCCTACAATGGGAGAATCAGTATTTGCCCTGCTGCTACTAATTGTTGCTAATATACTCAAACCAAGAGTAAGTGAAAATACCATAATTAGCATAAAAATTCTTAAAAATTTATTTTTTTTCATAAATATCACCCCTACTCTGAAAAGCAGCTTCAATTGCTACCACAATAATTCTACCATATATCAAAAACCCTGTCAGAGAAACCTTTCCAGTGACGGACCTTTGACATCATTGGACAGAGCTTGTATTTAACAATTTCTTGTGAGTGATACAAAATAAATGGTAAAGGTCGGGAGATTTTTTGGGAATCTTTCGGCCTTCGCTGTTTTCTGCATTTACCATTCACTAATGAATACTTAATAATATATTGATACTGCTTCTACATATACTAAATAAAAAACCGAACACTAATAACTGCAATGGTCAATCTCACCCGTTTATCTCAGGGGGCAGTTATTCTGTCAAAGATTGCTTCCACCCCTTCCGTCATTGCAAGGAGAGCAGCGACGAAGCAATCTCATCGGGATATACCAGGAGTATTGAAAGTAAAAGATTCATAGTAAAAACTTTTTGCCTATAGTAAAAAATAAATTGGGAATAGGTCAATAATAGAGATATCTTAAATAGAAGTACGGGTTCAAGACATAAGTAACCAAAAACTAAAAACCAAAAACGATAAACTTTATTATCAGTTTCTGAAGAGCTAAAATAGTGCCAAGGACAGAATTACAACTGGAGATTGCTCTTTCCACAAAGAACATAAAATTAGGAGGCAGTTGTTTTCTTACATAGCATTGTTTAAAATGTAAATACAGGTAGAAAGGAGGTAGATTGGTGTGGAATTAAGTGTATTTTCATGGATTGTCATCTTTGGACTGCTGGCACTGATTGTGAATAGCATAGGAATATTCATTGTTTATAAGAATAAAGAATTAGCAGAAAAGGCAAATACTTACTTTATGTGTTTTGCCGCAGGCCTTTTAATTACAGTACCGCTGGTACTGGTTTTCCCGGAAGCGGTGGAAAAAAATTCCGCTGCCGGTTCTGCAGCTCTGGTTGGATTCCTATTCATGTTTCTCAGTAATAGAATTATTCAACATAAGACCAGACAAAAAACCCTGGCCTTTGGTATCACAGCGGTGGAAGGGATAGCCATACATTCCTTTATAGATGGACTAATATATACGGTAACCTTCAGCAGCAGTATATTTACCGGTTTTTTAGCAGGAATGGGACTGGTAGTACATGAATTTGCGGAAGGTGTTATCACTTTTTCTGTCTTAATTGAAGGGGGTTTTAAAAGCAGGAGGGCATTCTGGTTTGCTTTTTTAATGTCAGGATTGACCACACCCTTAGGAGCTTTAATTGCCTACCCCATTATATCTAAATTAAACCCAGCAGTCTTAGGCCTGTCACTCGGTTTTGTGGTAGGAGTGTTAATCTACCTCTCCGCTTCCCATCTCCTGCCGGAGGCCAGAGGTCATGAGAAAAAACATTCCATCTTAGCTTTTATAGCTGGTATCGTCCTGGCCCTATTTATTATTATGACCGAAAAGGCCTGAGGGCCTAAGGTCTAAAGAATAATGCTTACATATATTGACCTATAGAGTTATAATCAGATTTAAGCAATAGTAAGCTATTACTATCTTCGTTTGTGAGAGGATTAACCGACCGTTAGAAGAGAAGGGAGAGTGCTATTTTGGAAGATAAAAATATCATAGAAAATCTTATTAATCTAGATTCTCAGGCATCTGAGATAAACAAAAAGAGAAAAACACAATTACAGGATTTATCCCAGAAATATAGAGAAGATGAACAAAATATTATAAAAAATTATAAAAAACAAATAGACCAGGATACTCACTCTGCCCTTGAGAAGATAGAAATGGAAACAAAACAGGAAATCAGTCAAATAAGATTAAAAAATAAGAATTTATTAGAGAATATGCAGCAAAAGTTTGAGCAAAATTTAACAAATATTGTTGATGAGATAATGGAACGAATCTTTGAGCTTAAAAAGAAAGAAGATGGATAATGGATAGGGTTATAGTCTATTCAGCGATTAATACCAAAATAAGAATTTTGGAAAGAGGGTTTTTAAGCAGGCAGGATTATTCAAATATGCTCCAAATGACCTCTGTTTCTCAGGTGGCCAGTTATTTAAAAGAAAATACCTCTTACCGGGACATCTTGGCTAGCATACAGACCGATAAAGTCAGCAGGCGAGATATTGAAGATACTCTAACAACAAACATGATTATTAATATGGACAAATTAATTTATTACTTTCGTGGTGATTATAAGGTTCTGATTCGTTCCCTTTACCTTAAATATGAGATAGAAGATTTAAAAATCTTAGCCAGAAGTATTTTCAATGGTAAGAAAGCTGAAGAAATAGAAAGTTCACTATCTTTCTTAGGCAAATACAGCAAGATTGAGCCTGAAAGGCTTTTTCAAGCAGAGACCATCAGAGATTTAATATATTCATTGAAAGGTTCCCAGTTTTTTGAGTTTTTAATACCGCTGGTTGATGGCAGGAGGGAAAATCTATTTCGCTTTGAGATGGCTTTAGATACCGGTTATTTCAACATTATCCAAAGCCGTAAATTGAATATCCTGTCTTTAGATGAGTATTTAATCAAAAAATGGGAGGGCTTGCTGGCAGATTTGTATAATATTCAATGGATATACCGGGGAAAGAAGTTTTATCAGTTATCCCCGGAAGAATTGTTGAATTATACTATAAACTTTGGTGACAGATTGCACTATAAGGAACGTCAGAGATTGTGTTATTCAAAGAGCCCGGCAGACTTGCATCAGATGACATCAGGATTGGTCTATGGTTTTTTATTTAAAAAAGAAGAGATATCGACAGATATTTATATGGAAAGACGCATAAACAGGTTTCTTTTTTATAAGCTCAAAATTTTAAACAAGAAATTTCCACTCACTATTATTCAGACAATTACCTATATTTGGAGATTAGAGATGGAGATAAGAGATATTATCTCTATTGTAGAGAGCATAAGGTATAACATACCCGCTGAAGAGATTAAAAAATATTTGGTAAGGGCAGCATAAGGTTTAAAGTAAAGGGGTCTTAACTATGAGTGTTGAAGAGATGAAAGTAATGGGGGTTATTGGACCAAAGAATATTTTGAACGGGGTATTACGCCGGATAATTTTGCAGGGTAGTGTGCATATGATTGATGCCTTTAGCAGAGTATATTCAACCGATTTTTTCCTGCCGCCCACCGAGAGAAACATTGAGGTCTTAGAAGAAGAGCCCAATCTGAAACCCTATTCAGAGAGAAGAGATTTTTCTGAAGAAGAAAGAATTGTAAATCTTTTTCATACCCTCTTTGATATAGAGCCCTATTTGAGTGAAGATTATGTAAATGAAGATTACGACTATGACCGGTTTATGAAACAATTTTTTGGGATATACCAGGAGCTACAGCAGACCGAGCAGGAGATTGAAGGCAAATTAGGAGAAATTGCCAGAAAAAAAGAATATATTGACAACTTAAAATACCTGTCTTCATTCAACTTAGAAATTAACCGCTTCATAGATATGGAATATTTGGTATTCAGAGTGATTAGAATTACCAGAGAAAACTATGATAAGCTAAAAAAGAATTATAAGAATATTCCAGCCATTATTTTAAAAGTCGCAGCAGAAGGTAAGAATGTTATTCTGGTTTCAATCGCACCGGAGACGTTGGAGGAGACCCTGGAGAGGATTTATAGTTCGTTGAATTATACCATTCTCCCACTGCCTCAAGAAATGGAAGGAACAGTAGATGTGGTTTCAGAAAAGCTGAGAAGCAGCATCGAAGAAGACCAAAAGATAATTGAGTCTTTGAAAATATCGATAGAAAAATATAAAGAACAGTACATAAATGAGCTAAAAAAGATGCATTCCCGGTTGGAAATGGAGAAAAAAATTGAAGAGGTTAAATCAAAAATTGCTCTTGGTGACAAATCATTCTTTATGTTTGGTTTTGTACCAGCCAGCAGGGTTAATAAATTAAAAGGAGAATTAGAAAAATATTTTGATGATAGATTAATCATTTTAATTGATGAGATTAAAAAACCTTATTCAGGTACAACTACCCCTCCCACCAAACTTAATAATATAAAATTATTCCAGCCTTTTGAAAGTCTGGTAAAGATGTATGGTATCCCTTCGTATCAGGAAAAAGACCCCACCGTCTTTTTTGCCTTGACCTATCTGCTCATCTTCGGGGCAATGTTTGGTGATGTGGGACAGGGAGCAGTTCTGCTTTTAGCTGGTATAATCTTAGAATATTTTTACAAAAAAGTAGATTTTGGCGGGATTTTGAATAGATTAGGATTGAGTTCTATCATCTTTGGTTTCTTATACGGGAGTGTTTTCGGGTCTGAAGATATTCTGCCGGCTCTGGTTATCAGACCGATGTCCAATATCAACAATATGCTGATTACCGCAGTAGTCTTGGGTGTAATGCTCATCCTGTTTAGCTATATGATCGGTATCATCAATGCTGTAAAAGAAAAGAATATAAAAGAGGGACTATTGGGAGAAAATGGCCTGGCAGGGTTTCTTTTCTATCTATTATTACTTTATACTGTGTTTAGAGTTTTTGTTTTACACCAACCACTGGTACCTTTGATTACAATAACCCTGATACTCCTGCTTGTTATCATTTTATTGAAAGAGCCGTTCGGCTCCAGATTATTCCACAGTGGTGGTGATATAGACAAATCTTTTAAAAAATTGTCAGCCAATGACTATATTGAAGAAGGCTTTGGCCTGATAGAAATGCTGCTCTCCATGCTTTCCAATACTATCTCCTTTCTCCGGGTAGGTGCCTTTGCCTTAAACCATGTGGGACTCTATATTGCCTTCCTAACCTTAGCCAAAATGATGAAAAGTGCCTGGGGTAATTGGACAATTCTGGTAGTAGGGAATATTGTTATCCTGACACTGGAGGCACTAATTGTATTTATTCAAGCTCTGCGCTTGGAATATTATGAACTTTTCACTAAATATTATCGCGGAGACGGGATTGAATATGTCCCGTTAAAAATTAATTTTTCAAAGATTATTAATCCGAAAACGGGGGTTTAAATGGTATGTACATAATTTTGTTTATAGCAATGGCTATATCAGGCCTAACTATTGCAGCTGGCTTTTATCTTAATATGAAGAAGGATAATAGTAATTTATCCAGAATCAAAAGATTAGTCAAGGGGTCTGTGGCAGTCTATCTCATTCTGGTTGCCGGTTTCCTCTTTTTCTTAATTCCCAATATAGTCAGAGCCCAATCTGCAGCAGACTCTTCTTCAGGAATGGGATTTTTAGCGGCAGCAATTTCTACCGGATTGGCCACCATTGGTGCCGGTTATGCAGTGGGTGCGGTAGGTTCTTCCGCACTTGGTGCTGTTTCAGAAGACCCCAACATTCTGGGTAAAACATTAATATTCGTTGGGCTAGCGGAAGGTATTGCTATTTATGGGTTGATTGTATCTATTATGATTCTGGGTAGATTGTAATCTATATAGCAAGACAAAAATTATGATTGTGTAGAAAAGTTAAAAGGTTTGTGAACAGTTATGAAAATGTTTTTAATCAGTGATAATACCCATACCCTGGCTGGTATGAGACTGGCAGGAATTGAAGGAATAGTAGTACATGAGAGGAGAGAGATATTAAGGGAATTGCAGAAAGTTAAAGAAATGAAGGATCTGGGAGTACTCATCATTACCGAATTGTTGGTAGAAAGAGTGCAGCCAGAAATAGATGAAATGAAGACCTCCAAAGCTCTTCCTATTATTGTGGAGATTCCAGATCGCCATGGAAGCAGGCGGCCAGTAGATACATTATCCAGGACTATTAGAGAATCAATAGGACTCAAGATTTGAGGTGAAACAGACTAATGTCAGATGCTATTGAAGATAAAATTTCTCTTTTTACTAAAGTTATATTGGAGAGAATAGAGCTTGATTTTCAAAAAAAACAGAATATTTTAACCGAAAACCACAAAAACAGAGAAAAAAATATTATTGCTGATTATGAAGATAAGAAAAAACAGACCATTGAGAAGAACGTTAAAGATGCCCAGATTAGAAAACAGCACCAAATTTTAAAGGAAAGGACCAGGGCACGACTGGTTCTATTAAAGAAGAAGAATGAATTGATGAATAGAGTTTTTGAAGAGGTAAGAAACAAAGTCAGGACTTTTCTACCCTCAGCTGAATATAGCGATTTTCTAAGAGAGGCCCTAGAGAAGATATTAACCAGATTCTCTCCAGAACAATTCTTATACTTTAAATTTAGTACACATGATATGGAAAATAGAATCGAAATGATTTTAAACACCATAGACTCTATCAGAGGCAGGAATACCTATAAGGTAGATGCTGATAAGCAGCTCATTGGTGGGCTTTTTGTGAAGAGTGGTGATGGGCTGTTAGAGATAGACTATACCGTAAATACCATATTGGAGGAGAGTTATCAAATTATTGGTGAAGTGTTTTCTACCTATCTGAATAAATAACTGGACAAAGAAAGGGACGTAATACTGAGTAAAAATCCAGATGTTGGTAGCGAAAAAGATAAAAATAGTAATAGGAAAGAGGTAGAAACAAAGATAGGATTTCAGAAAAGAATCAGGAGAGTTAAAATGCCAGAAACAGAAACGGGAACAGGAGCAGGAATAGGCAGTATTATCTATATAAATGGACCGGTAGTAAAAGCAAAACACCTGGAAACTTCTAAGGTGCGTGAGATGGTAGTGGTGGGTGAGAAAAAATTAATAGGTGAGATTATCTCCTTAGAGGGCGATATCGGTACTATTCAGGTCTATGAAGACACCATTGGACTAAAAATGGGGGAAGAAGTCATAGGTACTGGTAAACCCCTATCGGTAAAGCTGGGTCCCGGAATCGTTTCACACATCTTTGATGGTATAGAAAGACCTCTTTCTAAAATATATGATTTAGGAAATCAATTTATTCCAGAAGGGATTGGCCTTATCTCACTGGATAAAGAAGAATTGTGGGATACCAGGCTTACTGTAAAAGAGGGAGATTTCTTGGAATCAGGCGCCATCTTTGCTGAAATCGAGGAGACTTCTATGCTGCTCCACAGGGCTATGGTTCCTCCTACTCTCAGGGGAAGAGTAATCAGGGTAATGCCAGATGGTAAATATACCATTGAAGATACTCTGCTTATTCTGTCAGATGAGAAAGGCCAAACACATAATATAAAAATGTCCCAGGAATGGCCCATCAGACAGCCCCGTCCGGTGAAACAAAGAATACCACTGGAGAAATTGCTGGTAACCGGACAGAGGGTTATAGATACTTTTTTCCCTTTAGCTAAAGGAGGAACTTCCGGTATTCCCGGTGGGTTTGGCACGGGAAAGACAATAACCCAACATCAATTAGCCAAATGGAGTGATGCCGATTTAATTGTTTATATTGGCTGTGGTGAACGAGGAAATGAGATGACAGAAGTTTTGGAAGATTTCCCCAAATTGAAGGACCCCAAAACGGATAACCCCTTGATGGACCGCACTATTCTGATTGCCAATACTTCCAATATGCCTGTGGCAGCCAGGGAGGCTTCAATTTATACCGGCATTACTATTGCTGAGTACTTCAGAGATATGGGATACAATGTGGCAGTAATGGCTGATTCTACCTCCCGCTGGGCAGAAGCCTTGAGAGAGATTTCAGGCAGACTGGAAGAGATGCCTGCCGAAGAGGGATACCCGGCATATCTTGCCTCCCGACTGGCAGCTTTTTATGAGAGAGCGGGATATTGTCAAAATCTCAATGGAAGCGAAGGTTCTGTAACTATAATAGGGGCTGTCTCTCCGGCAGGAGGAGATTTTTCTGAACCGGTTACCAAGTCCACCAAGAGGATTGTCGGTAATTTTCTAGCTCTTGACCGTGAATTAGCCCATGCCAGACATTTTCCATCTATCAACTGGCTCCTATCCTACAGTAATTATATTCCTGTTCTCAGTGATTGGTTTAAAGAGAATATATCACCAGAAATGATGGGTATTAGAGCCAAATTGATGGGTATTTTATTAGAAGAGAATAAACTGATGGATATTGTGAAATTGATAGGTGAAGATGTCCTGCCAGATGAACAGAGGATAATACTGGAAATTGCCAGAATAATAAAAATAGGGTTCCTGCAACAGAGTGCTTACCATTCCCGGGACTTATATACCGGTCTTCCGGAACAATATAATATGTTAAAGGTGATAAAGAACCTTTATGACAGAGCCTATTCCTCTATTAAAAAGGGGATACCTCTATCTAAAGTGAAAGAGGAAGGATTGTTTTCCGATATAATCATGATGAAGTACAATATCAGTGCAGAAAAGCCTGAGCTGTTTAAAGAATTGATAGATAGGATTAATAATTATTATGATAGTTTAGAAAATATGTATAAAGAAGGTTCAACTGATGAAGGTTAAGTATCTCAAACTGGATAAAGCAGAAGGCCCCCTTATTGTAATGGATAAGGTTCCTGAGGCAATCTATGGGGAAATGGTAGAGATAGTATTACCCGAAGGGGAAAATCGGACCGGTCAGGTGGTACAGGTCGATGAAGATAGGGTAATTATTGAAGTTTTTCAAGGTTCTTCAGGTATATCTTTGCATGATGTGTCGGTAAGTTTTTCGGGAAAGCCCATGGAAATACCAGTTTCACTTGAAGTACTGGGTAGGATTTTTAATGGAATGGCAGAACCCATTGATGGTGCCGGAAGAATCTATTCCCAAAAAAGCTTTAATATAAATGGCAGGCCCATGAATCCTATAGCCAGACTTTATCCCAGAAACTATATTCAGACTGGAATATCAACCATTGATGGTCTTATGACTTTGATTCGAGGACAAAAGCTGCCCATCTTTTCCGGTGATGGCCTTCCACACAATGAGCTTGCAGCTCAAATTGTTAAACAGGCCCGTCTTTCAGGAGAAGAATCCGGTGATTTTGCCATTGTTTTTACTGCTATTGGTATTAAACATGATGAAGCTGATTTTTTTCTTAAGGTCTTTGATGAGTCTGGTGTTATGGACAGGATGACTATGTTTTTAAATTTGGCGGAAGCCCCTGTGATGGAGAGGATTATAACTCCCAGATGTGCCCTGACCGCTGCAGAATATCTTGCCTTTGAATGCGATAAACATGTACTGGTAATAATGACCGATATGACCAGTTACTGTGAGGCATTGAGAGAGGTATCTTCAGCGAGAGAGGAAGTACCCTCCCGTAAAGGTTACCCGGGATATCTCTATTCCGATTTAGCCAGTCTATATGAGAGAGCAGGGATGTTGAAAGGTTCTAAAGGGAGTATCACCCAGATTGAAATATTGACCATGCCCAATGATGATATAACACATCCGGTGCCAGACCTTACCGGCTATATCACTGAAGGCCAGATAGTACTAAGCCGCACCTTGCATCAAATGGGCATCAATCCGCCCATAAATATTCTGCCTTCACTGTCCCGCCTGATGAAAGATGGGATTGGTAAAGAATTTACCCGGGAAGACCATTCTGATATAGCCAATCAGATTTTTTCTTCTTATTCCAAAGTACAGGAGATAAGGGCGCTAGCCCAGATAATAGGAGAAGATGAGCTCTCTAATACCGATCAGAGCTATATGGAGTTTGGCCGTCAATTTGAAGAAAAATTTGTTCATCAGGATTTTGAAGAATATCGTAATATGGGGCAAACACTGGATATTATGTGGGAACTTATCCGGATTCTGCCCGAACAGGAACTTAATAGAATAGACCCTTCTCTGCTCCAGAAATATTTCAGGAAGTGATGAGCTAT
Organism: Candidatus Atribacteria bacterium; assembly: GCA_029556475.1. GTDB lineage: Bacteria > Atribacterota > Phoenicimicrobiia > Phoenicimicrobiales > Stramentimicrobiaceae > Stramentimicrobium. The sequence continues at coordinate 15,065 of JAKQEP010000053.1, forward strand.
GGAAGAAAACATTGCTGCTACTAAAGCCAATCTTATTGCTGCACAGGCAGCCCTCGATTTTTCCTTGAAAGGTTTCGATTTACTCGATAAAAAGAGAAATGTCCTTATCAGAAATATAATGGAATTTGTAGAAAGGGCAAAAGATGCACAGCTAAAGATAAGAACATTATTTATAGAGGCTTACGAAGCCCTTACTGTAGCAAATATAACCCTGGGAATAAACGAAGTAAACGAAATTGCCCAATCAATACCACAGGCAACTGAATTTAATATTCTCAACCGCAGTGTTATGGGTGTAGAGATACCCCAAATCAAATATGAACATCACAGAATTGAACCCAGCTATAGTTTTTATCATACCAATACCGCCTTGGATGTGGCTTTACAAAAATTCCAAGAGGTTAAATATTTAGTCTATGAACTGGCTGAGATTGAGGACTCAGTATATAAATTGGCTCAGGAGATAAAGAGAACCCAGAAAAGAACCAATGCCCTAAAAAATATCCAGATACAGTCTTCTCCAATGCAAGATGAGCCTGAAATCTGTTCTTAAATATTAACATATTTGACCGAACAGAAACAAGAGTCATAATAGCTATATGATAATGGTAGTTATGATGAATGACTCTAATTTAAGCAGTATGTCCCAATTA
>JAKQEP010000056.1 GCA_029556475.1 Candidatus Atribacteria bacterium
CCCACATAGAAGGTGTCCTGACATAGGAGATAGCCTGGATAGTATGCACTGATGTGAGTCTCTTTCTTCTTCTCTACCTCTTTCAGATATCTTTCAGTAACAACTGGATTATCAGAATGCTCCTGGGCATAGAAGAGTCTATCCAGGCGGTGACTGAGGCCGCCTCTTCTTAAGACATTATAGATGCCAGTCTCACTTATTGTGATACCTTGTTCTTTTAATTCATTGGATATTCTTCTTGGCCCATGTGTTGGATAATCTCGTATGTAATTGTAAATGATCAGCTCTACATTTGGCTTAATCTTATTGGGCATCTTGGGCCTGGAACGTTCCTTATCCTTCAATCCCAGATAGCCCAATTGCATAAACCGTCTTAACCACACATAGTAGGTGGTTCTGGTTATGTTGAAAAGCTTACAGGTACTGGTGACGTTCTTGTTTTCTCGTGCATGTTGGAGTACACTATACTTAAAGTTAGCAATACGTTCATCCTTGGTCATGTGTGCTTTCTCCTTCCTATTAGATTTTGTTTTATCAACTATATTCTATAGGAAAGACAACATGCATGACCAGTTTTTTTATGTTAGTTAATTACTAAAGTGTAAACACAACTTGAAAATAGTACAAATTATATGATAAAAAACTTTTAACAATATTGAGGAGGAGAAATGTATTCAGTAACAGGTAAAATGGCTACTATTGATTTGGGCAATAATACTTATAAAGTGAAAGAAATACCTGAAAATATTTATCAAAATTATCTAGGAGGGTATGGTTTGGGAATTGCCTTATTGATGGAAGAAGGAATGAATCCAATGACGAATGCACTAGGCCCAGGGAATATTTTAGGTTTAGCAACAGGGTATCTAACCGGTACTGGGGCGTATATCGCATCTCGTTTTATGGTTTTTGGAAAATCACCATCTACTGGGGGTTGGGGAGATTCGAACTGTGGGGGATACTTTGGTAAGAAAATGAAACAAGCAGGTTTTGATGTCCTACTGTTTAAAGGAATCTCTTCAAAACCAGCTTATTTATTAATAGATAATGGCAATATCCAATTGTTAAAAGCTGACTGGCTATGGGGAAAAGATTGTTATGAAACTGATGATCTTCTTAAAAAAGAACATGGGGATGATTGCGAAGTAGTATGCATAGGGCCTGCAGGTGAAAATCTTTCGTTAATTGCTGGAATTTCATCTGACAAAGGAAGATTTGCCGCTCGCTCTGCTTTGGGGGCTGTAATGGGCTCGAAAAGATTGAAAGCCGTAGTTTTAAAAGGAAATAATCCTATTAAATTGAAAAATGCTGAAAAAATGAAAGAATTAAGGAAAAAATATCTTCATGTTTTCAAAGGAGGCTTAGGAGAGCTCCTATCAACATATGGGACCTGTTCTCTCTATAAAGATGCTGTATATTCAGGGGATGCCCCTATTAAAAACTGGTCTTCTTCAGTACATGAAATGAAAAATCCTGATAGTATCGATGCGGATTGTATTTTAAAATATCAGATTAAACGGTATGCTTGCAGCGGATGCCCAATAGGTTGCGGGGGTCATCTTGAAATTAAAAGCGGGCCATTTAGAACAGAAAAACCCGTTCATAAAGTCGAATATGAAACAATGGGAATGTTTGGTTCCAATCTACTAAATGAAAATATAGAATCTCTAATAAAAATTACTGACCTTTGCAATCGTTATGGAATTGATACAATAAGTTGTGGATCCCTTTGCGGCTTTGCAATAGAGTGTTTTGAAAATGGATTAATAAGTAAAGAACACACTGATGGTGTTAGATTAAATTGGGGCGACCCTTTTTCAATTATTTACCTTGTTGAAAAAATTGGCAAGGGGGAAGGAATAGGGAAAATATTATCCCAAGGATTTGATAATTCTATTAAAGTTATCGGAAAAGATTCAAAAAAATATGCTATGGCAGTTCGAAATGAAGCCTTGCCCGCCCATGATCCACGTTGGTCGGCAAGCTTAGCCCTAACTTACTTTTCGGAACCTACTCCTTCCAGACATACGCAAGGTTCAATCACATTCCCAGTTGGTGGATATGAAATGCCACAGTTTCTCAGTACTGAATCATCGGGATGGTCTCAATATTTTATTGATAATACAATATTAACTCAGGTCTTGAATGCAGCTGGTCTTTGTTTATTTGGATTTATTATTTTAGATTACAAAACTCTACCAAAATTTTTAAGAGCAGCAGATGGGAAAAAATGGACCATAGATGAGCTAAAAGAAATTGGTTTAAGAATCTATCTTTTAAGGCATTTGTTTAATTTGCAAGCAGGGATTAACTTTAAGAAATTTGATTTTCCCACCAGGGCATTAGGTGAACCTCCACTGAAGAGCGGCTCAACAAAAGATGTACGCATCGATCTAAAAACAATGACGAATGAATTTCTTTCTGGGGTTAAATTTGATCAGAAAACTTTGTTACCTAAAAAGGAAGTAATTAAAAGGCTTAATATTAATAAATTTTTTTCTTAGTTATATACCTTAATCACAATTTTTCAAAAGAAGATTTTTAGAACCAATCCCGTTATTATCATAGCAGGCATTAAGTTTTTCTTTTACTGTATCAATGTTTGCCCAGACATATTCATATTCTACATCCTTAGACATGGAAAACCCTTCCCAAATACTTCTAAAATACAGCTGCTTTAAATAAAGCGGATGAGATGAATAAATCCAGGAACAATGGTTAGTTTCTCTGGTAGATGAAAATCCTCTTTTAAATATTTAGATTCCCGTGATACCATTTGCAAAGTGCCAATCCTCCTAAGGTACTATAATGATGGTACTGGTTATAAAATTGCTCAAAGAACTTGGATGTTTAATATAAATCCAGAAAGCTATCAAAGAGCTGGCTTTGAAAGAACAAATGATTATTCCAAAAGAATAGGGATACCGATTACTTCCCCTCAAGGGTAAAAAATGATCCGATTGTAATAATTAGAGAATTCCCAGCGTGTATGCATACAGTACAACGAGCACCTGAAATGAGGGACCTAGCCTGTCTACGATAAGGAGAGACAATGCCCTTGCGATCATAAGATAAGCATTGATCACATTTGTCGAATAGAAATAACCATCTACCTTTAAGCGCCTGGAACGATAATATCCTGCTGGTGCAAGCCATTACCGAGAGTGGCAGGAGGAGAAGGATAATTAACCCTTTGGGCATGTACTGTTCCTTCCGATGTATTAGCTACCCCCTGGAACAGATTTTATTGATAATTGAGATAAGAGGTGGGCAATGTCACGACCTTCTAGTTCATAGCCAGTGGTAAGGGCTTCGATTTGTGCATATAATTTTTCTTGCAATTTCTTTTTGGCAGTAATGGCTATCCCTTCCATTACCTTTCCAATTCTCTTTAGACCCTTAACGGTTTTTCTAGAATGTTCTTTTTCTCAGCCGGCTCCATCTAATTTATACCTTTTGAAACACCTAATAAACCAGTGTAAATGTCAAGCACTTATCCCACTCCTTCGGTAAAGATTTTTCCTACTAACGTGGTAAGAATAAATCCCTCCTTCCTGGTAAACAGTTTTCCTACTGGAGAAACTGGAAATAATCAATCTCCTTTCTTCTTATTTGAGATACGATAGGATTC
>JAKQEP010000063.1 GCA_029556475.1 Candidatus Atribacteria bacterium
GTCAGCAGTTTCTCTTTCACCTCTTCTACATTCAGCCGATATGTATTTTCCGAAGTATATTCCCCTACTTCTGCTACCTTTGCTTCCCCATTGCTAAAATATTTATCATAATTAAGGTCTCTGACATCTGCTGGAATACGATAATAACCCGGAAGGTCAATTGCCTTTGCCATTTCTTCTCTATTTACTAAGGTTTCATGTTTCTTTTCCCCATGCCTGGTTCCAATTATCTTTATCTCTGTCTTTGCTTCAAATAATTCTATCAATGCCTGAGCCAGGTCTTGAATAGTAGAGGCAGGTGACTTTTGCACAAAAATATCTCCCTGAACACCATTTTGATAAGCATAAATAACAAGTTCCACTGCCTCTTCAAGAGACATTAAATAGCGTGTCATATCCGGGTCTGTAATAGTAATCGGTTTTCCTGCCTTTATTTGTTCTACAAATAGGGGTATAACAGAACCTCTAGAAGCCATCACATTGCCATACCTTGTTCCACAAAGCACTGTTCCATTTTCCGGTTGCTGTCTGGAATAGGCAATCATAACTTTTTCCATCAATGCCTTAGACATCCCCATTGCATTTATAGGATAAACAGCTTTATCTGTAGAAAGGACAATTAACTTCTTGGCATTATTGGTAATAGCAGCTCTAATTACATTTTCAGCTCCTAATACATTGGTCTTAACTGCCTGAACCGGAAAAAATTCACAAGAAGGAACCTGTTTTAAAGCTGCAGCATGAAAAACATAATCCACACCCACCATAGCATTAGCCACACTATCATAATCCCTTACATCCCCAATATGAAATTTGATTTTGGGGTTATTATACAATTTTCGCATATCATCCTGTTTTTTTTCATCCCGACTGAAAATGCGAATCTCTTTAACACTAGTATTTAAAAACCGTCTCAAAACAGCGTTCCCGAAAGAACCTGTCCCACCAGTAATAATAATTACTTTATCTTTAAACATACATATTCCTTAAAAATTTATATATTGCCTTGTCATTAAATTATCATTCTTAGATTTTATAATTTTTACTTTTGATCCAAGTAATTTATATAATCTTCTTCATATTTTATAATTTTATATATTCTCAGTGATCTCAGTGTCCTCAGTGTCTATATTTTTTCGGTGTTCTCGGTGCTATCGGTGGCTTTATTTAAATCTATTAAAATCAAAATCCTTTGCCTTAACCTCTTTAACAGATGCAGGATAATTTTCTACCAACCAAATAAGAAAAGCAGAAACATCAATTTTATCAGAAAGCATTTTTTCTCTTTTCACTAAATAATCCTCTCTAACATTTTCTTTCAAGGAAATTTCTTCAGCTTTTTTTATTGCTGCAATTTGATCACTCTCTGATTCT
>JAKQEP010000064.1 GCA_029556475.1 Candidatus Atribacteria bacterium
GTTTCCCCAATTTCAAACAAAGCCTCATTTTGCTTTCTTTTTATTTTTTACCTCCTGGTTTAATATTATTCCTGACTATTACTTTACCCCAAATTTTTGGTTTAGAAGTATCTCGTATCTATATCACAAGTAGTTCCATTATTGCAGCAACAATTGGTTTAATTCCATTAATACTATACATCAATAAAAATAGCGGTATTCAGTTTAATTGGACAATCCAATCACCTTCCTTAAAGACAATATTATTTTTAACTATTCTTGCTTCGGCTATTTTTATAATTTCGGATCCTTTCACGAATATTAGGGAGTTTATTTATATAGTCAGCAATTCAGCATAAAAATAATGATATTGAAAATAAATTCAGAACTCCTTACCTGTCGCAGGTTTCTCTGTCGCAGTTTTAAAAAATAACTTGAGATTTGTGCCTGGGAAAAGAGCTTCATAATCGTTTAGCGTTTTACATATTTCACCTATTGCCACATTATCTCTGGGTGTAGCCAGACTATTCAGTCTTACCGTTAGAGTATTTGTCTGATAATCCGGATATAAATCAGCCTTTGTAAATATAATACTTTTTACTAACGCCCTTATTTCATCGGAACTTCTCTGATAATGAGGAGCAAGTAAATTTGAAATAGACGTTTCGGCTCTGTAACAAATTATTTTTATGATATTTTGTAAGTGTTTACTTTCAGTTTTCAATTTATTATATCTTGCCTGTTCAGGCAATTGACCTATGCTTATCTTGTATGGCTGTTGCTTTCTTTTGAACAATATCTCTTTTTCTTCTGCTTCAATTAATTCGATTTCCTGCCTGATGCATAATTGTTTCTCAATATTCTTCCCGGTTTGTTCCATTTCTCCTTCAATATTTTCTGTCTTCAAGGCATAAAGTTTTGCCTGTCGTCTGGCTTTTCTTTCTCTTAACTTTTTTAACTTCCATGTTAAATTGGTGTACTCCTGATTAATTACCATTATAGTTTTATCTAATTCATCTACACCATATTGTATTATCCTGTCTATATCGTATTCCTGCCTCATATACCTAAAAAAATTTTCCTGGGACCATCTGGAAAACATGTATAAAGCTATCAGAACAGTAGATATTTTATAATTGGTTGTGATCACACTGGTTTGGTGACCCGACTCGGTGAGCTTTCGTACTTCTCGCATCTTAACACCATTGAGTTCCACCTCTTTTTCACATAAATACATGGTAGTCTCAATATCGTTGTCAACATTATAAGCAGAAAAATCTTCTTCATCCCACTTATCTTTTACATTTTTCCTATAAGTAATTACCGCTATACGGTAACACTCCCAAAGATGTTTGAAAAAGGAAGGACTATATGCTTCCCTGTCAAACACAATTGAGAACCTGGGGAGAAACTCATCCGCAGTAAGCTCCTCCTGACTGACCTTACCATCGGTAAGCTCAAGTAGCTGGGGAGCCAATTGGGTCGTTATAACTTCCTGTAGTTTCTCATTAACTTCTCCTGTAATATAAAAATAGGGTAAACCATCAGCATTATTTACCCAGAATTCTATCATCCCAGGCAGACAAAGCTTTTGTCGACTAATGTGTTTTTTGCCAAGATTGGCCAGGTGACCATGATAAACCTGAACATGCCCATCTATATAATATATGCTCGTCTCCTCCTGATTTATCCAATCCTCTGAAAGGTAGGCATTCCACTCCGAGGCTCTTTCCTGAACGCTTAACTCTTTAATTATCCCTCTCAGACAACGTACCTCCGGAATCCTGTCAAGACCTAGTAATTTCCCCATTTCACCAGGGCTGTAGTGTTTCAATTGTTCCACACTCTTAACACGACACAGATACATGAATGCCAGCGTTAGTATCACGCTGTCAAAGTCATAATATCCTGAATGCCTTTGTGAATAATATTTTTTATAACTCAACAGACCATTAGCTAACAGAAAGGGTAGTAAAAACAATACCCCTCCATATTCAACACTTTCACACGGCGAAAAATAAATCTCTGATTGTTGCAGGCCTAATGCAGAAAATACCCGTCCCTCAATACGTGTGGCGCCTATACCTATCATGTCCGAAACCAGAAAATCGGCAATGTCACGTTCCCTGGGTGTGGAGGCTGGTAACGGGGTGAAAACATTTACTTTTTTTTTAAAAGTCCTGATTTGATATGGTAACGTATTGCGCTTTCACTTACCCCTATCCTTTTTGCCGTACCTTGCTGTGAATACCCAGCGTCCAATAATGCCTGGGCATCTTTAACTTTTTCAGAAGTAAATTTGTGGCATTGCCCTCGAGTTTCCTTCCTGTTGAAAAAATAAGCCATGCCCTTTTCCCTTAATGCCTTGGCATATCTTTCTATATTCTTTCTCGGAACTCCTAACGCTTCGCTCAGCTCCTTAATGCTGCAGAATTTATTATTGATCAGGGTCGCCAACACAAAACGGTAACCGTTCTTATCATCCTTCTCATGACAGTATACCGGCATTCCATTTACAAAGTAATGGACAAAATCATCTATTTGTTTGAATCCAACCTGGTAATTAACCATCCTGGTTGCATCTGGAAATATTGGAAGAATCTGTTGCATATACAACTTTTTTCGGCTAATTTACGACATTTCTTGTTTGCGACATATAAACCTTAACTATCTGATTCCCTGAAATGGGATCAGGAGTTCTGAATATAAGAAAACCATTGCGGTTATACATCTATCATACCCATTGACCTTTGAAAATTCTTCCTAAAGGACAAGAATACAGGCAGAAGGGTACAAATCGGGGATACAAAAAATACAAAACCCCTAATTCACAATCGAATAAGGGGTTTATCTGTAGTCCTACCAGGAATCGAACCTGGATTTAAGGTTTAGGAA
>JAKQEP010000070.1 GCA_029556475.1 Candidatus Atribacteria bacterium
AACGGGCGAAATAATAGACCTTGGAACATGCCAGGATAAAATAGAATGCTTGATCCGCCTCCTGGAATATGCAAACCGGTTAGACATTAAAGGAGGTAATCAAGATGGCAGTTCATAAATACCGGCGGCTTGACCCTCCCAGGGCCTCCCGGGGTCTGGGAGTGTTCCCGGCCCTCTGGGTTCGGTTCCCCTCTGGGCTGTTGATACCTCTTTTTTTCCTTGGTGGTGTTCTCCTGGGAATGTTGCTTATTGCCCTTGGTATGGACCCCCGGCCCGCGTGGTGGGTTTAATGTTCACCACTATATTAAATAACTACATGCCAGGCGGATCACATGACTTTTTCCTTGCAGCTGCTATAATAATAGTCATGTTATGCCTATTGGTGGTTTATTGGGGGTTACGATATGGAGAGCTCTAAGCGTATCCACCACCCCCGGGCCTATTACCAGGATCACACCATGGACCCCTTGATCGAAGCCACTGCAAGGCGGCTTTTTGAGTTGCTTAATAAGAATGGCTTCTATTCCATTGAGGACCTGGGAGCCCTAGCCAATATTATACTTAAGAGTGAGGGAAAAACACCAAGGAGACGATGGTAAAATGGAGAAAAGAATCATAGAATTTAGAAGAGCTAAAGAAGAAGAAGAATGCAGCACCTTAGAGGTGATGGCAGTATCTTTAAATGATGAAGACCATAAGAACACCCGAGAGGAATTAAAAGGTCTTGGTTTCCGGTTCGATGTGATCGAAAGTGATATGATCAGGGCCACCCTCTCCGATTGTGATCCGGATCTTCCCTTAACTGCTGATGAACTCCTAATTCTTGCTGAAAAGTTAGAATCCACCGGGTGGGTGTGGTAGATCATGGTTAAGGAAAGTTTCAAATTCCAAGAGGACCCGGACCAACTAATAATTGATGGTGAGGATCTAAATGTGATTATCACCTTCAAAACTGATAAATACCGGGATGTGGTGTCTAAGAACCGCCGCCTGGTATTAGAACATGACCTAAGGGACCTTTTCCACCGCCTGAGTTATGAGAACCCCGCCTTTCGTGGTGGCTTGAATGACATGTTTGGGGTTTTGCTTATGGCTGATCTGCCATCGAGTGAATGGAAGAAACAAACGGATTATCTTCTTTAAGTTCTTATTTCTTTTTTTTACTCTTTTTTTTAGGAAATCCCAATCCCTGGGGTTTGGTGGTGGTTTTAATCTTTCGGTAGCTGGTTATCTTTTGTTTTCGTGGTTTCTGATCCGTAGCTTTATTCTAGTAAGGAGAGGTAAGACCTCATTTTTTTTATCTACTTTTTCTAAAAGCGTCGGAACGAAGGGTGAGATAATATTTATTACATAAAAGAACAGTTGACGTGTTCCATAAGCTCCTTAGAAACCGGTAAAGATAAATATAATGTCATAAATACTTACTAATTGAAAGTGAGAAATTAAACTTTCTACAAAATGGAATTACCAAGTGCCCAGCTACTCCAACGAGAGATAAAAGGCTAGGAAAGAACGAAGGGTAGGAGAGAAAAAACATGGCAAAAATAAATCAACGGGAAAGGAACCATGCAGGCACAAGGCACCAAGACCAAGCCAAACGGCGCAAAAAAGATTATAGAACACCATAAATTGAATATTACTTATTCTAAAGGAACGGATAAAAAAAAGGTGCTCATAACCGACACCACCGGACCACTACCAGGCCGGCGGCGGTACTACCAGAAACCACCATCAACTTTTATTTGCACCAATCCCACCACCAAACCAGAAACCCCCTTAAGTAAGCATTGGACGGGGTGGCAGCGTTGCAGCTACCAGGGACATTATTTTAAGAAATCCAAACAGAAACGGGGCTCTAAATACTGCAATCCTACATGTCGGGAGGTGGAGAGGTGGAGACAAAGACACACCACCACCACCAGCACCAAGGACCCGGACCCATTGACACCTGAGCAACTGGCTAGATCTAAAATTAATTTTAATATGAACATGGCCTTCGGCTCCAAGGTACAGGTCAATGGTCAGCCTCCAAGGTATCGACGGGAATATGTTGATCCGGTGGAGGTGGAGGATTTTAAACTATTTCTTGAAAACGAACAGCACCGGGAACAGTTGGAAGCCCGGGAACTCATGGAATGGATTAAACCAGGGAATAAAGTTTTTCAGGAGGACCCAGCACCAGAGAAGCCACCGGGTGCACCCCGTGGGGTGGTGCATGCCTGAGGGTTGTTTTTGGTGTTGTCTGAAATGTGCCCCTTCTAGTGAGTGCCCCCTTTCATTGATTGGAAAGATGATCTTTTCCCGGCCGATCTTTGATCAATTTTCCTTTATGTGTTTGGGGGGTTCCTTTCCCACTTTTATTATTACGGCTTATAGTAAGGGAATTTATCCATCACCCTGTATAGTAAGGAGATGGATTAAATTTTTTTTATACTCAAATCCTTTTTGTTTGAATTAATTTTTTAATAGGAGGTGAAAAGAGATATGCAGATCTGCAAAACCGTTTCAATGGAAGCCGAAACCGTACTCAGGTTGGAGCGCCTGGTTAACCGTGGAATGTATAAAAATGTTTCAGAAGCGAACCGCGCCGGCCTTGCTTTGTTATTCGAAGCCATAGACAAAGGACATGTACCAACAGCCATAAAATAAAATTTAATAATAAACCGTGTAAGTAGTATTATAAAAGTATTTTAAAGACTAGTTACCAAATCCTAGAATAGAAACAAACCTCAAAACATGGGAAAAATGGGCCCGGAAGCGGTGAAGCTTCCAGGTGGAGCATAACCCGCAGCAACGGGTTATATTAAAAGTAGTTAGTAATAGGTAGATTGACCTATTATTTAAACTTTTTTTTCCTAAAAAAATTGGTCCTCCACCAAGTAGAATACTATCCCTCATTTTTTCCCACCTGAGAATATTTTATAAATTTATGGAGGCACCTATGCCAAAAACATCAATAAACCTATTAATCACACCCAAAACATTAAAAAAGATTCAGGAGCTTTATAAAAAAAGATACCCGGACCATGAGAGAAGCTTTAGCAGTTTTATTGAGGAAACACTTGTTTTTTACATAACCGAAAGGGAGGCCCAAACATGACCAAAAAAACCGCCTCCATCCCAATAAATGAATTATTCCAAACTTTAGAAGAAAACAATTTATTAATAGCCCTCTCAGACCAGCACCGGGTAAAACAATGGATTAACAAACCCAAACCAAGAGAAGTAAACAAAGCACCTCAAATAAATTGGGAAAAAAACCCCAAAAATTACACCGGTTTTGGTGATCCCAGGTACGGAACAGCCATAAAATGTGATTGGATACCTTCATTAAAAAGGCAATTGGTAGTTATAGATCTTGATTTGCCCAATCCTGATAAGGAAAATCAAATACCAATTGAAATATTAAAATCAGTGAGCTTAAAGGCAATAAGTAGCACTTACAGCGTCAAAACCCCAAGCGGTGGGGTGCACATCTACCTTTTGAGTAAGAAAAAACCGAAACAACCACAACCTAATATTAATGTAGACTACCAAACCAACACGGGAATTGGTAAGGGCAAATATGTTGCTGCTGATTGGAGATGGGATACTAAAGGAGAGCTTAAGGAATATTATAAAAAATTAGTTGAATCTCCTGACACCGTGGCAATGGTGGATAATAGCGACGATATACTATTAGCTATTATTCAAGACCTAAAAGACGGTGGGCATATAAAAACACCGCAAGATGACCAATACCAGAAAATAGCCGCCGTTTTCAAACCGTACACAGAAAACCGCAACAGTATTAATAATTTCAGCTTGGATATATGCGGATACTTGAGGAAAAACCATTTCCCAGAAGAAGCAACAAGTAAAATAATAAAGGAGATATTTAAGGGAAGCCATGATCTGCAAAACCGCCTTAATAATGTTAAACAAACATACGAACGAGATATTAAGAAAATAAGGGGAATCAGCGGGCTAAAGGAGGTTTTGGGTAAGGAAGACATAGAAAAACTAAAAGATCTTACCCAACAAAGCAATGGAGACCTAAAATCTACTATTCTTAAATACATAATCAAAAACAAGGAACCCAGCGTTAAGATCCTAGCAGATTATATCAATGAATCATTGGAATTATACCAAAACTTAGAAACAAAATATTTCTACGAAAAAACCAATACAGGCCAGTTCATGGAGATAGATGAGCGCCGGATCATTGAATTTGTAAACGATGAGTTTGGAGTAAATAGTATTTCATCAACTAAATGCATTGGAGTATTAAAACACATAACAAGACCAGTGAAAAAAAATTATGATATAGTGGAGTTCAAGAATGGGATACTTAACACCAAAACTAAGGAATTTGTAGCAGATAAAACCCAATTCAACAAAACCCCAAAACTTGTTTTAAATATAGATTGGAACCCTACCGCCGAACCTGGAAGGATAGGGCAGATCATAGATGAAATATTAACACACCCCGCACGGCCTAACGACTACGAAAAATGGTTAAGAGCTGTTGGTCATGCCTTCATGGGATACAACCGACTTGGTAAATTAGTCATGGTACAAGGCCCAAGCGGTACAGGTAAAAGCACCCTAACAAGCATACTTAAAAGAATTTTCAATTATAGCGACCTATCCACGAGTATAATAACAAAAAACGAACGGTTTAAAAATTACCCATTGGTAGATAAAGATGTTAATATTGATGATGATATTAATTCTGGAATTTTAAAGGACATAGGATTCCTAAACAGTGTAATAACTGGTAACGCAATGCCAGTGGAGATAAAACACGAAAAAAAGATGATACACCCCAACAATGAACAAATACCCCGCCTTTTTGCCAATGGAAACACATTACCCCCCGTTTTAGGTGAGGGATTCGAGCGCCGCCTTTTACTTATCCACGCGGAAAACAAGATCGATTATAACAAAAAAGACGACTACCTCCAAGGCGACATAATACAGGGCAAATATGATAAAGACGGTCTTGAATGGCTGGTTTATACTGCAATCAATACCTATTGGGATAAAATAGACGAACCCATAACCACTGTTGAAGACGAAGCCAAAATGAAAGAAGAATATGAATATAAAAGTTTTCCCTTAAAGAGGGGTATTGAATTGCTATTTAAAGACGATTTCCAGCCCCTTTCTTATATCCCAGTCCGAGAAGTCAATATGTGGGTTAAAAGGTGGTGTCTCTATGCTTTTAAAGAGAATAAGATAAGCCGGGATCATAAAAGACCTACCAACACGCAAATTAAAAAAGCCATGGATTATGCGGGTTTTGATCAAGAAATATACCACGACGGGCACAGCACAAAAAGAGTTTACCGGGATATTGTTTTAAATCAAGATATGGTTAATATGATGAAGGTAGAAGGCCAAAGAAAAATAAAATAAGCTTCTTACATTATTACAAAAAAAGTAGTGTTTTCTATTTCTTTATATACTACTCTATTTTTACTATTAATTTTTTCCTAATAGAAAATGGTATAAATTTTGTAATAATGTAAGGAAAAAGGAAAAACCTTTAAACATAAAAAGAGTTCTAATTTGTTTTTTAATTATCATTTGAGGAGTGATACAATGAATAAACAATATAAGAAGATGATAACACATGGAAACCACGAAAAAACCATTAAACACCCTCCAACACCATCCAAGAATAAATGAAATTGAAACCACACAATCAGAATGGACATTTGAATTAAGCCAAAACTTAGAGCTTAACTGGGATCGGTGCATGGACCTAACAAACAAGATCTATGGCAGACCTGAGGACATTGTATCAGAAAACCCATACAAAGACCCGATAAGTAAGGTTGCTAAAGAATACGAGTTAAGGGAACGGGAAGTTTTCTTCCAAGAGACCCTTAAAACATTGAATAGTTTTAGTTTATGGTACTTGAAAAGGGAAGTAATGGAGTATGGTTAATTACCCCCTTGTCCCCCTGGGAACCCCCTATACCCCCCTTACCCTATACCATGAACTTGTTTTTATTTAGTGTTTGGGGGTTTTTGCTTGTTTATTTTTTTGATTAAATAATGGAGCGTGTTATTTAGTATGACATTATCAGATACGGATGGTGGCCTGTTGGATGGTATTGATTTTAAGGATAACAGCCGGGAATTGATATTATCTAAGCTGATGGAAGCGATCGAGTACCTACATAATAAAGGTCTTAATGGCAATATTAAGAGGCCCGAGAATGAACGGGTGCGGGTGCAATACTTTAAGGCCCTTTGTAATGCTTGTAGTGTCTATAATCAGATA
>JAKQEP010000102.1 GCA_029556475.1 Candidatus Atribacteria bacterium
GAACTCATTGCTTTTCCTTTTCGTCGATTTTTGGAATTGTACGCATTGATATACTTGTCACAATCCTTTTTGTAATCAGCAGACAAGTTAATCCGACGGGCAAAAGCATAAATTTCTTTGGTAATATTGTAATCGGGTACATAACTAGATTTCCCCTTTCTTTTAGTAATCAACTTATTCAATTTTGAATTGTAGTAGATTACCATATCATCCATATTTCCGGCAAAACCGGGTAAAGCAAGTTTTACTTTTGCTTTCATTTTGTCACTCCCATAATTTTATTAAGGGTCGTGAGTTTTTTTTGACCCTCTACTTATATAGGGGGTGACAAAAGTGGGAAGGTGGTGACAAATATGAGAGAAATTTTTATGATACCAGTATGAATTAGTTAGAATAATCTCCTAACATCCACATACACATACAGATACAATCATAAATAAAATTACTATTTTTTATCTAAATGTAGCTTTTTTTGAGAGCACCAAAGAAAACCACAATCTGCAAGTTAAATTTCAGCAACTTCCATTTACTACCAAGTAATATATGGTGCAACTACCGTGGCACAATTAGGGGAAAAGCCAATCAACAGGACATTATCTGCACGATAGGTATGTAGGCAAGGGTTATTTTTTCTACAACAAACATTCTATCTTTTCTTTCCAGATTTGTTTGAAAGCCAATTTTTAACATTGGTTTAAATCACTCATTAAAACTAATAAAATAAGTTTGTGTTCTTTTGCAGAATCAGAATTCGTCAACTCTACCTACAGCTTCGCCCCGTGGCTTATGCATTCTGTGTTGCATAAGGCGTTAAAAGATATGGCTGGTAGAGTATTATATTTTAATCAGGAATGGATTCCGCATCAAGTCCGGAAGGATAAAAAGCAGAGCAGATAAAAAAATTGACTTCTGAATTACCCTGTATTGGGGTAACTGAGAAGTCAATGAATTTGGGATTAAGGTTCTTTGCTGTCCTGTTTTTTATCTGTATGCTAGCCATAGTTTTATAATACTCGCGTTTATATTTTTCATAATTGAAGTCACCATTGAAATTGGGGCTGGGGTTGTCAATATATTTTTGCAGGGGAAATGAGATTTAGAGAGAACGGGGATAGAGGTGAGAAAGATAAAATAAAGAAGGATAAGATGTTAGCAGTGTGGAAAAAAATCTATGCCTCACGCAGATTACGCTGATTTCACAGATAAAGAATGATTAGTGTTAAGGGCAGAGGGCGGAGGGCGGAGGGCGGAGAGCGGAGGGCAGAGGGTAAAAAGGATTTAACTTGACGCAGATTAGATTATTGAGAAAAAGGTTTAAAAGGCAATAGCTGGTAAATGAAGAAGATGATTTCAATAGCTATAGACGGTAA
>JAKQEP010000108.1 GCA_029556475.1 Candidatus Atribacteria bacterium
TTACCGGCTGAAGGGAAAGATTCCCTATCAGAAATTCTTAGATGGTATGCGAAAATTATCTTTACCGGAACCTGGTTAATATAGTATCCTATCTCTATAGGAAAGAACGGCAATGTGTAAACACATCTTAAGAGTAATACAAATAATATAATAATAATTAAAACCTACTGATTAAAACCATAAACCTTCTACCAGTAATAGACCTTTTTCTACTAACTATTATATAATAGAATAAGAAAAACGGAAAATATGTGGAAAGAAAAGTGGATAAAGAATATAAGGCTCTTTTACTGGCTGGAGGAAAAAGCAAGCATGCCCTAAAAAAAATGACCGGACAGGAATACAAAGCACTAATGACCATTGATACCCTTGATTCAGGCCCTGTAATATCCCATATCATTGAGGAATTAAAAAAATCCAGATATATTTCACAAATATATGTTTCCGGTCCAAATGAAGTTCAAAGAAAGATTACATCCGGGGAGCTTATGGTACTTCCTGCCGGTAATACTTTAATGGAGACATTGCAAAAAAATATTTCTCTCTTCCAAAATGAACCATATATTTTGATAATCTCCTGTGATATCCCCCTAGTTAGAAGCAAACATCTGGAAAATTTTTTAGAAGACTGCCAGGCTAATCCGGGCTTTGATATCTATTATGCCATCATCAACAAAGAAGATTATTTAAAACAATTCCCCCAGAATGAATTAAGAAGAATTTATGCAAATCTCTTGGAAGGATCCTACACAGGAGGTAATGTATTTTTCATAAATCCCAAAGTAATAGTGGATTGTGCCGATATGATAGAACAATTCATTCTTTTCCGAAAACATCCCCTTAAGATGGCTAATATTTTAGGGAGAAGAGTAGTAGTAAAATATCTGAAAAAGTACCTCTCCATCAGAGATTTGGAAAGGATGGTGCCTGAATATCTGAAAGGATATACCGGGAAGGCAATACCGGCTGCCCCTGAAATTGCCCTGGATATTGATAAGCCTGTACAACTGGAAGTTTTAAAAGAATTGACGAGAAAGCAATAATGCTTAGAGTTTGCCCTTTACACCATAGATATACCCGCCAGATCTTCCCACTATAAGATTAGAGGTAATGAATGCCTTGGGATCATATTCCAGTGCTATATCACGAGCTTTAGGAAATAAACTTCGTTGTGTTATAATTCGTAAAACCTGTAACTCTCCCTGTAATCCATAACCAAGATTTCTGGTAACCCCAAATCCTTCCTCTCGAAGACGCTTTTCTATCTCTGGCCAGTGTTTCCTGGAAATGACTTCCACTGATATAATTTCATGGGAGGTCTTCTCTGTAATCATAATTCCAACAATAGTACCCGTAGCAAAGCCTCCACAGTAACCAAGAATATTCATCCAGTTGCCCACATCGTGTATAACTTTAGATACAATGAGGATGAAAATAAATACTTCTACAAAGCCAATAATGCCAGCCAAAAGCTTTTTTCTACTAACAATCATCTGAATCCGATATGTCCCAAGGGATACATCAATGATCCTAAAAAAGAATATAAGTAAAGCGCCTATATATGGGTTTAGATTATGCATATTATTTAACAAATCATTCATTTTGTTACTCCTTTTATCAAGTATCACGTATCTGTTCCCAGTTTTAATTCAGAGATTGTCTTTATAGGTCAAGTAGAAGTTTATTACTTTCTATTGTATAAAACAATAGAAAATATTCATTTTAATTTGAGCAATTAAAAAACTATAATACTGCAAAGCATATTAATATAATAAATACAGATAGGTAACCTGAACCTGTATGGGAACAATGAGAGGTTGATTAAATCCTGATTAGCCCTTTAATTCCATTTTATATATTCAAAATAATACTTATAAAAATTCTTATCTTTAACTGTATTTAACTACGTTAGCCATATCTTGAAGATAATTAAAAATTTTCGATACTTTTAATATTTACTTAAAGTAGCAAACGGGATACACTACTCCTCTTGGTTGTATTATAATATATGCTACAATGTATTAAAAGACAATATTGTTAATAATTTTATTTTTCAGGGGAAAAGGAGCGCAAGCAATGAATGCAGAGATTATCAGTATTGGCAATGAGATTTTAGGCGGTAATATAGTTGATACCAATGCTAATTATATCGTTAAAAAATTAAAGGAGATAAATCTTAATGTACAACATATCTCCGCTGTTGGTGATGAAGAAAAAGAAATTATCACTCAATTGAAAGAAGCTTATCAGCGTTCTCAGATTATTATCACTACCGGCGGACTTGGCCCTACCGAGGATGATATAACCTTTCAATCAGTAGCCAGAACATTTCAATTAAATCTGGTCAAATATCCAGAAGCAGAAAGACATATGGTTGAAAGAATCAGCAAAATTGGTGTTTTTGTTTCACCGAGCAATTTAAAGCAGAGCTTTTTGCCAGAAGGCTCTACCTGTATCATTAACCCCTATGGAACTGCGCCGGCTATGATACTTGAAAAAGAAGACAGAGTGATAATCTCACTTCCCGGTGTTCCCCTGGAAATGAAAAATTTATTATCTGAACAAATAATCCCTTTCTTACAAAAAAAATTTCCCAATTTAGAACATCTGCAATCCCGAATTATCAGGACCAGCGGGCTGGGAGAATCAAATCTCAACGATATGATTAAAGATTTCATCTTAAGTAATCAGAGATTGAATGTTGGTATTTATGCCAGCCCAGAAGACATTCAAATTCAATTAAATGCCCTCTCTAAAACTCCGGAAGAGACAAAAAATATTTTAGATAAGGCTACAGAGCAACTAAAAGTTCTGCTGGGGGATTACATTTTTGGCTATAATGATGAATCTCTAGAAGGTGTTATTGGGAACCTGTTGAAAAGAAAGAATTTGACTTTAGCTGTTGCCGAATCATGCACCGGAGGAATGCTGGGAGGTGCTATCACCGCTGTTCCTGGCAGTTCAGACTATTTTAAAGGTGGCATTATCAGTTATGATGGAGAAATTAAAGAAAATTTATTAGGCGTTCCCCGCAGTATTTTAATCAATTTTGGACAGGTCAGCGAACCGACTGCGCGGGCTATGGCAGAAGGTGTCCGAAAAATGTGTAACAGTGATTTAAGTTTAAGTATTACCGGTATTGCCGGTCCGGCAGGAGGAAGTCCAGAGAAGCCAGTAGGATTAGTCTATATTGCTCTTGCTGACAACGAACAAGTCCTGGTGCAGAAACATCAATTCCATAATGACAGACAGGCTATCCGTTTACGTTCTGTGCGACGGGCACTTAATATGCTCAGATTATATCTTATCAAGGGCTAAGTCCCTGTCCCAGTCAATAAGGACTGTGTGGGAACCTTATTCCAGTCAACAAGGACACTCCCTTAAATATAACCATTGAAGATTTAATAATTAAAATTTAATAGTCAGGTTAAATCTAAGTAATCCATCTTTTTCTCGTTAAGTTTCCTGATTATTTTAAATTGTGAGATAAGTACTGATTTGCTATCAGAAAATTGTTTATTGTATTTCTTAGACCATTTTTGAAAATATTTTCTATATTGTTCAACTGTTTTATTAATTCCATCTCTTTTCTGGTTTTCACTATCTTTTATATAACCATCAATCTTTTCAAATGGTTCCAGTGCCACTCCGGTAATCTCTAAGACAGCTACCGGTAGTCCCTTCCAATTATTTAAGAAAGTATGGTCACCAATCTTTGGAAGAGGTTGACGATATAAGTTATACTGCTCTACCAGCTCAACAAAGAATTCAGAACTGCCCTGCAGTATCATTTGATTGTGCTCATCGATATCTTTCTTCCCAAATCCATTTTTAACAATATGAAAGCGGTTTTTTCTATCATCAAATTCAGGTAGCAGGATATCATAATAAGCTTCAATAATTGATCTTCCGGTCAGAGTAGAAAAGCATTCTTCCTCTTCAATACAGTTAATTGGGTTCCACTGAATATTTTTGTATTTGGTTAAATCAAAAAGGATTTCAGATGATTCTTTCCCGGGACAAAGAAAAAGATAAAGTTGTTGTTCATTACGGAAGATATCAAAAATTAATTTTTTACCAATTAAACTCGACTTAAGTGGGATAAAAGCCTGCTTTGACAGGAGTTCAACATTCAATCGATTAGAAGGTTTGTTTACAGGGTCTTCAACTTCCGGTAACATCCAGCCATCATCGGAAATCCGATTTTTGCTTTTGACCCATAAAACCTTATGCTCTCTATCCAAAATTAAGAGAAAAGCCATAACAACTCCTGCAGGTATTGTTGTTAAGGAAAGAATTGTTTGTTTTCGTCAATATCAAATTTTCAGAGGGTTATACATGGTGCAAGATTGCTGCTGTTACTTTTAGGATGCTCTTCAGGAATTATAACATTTTAACTTTATCTATTGTAAATCAATTTCTTGGAAAAAAATCAATTTTATAATATTATAGATTGGAAAAGACTTTTAAAGTCTTTTTTTGTTATTATAGCACAGCAATCTAAAATAATTAATATAATTCATCAAATTGAAATAAATTTTTTGTAGAATTAGAAAAATATATAAAGTAATTATTTATGCCTAAAAGAAAGAATAGAAAATTAACTGAAGGAAACATAATCAAAAATTTGCTGGTGGTTTCTCTACCCACCATGTTTGGATTTTTTGCCCAGACTCTTTATGACTTTATAGACATGATCTGGATTGGAAGAATTTCTACTCAGGCAGTAGCAGGGGTGGCTATTTTTGTAACCATTTTCTGGTTTGCTGATATTGTAAATGAGATTATCGGCATTAGTGCAGTATCACTTATCTCTCAGAACTATGGAGCAGGCAGGCTGGAGAAAACAAGAGAGATAATTGAGCAGTCAATTTTCTTTAAAGGGATTGTTTCTTTTTGTATGGCAGTTTTTTTGCTCCTAATTTTAAGACCACTCAGTAATTTTTTTTCAAATGAATCATCGGTTATAAAACATATTCTGGATTATGGAATTATCCGTACAGTTTTTCTTCCTTTTATGTTTCTCTCCTTCAGTGTCAATACTGCCCTTCGGTGTATAGGAGACGCCAGGAGCCCTATGTACATTATGATAACGACTTCGATTTTAAATATTGTCCTGGATCCGATTTTGATGTTTGACATTATTCCAGGCACCTCTATTGCCGGTATGGGACTGGGTATTAAAGGGGCAGCTATTGCTACAGTAATCTCTACTGTCATCGCCTTTTTAACAGGATTATTTATTCTTCTTTCGGGGAGAAGTTTTATAAAAATATCTTTTTCTGGATTATTTAAACTGAGTAAAGAGAATGCTAAAAAACTAATAATAATTGGACTTCCTACGGGTTTAGAGATGTTTTTTCGACAGGGCAGTCAATTCCTATTATTAAAATTTGTTTCATTTTATGGCACACTGGCCCTGGCTACCTTTGGTATAGGAATGAAACTGTTCAATCTGGTCTTTCTTCCCTTACTGGGCTTGTCAATGGGCGGTAGCGCGGTTGCAGGGCAAAACCTTGGTGCAAACCATATTGAAAGAACACGCCAGACTGCAATCTGGACTTCATTACTGGGAATTATTATAACCGGTATAGTTTCCTCTCTTGCCCTGCTTTTCCCTGAGGCAATACTTAAGATATTTATTAACCAGAAAGAAGTAATTGAAATAGGTAGAAAGATGATTTATATTCTTTCCCCCAGTTTTATTGCTGTAGCTATCTCTATGGGTTTAAACACCGTATTTGCCGGTTCAGGCTACAATTTACCTTATTTGATTTCGGGAATTGTCTCACGCTGGTTTTTTCAAATCCCCTTTTCCGCACTGATAATATATATTTTTCATCTACCCATTACCTACATCTGGGTGGGATTTTTTATAGCAGAATTTGTAGAATTACTGGTTATTTACACCTTCTATCACAGAGGGAGATGGAAGACCACCAGGGTATAAATCAACGAGGTTGGAGGCCTATGTTTTCCAGAGTCTTCTCATCCATACGGTAAATAACCCAGTCTGTTAGAGGATAGGCGCCCATCTTTTCGTAAAATTCCCGGGCAGGATTCCAGTCCAATACCACCCATTCCATCCTTCCACATTTTCTTTCTCTGGCCAAACGTACACATTCCAGAAACAATGCTTTTCCAACCCCTTTACCTCTGAATTTTTCTCTGACAAACAAATCTTCGATATAAAGACCAGGTTTGCCTAAAAAAGTTGAATAATTATGAAAGAATAGAACCATACCTACCGGTTCATTCTCCCAATAAGCAATTTCTGCTTCAGCATATGCTTTTGGTCCAAATAGTGTTTCCCTGATGGCCTCTTCACTATTGATGACTTTATCGGCTAATTTTTCAAAAACGGCTAACTCTTTTATCAGAGAAAGCAAAATTGAGGTATCCTGTTCCATAGCCGGTCTGATAGTTAATTCTTGTGGGTTTACCTTTTCAAAACTGTTCAAATCTATCTTCCTCCTTCCTTAAAATAGAACGATATTTCATAAGTTATAAAATAACCTAAAATCAATCTTTTGGCAATAATAAAGATTTTTTTGATGAAAGCATTGTCCATTCTCGTATTGCCTTTGTTTTTTTAGTCATTTTACCTTTCATTGCCACAAACTATTAAAAATAGTAAAATATCCAATATATCCAATAAATAAAAATATAAAAATTTATCTGGTAGAGAAAGGAGGGAATCTTATTATGCTGGAAGAATTTAAAAAATTTATTATGCGTGGAAATGTGATAGACATGTCGGTAGGTATTGTGGTAGGAGCTGCCTTTGGAGCTATTGTCAGTTCTTTTGTAAATGATATTTTAATGCCACCTATAGGGCTCTTGCTGGGAGGATTTGATTTCAGTAATCTGTTTATTCTACTAAAACAGGGAACAACTCCTGGCCCCTATCTTACTCTGGCTCAGGCACAGGAAACCGGTGCGGTTACCTTAAATTATGGGGTCTTTATGAATGCAATTATAAGCTTTCTTATTATAGCCCTGGCTATCTTTTTGGTAATTCGTCAAATAAACCGCCTAAAAAAGGCAGAAGAGGCTCCACCACCCTCAACTAAGGAATGCCCTTTTTGTTTTACAGTGATACCTATTAAAGCCAAACGTTGCCCAAATTGCACTTCGGAACTGGCCCAATAGAAAAGCTTATTCTTAACTTATAAGGCAAAGAAATTAATATCACAGGATATTATATTCTAGACCAAACTGGTCGATTAGTCGATTATTTGTATTTTTGTGACAAAGAGATATAATATTGTAAATAGATGGTGCAGTATCCTAGTTAATGCCCTGTTCCTGAAGGCGGGCCTAAAAATCCGTCAAGGGCATACCGATGAAGTTCCTGGTGTTGGCTGCTAACGCCCAGTTGGGAGCTGATGCTGGGAGTTAAGGCTAAGGGGCGATCCGCAATGGCATGCGGGCGTTGACCCCTTTCCCGTGGAGGCTTCTATGCATTAGTAAAGCATAAAAGCGAACCTGCATCTGTTGCAAGATGGGTGCAGTGTAGCCTGCTTTGCGTGGTTCAGGGGGAAGCATAAAAAAACTAGGCAAGCATTGAGGTACCCGATGCTATTACTATAGCGGAAACTTGGGCTGCTAAAGAAGCTAGGGAACAGTGCGCATTTGAAGGAAAACTTCTAGGCTGTCGGCATTCAGCCGAGTATGCCAGGGATTAAAGTGTGGCCTGAGTGGTAATCCAGTCCTATACCGGGCGACCATATAGCTGGAATATGAAAGGGAAACCGCCTGTCTGGTAACAGCAGGTTATTCCAGGGGAAAACCTACTGGACCTAAGCCGCAACATTGACCTGGCATATTACCATCTATATATGCCAAAATTTATTTTATTATTATTTATTCTTCAGAGGTACATAGCAGCAAACCTTAAGGTGATGGCCATATTAAAGAATTTTAAAGAAAGTATCTGTGTCACAGTCATAACCTTTATTCTGACTATTATAGTGGCTTTAATTTCTTATTCCTGGATGGAAACAATATCATTCTTCCCGGCTGTTCTTATTCTGATTATTATTATCTCTATCGGTGTCTTAAGTGATATGGTCGCGTTCGCAGCACCTGCCGCTGAAGTAGAATCCTTTCATGCTAAAGCAGCAAAAAAAGTTTTTGGTGCCAAGAAGGGATTATTTTTAGTTAAAAATGCCCACCGTGTTGCTAATTTTATGGGTGATATAGTTGGCGATATCTGTGGAATACTGAGTGGTTCTCTGGGGACTATTATAGTGATTAAGACAGCGAGCAACTGGCAGGCTCCTAAAAGCTGGATAGATTTATTGGTGCTCAGTCTTATAGCTGCAATTACTGTAGGAGGGAAATCTTTTTTAAAGAGTTACGCTCTTCGTCAGGCTAATGAAATAATCTTATTTGCAGGAAAAATCCTGGCCAGTCCAACCCTTTTAAAAAATATTTTTAAAAAGATTAAAAACAATTCTTAAAAAAAGCATTTTTTAGTTATTCTAATAATCTATCTTTTAGCTTCAAGTTTGCCTTGTCTAATATTGGATATAAAAACTTTGTTCATAGCGGAAGTTGGAAACTTGCCCTGTTTAAAAAATCAAATAAGTTTGTACAACAGAAACAATTCTTATAAATTCAAAAACCCTGAACCAGAGGGGTGGTCAGGGTTTTTGAATTTGTTTAAATTCTGCGATTTATCTGAACTGATTATGTGAATAATCAGCTAGAAGTCTATGTATTATTTTTTCTTTTTTTCAGTTTCTTTGGTTTTCTTTCCACAGGCTTTAGCCATTTTGACACCTCTTTTCGATAGTCATATTTAATGAAAAATACTCAGATACTGACTTATTATCAGTTAAAATCTTAGTTAATATCTCTAAATAACTTATACCTTTAAATGAATATTTTGTCAATATATTTTCATGGTAAAATTAAAAAAGATTTAGGATGGATGCTCTTATCTTCCCAGTTAATTTTGCCGCGTTCTTTCATTATCTCTAAGGTTCGGTAAATGTCTGCCAGAGAATACTTGTTGGGCATAGTATATACCAATTCCTGAGCAGTAACCTGTTCCTTCTCCTGCAATAAATCATGAAGATACATAACTATTAATTCACTGATCTTCTCGTATTTATCCTCTTCATCCGGTTGCAAGGATGGCATAAAAGCACTGTTCTTATTTGAGGGTATCTCTTTTTGTTTTTCCAGCTTTTTCTCTTCTTTTTGGTATGATATCTGATTAATTTCCGTCTGTCTTTCTTCTAAATGCTGAATCTGGCTTTTCAATTCTTTAAATTCATCAAGACTTATCCGGAAATCAAGAGAGGTCCCATCTACATTCTTGCCTTTATTGATATTATCTTTCATATCAAAATAGGCAGTTTCATAAATATATTGCGAAAGGTTCTCCAGGTCGGTTACATTTTGTTTCATTCTAATTATCTGAGATTCAATCTTTTTTAAAACCCTTAAAGACCATATATAAAAAATAATAGCCAAACAAAAGGCCAGAATTATTAAAATAATGGCTAATAAAGGTGCTGTCTGCTCAAATATCCTAATATTTTCCATTTTTTGCTCCCTTTCTAAAAATGAAAAAAATATTATATTTCTTCGCTTTCCTTTGGAATCTGCTTCAATAAATCTTTATCCTGCTTTTCATGATAATCTGTTCTCATTTCTGATTTTTGTGCAACATCCTCTTGGTTTGATGATACTACCTCTTTTTCTTTCTCGGCAATAATGAGATTTTGGGGATGAGTAGGTTTTGGTAAAATCAGTTCCTTGTCATACAAAATTTTGGGTATCCTTTCTAAACGTATAGCACTTATCTCTAACCCCTTGGACATTTCAGTAATCATTAGTGAAAATTCAGTATAAAGCCGATAGAATAGTATAGCAAACCAGATGGTAGATAAGCAGATAAAAATAGACAGGAAGGAGAGTGCAATAGTGATTAATTCTGAATAATTCATAAAATTACCTCTTTCAATAATTACCAGATACCTAAATGTTTACAAACTTCAAAAAGAAAAAGGCCTACATCCTGGTTTATTACAAGGGCAGCCTTATAGTCTAAAGGAGTCTCCATATAATTAATAATTATCAAATCCCCTTGCCGTGCTAAGCTGTATTCAGGCAGTAAGTTTGCCGGGGAAACCTGCAATGAGGAGCCTATTACTATAAACAAATCAGCCTTACTTGCCTCAGTAATAGCTTCATCTAAATTTGATAACATCTCACCAAATAAGACTACATCCGGTTTTAAAATACCACCGCAATTACAATAGGGAATTTGCTGAATATTTTCTATTATTTTTTCTATTAACAGCTGAGAAGATATTTTTGCTCCACATCTGTTACAGATAGCCTGGGACAAATTGCCATGGATTTCCAAAACATTTTGTGAACCTGCTTTTTGGTGTAAATTATCAATATTCTGGGTTATTATTTTCTGTAAATAGTTCGATTGCTCCAGTCGAACAAGTGCATAATGAGCCTGATTGGGAACTACATTCTTCAACTCCTCTATTCTGGGACGATAAAAGTGATAAAATCGTGCCGGGTTTTCCCGAAAAGCGTCGATACTGGTAACTTCTATAGGATTTATCTTAGACCAGATACCTTTTCCCGGAGTTCGAAAATCAGGTATTCCAGAAGCAGTGCTTACCCCGGCTCCGGTCAAACAAACAGTATACTCGGATTTCTGTAATAACTCACTTACTTTTTTTATTTCCTGTTGGTTTGTTGCGGTCATTGCTATTATTGGAGATATTTAAATCTCTAAAATCCTTTCTTAAATATGCAATACTCTAATATGTATTATTCCACAAAATTATTTTTTTAGACATTAAATCTAAAATTTACAATATCACCATCTTCAATGAGGTAACCTTTCCCTTCAATCTTCAATAATCCTTTTTCTTTTATTTTTGGCATTGATTTATATTGCATAAAATCTATGAAATTTACTACTTCTGCCCTTATAAAACCTCTCTCTATATCGCTATGTATTTTACCAGCAGCTTTGACTGCAGTAGTACTTCTATAAATAGTCCAGGCTTTTACTTCATCTTTACCCACAGTAAAGAACGATATCAAACCTAGGTGATCATAGAGAACTTGTGATAACCGTTCTATCCCCGTTTTTTTAAAGCCAATCTCTTCCAGGAATATCTTTTTTTCTTCTTCAGCAAGATCGTTGATTTCCATCTCTAATTTTCCACAAATAGCAATACTTGCCATCTGATGCTCCTGGATAAATTTATCAAAATTTTTATAATTTGTAATTTTCTGATCATTTATTTCATTTTCATCAACATTTAGTGCAAATATTATCGGTTTTAAGGTAAAAAAATTAAATCCGCTCAAAATTTTTAATTCTTCTTCACTTAGGAGTTGAGTTTTTAACAATTGGTCTGATTCCAGATGTACCTGACATCTTTCTAAAATCTGTTTTTCAAATTTTTCTTGATTGGTTATTTTCCTTTTTGACTCACTTAATCGGGTAATTCTGTTTCCTACCATTTCTAAATCATGGAGCAAGATTTCGTATATTAAACTCTCTGCTTGATAAAGTGGATCAACAATACCAGGAATCTTACTATCTTTGAAAGTGCGGATAACAATGAGTAAGGCATCAGCTTTATATATTTGAGTAAAAATCTCCTGCTTTGTTTTACCGGTCATATCAGAAGAAATACCTGGAATATCAATCATTTCTATACTGGCATAAGTTGTTTTTTTTGGTTGATATATCGTACTCAGAATATCAACTCTCTCATCAACAATTTTGGCAACACCAATATTTTTGGTTTTTCGAGAGGAGAATGCATCTGTTTCTTTGTGTTGGCTTGTTATGAGGTTAAATATAGTAGTCTTTCCCGTTAACGGCATCCCTAAAATACCTATAATCATTATTACACCTCACCAAATACCTTAAATTGTCTTAAACAGTGATAAGCCTTATATTAATTCTCTTCCATAAGTTGCCATGGCTAAGTTGCCATATTTAATGCCCTTCACCGTTTTAAGTTTGTCAGCAAGCTGCTCTAAAGAACGTGCCTTGCCATGGGTAATAATCACTTCCATACAATTATCATGATCAAGATGTATATGCTGGGTAGAAATTATCATATGATGGTAATCATGTTGCAAGGAAGTTAATTTTTGGACTAATCCTCTTTTGTGGTGGCTGTATACCAAAGTTATAGTGCCAGCAACTTTTTCGTTTTCTGCCCATTCTTTCTTAACCAGTTTTTCTCTGATTAAATCTCTGATTGCTTCAGACCGATTTTTATATTTTTGTTCATTAATATGATGGTCAAACTTTTGAAGTAATGCTTCCTCTAAAGAGATACTGAACCGAACTAAATGAGACATAATTTGAGCAATCCTTCTTTTAAATATTATAAAGATTCTGTTAAAACAGCCATTGGTATAAAATTTTTAGATTCTAGTTTTTAGTTTAAATCATTGCAAGTTGCAGTACTACCATCCTAAAACTTATAACAACTTGCAATATTATCACAATGGTATTGATATAATGGGATAATTTCACAAACTTTTCTAATTTATAATAGCATAATGGTATATTGGTAACAAGTATTACTATGTTTTAACTGTCTTAAATATACCCCTTATAGTCTATTCTGAAATGGGAATAAAAATTTTTTATAGTTAATTTTAAAAATAAAAAATAAAAAGGACTCAATATATTATGTTATCAAATATATAGTGTCCTTTAATTTTTTGATTTAATTTAATACTTTGAAAGATTTAGCCTTTAGCTATTCAAACTAAATTAAACTATTATAGTATCATTTACTTTTTTCTAATCTGTTTCTTTTAGGAGTTACAATTTTTTTGGCATATCTTAAAGCCTTTTTCTCACTGGAAAAACTTCGGTCTCCGATTAAAATGGGTGGATAAACAAGTTTGCCATTATAGCTTTGATAACCAAACTTAACCTGATATTCACCCTGTTTTTCCAAAATTTCACAATAATCAAAATAATTCCTATCGCCGTTCATCTTTGCACACCTCACAGATTCTTTTTTGCCTTTATAGATAAGTAGGGGTAATTACAATTGCCATACAATATTTAGTATTCGCAGTCAGATTTAAATCCAAAAACTGATTATAAGAAACAGTATAATTTCTTCCTATGGTTGGGTCATTGGTAATTATTTCTTTTTTCTCAGCATCATAACCAATAATTACACGGGCATGGGCCAGAGGATTTGTCATTTTATATTTTTGAATTGCTATCAATGGAATCCTATTAAACAAATACTCTTCTATTTCTTCCATTGTTAACAAAGAGAAAGAGGCTTTGTAGCCTAATTCTTTAGCGAATCTAACCATTTTATAAACATCACCCAATCCGTCTGGTTTGATGATTTTTTTGGCTAATTCTTGCTGGCTGATGGGATTCCCCAGAAAATCCAATGTCATAGCGGCTGAAGCAGGCAGACACCAATTAACCCCCGCATATTTTTGATATGGTACATCCAGACAAACTGAACTACCTCTGGCTGTATATTCGTTTTCTGTTATGATACCATTGTCAAGACAACTATCCTGAATGTTCAAATCTGTTTCCGGAATTATTCCACTGCAGGAAGTCAATAATAATACGACTGCCATGATAAGCACAGTTTTACTGATTTGCATTATTTTCACCCAAACTCTCATACCCCACTCCTTTATAATCAGTTGAAAGGCAGACTGAGTTTGGGCTAAAGAAAAAAGGTGGCAGTCTGGCAGCCATAGTCTTTTTTGACTTTAGGCCCAAAACTTTGCGTCCTATTCTTTCGAATAGTTTGCCTTTTTCAACCTCTATTTATTAATCTTATTTTGTTCAAAACAATTATGATAAAAAGAAAAAGAAGTCGGCAGTCTGGCAATCTTAGCGGTTTACCGCCTTAGACCCAGTGCTTTGCGTCCTATTCTTTCGAATAGTTTGCCTTTTTCAACCTCTATTTACAGTTTATCGATTGTCAAATAGCAACAATGGGATTTACTTCCCGTAAAAATCTCTTAAATTTTCAACGATAAGAAAGAACTTTAACAAATATTATTCTTTTCTACTATAATTATTCCCTAAAAAATTTTTTTTAGACAATAATTTTAAAAAAAATAAAAAATATTTATTTTTCTAGTAATTTTGAAGGATAATCTATTTTATTTGATAATTTATCCTGATAACGTTCCAGAGCAAGCAGAATCAATTTATCTATCAATTCACTGAAACCAACACCACTCTTTTCCCATAATTTGGGGTACATACTGACTTCAGTAAAACCTGGAATAGTATTAATCTCATTTAAAAAGATGTGATAAGAATTCCCTTTTTGTTGCACCAAAAAATCAACTCTGGCTAAACCAGCAGCATCTATGGCTAAAAAAGCCAGCCGGGAGATTTCCTGAATTTCTTTTGCCACTCTATCTGGTATTCTAGCTGGAATAATTAATTGGGTATTATCATCAAGATATTTAGAATTATAATCATAATAAGGACCGGCTGGTTTAATCTCTCCTACTACAGATACTAGGGGCTCATCATTACCCAAAACACTGCATTCCACCTCAATATTGTCTTCAACTCCTTCTTCTATTAGAATTTTTCGGTCATAGAGCGCAGCCATATCTATGGCAGCAGATAATTCATTGCTTTTTTTTACTTTACTGACCCCTACACTGGACCCTAAATTTGTTGGTTTGACAAAAAGAGGGTAACACAATTTTTTTTCTACCTCCCTTATTATTTCTTTCGGTTCAGTGACCCATCTTTTTCTTTTGAACATCAACCATTTGGTTAGAGGAAGACCGGCTTGCTGAAAAACTTTTTTCATCAGCTCTTTATCCATTGATAGGGAAGAGGCAGCTACCCCTGAACCCACATAAGGGATATTTATTAATTCCAATAATCCTTGAATAGTGCCATCCTCTCCAAATGGTCCATGAAGTACTGGGAAGATAACATCTAATTTTTCTAAAAAAGAATAGTTAATTTCATTGTTCTTTTTGTTAATAATGAAAAATTGATGTTCATCTGTTTTACTTTTCCAGCCCATAATCTCTTCCCCTTCCACTTTCCCGGTAAGCAAAGCATGATGACTATTCTGGGGTGATAACCAATAGCCCTGTTTAGTGATAGCAATTGGTACCGCTTCGTATTTTCCCGGATTAATGGCTTTAATAACTGAAGATGCTGAACAGAAAGAAACTTCATGCTCTCCGGATTTACCACCAAACAATATTCCTACTCTATATCTTTTTTGCTCTGTCATTTTATTCCTTCCTTAAGGATTTCTTCATTTTTTCTCTCTGTTCCATTTTTTCTTTTATCTTTTTCTCCAATCCCCTCTCAGAAGGAAAATAATATTTTCTATCTTTCAGTTGTTCTGGAAGGTGCTGTTGCTCCACCAAAGCATTTTGAAAATCATGGGCATATTGATATCCGGCACCATAACCCATATCTTTCATCATCCTGGTTGGGGCATTACGAATAACCAAAGGTACCGGCAGAGCCCCGTATCTTTTTATATCCTGTCCAGCAAGTTTTCGACCTTTGTAAAGAGAATTACTTTTAGGAGCATTGGCTAAATAAAGAGCAGCCTGCACCAGTGCTAAATCTCCTTCTGGCATACCCAGAAAATGAACTGCCTGCATTGCTGAAACTGCGACAGAAAGGGCCCGGGGATCTGCATTTCCAACATCTTCTGAGGCAAATCTGATTAATCTCCGGGCAATATAAAGGGAGTCCTCACCAGCTTCAATCATTCGGGTAACCCAATACAGACTGGCATCCGGATCAGAATCGCGCATACTCTTATGTAAGGCTGAGATGAGATTATAATGTTCTTCCCCATCTTTATCATAACGTAAAATATTCTTTTGTACAATTTCCAAAATTAGCTCCTTATCTATATCTATGCTTATCTTATTGCTGTTTTTAATACTGGCAATCCCGGTATTAACAGCAAATTCCAGGATGTTCAAAGCCACCCGGGCATCTCCATAGGAAAGCTGAATAATCAGATTAATCACTTCTTTACTAATATTAATGGGTAGTTTCCCATAACCATTATCCAGGTCACTTAAAGCGCGTTCAATGATTTTGGATAAATCCTGCCCAGAGAGGGAATCGAGCACATAGACATTAGAACGTGACAATAGAGGAGAAATTACTTCAAAAGAAGGATTTTCAGTAGTGGCTCCAATGAGTATAATAGTGCCATCCTCAACATAGGGAAGGAATGCGTTTTGCTGCGTTTTGTTGAAACGATGGATCTCATCAACAAAGAGAATGGTTTTCTGTTGATTAAAAGTCCAACGCTGTTTGATCTCCTTAATCATCTCTTTCAAATCAGGAATCCCAGAGGTAACAGCACTGAACTGAACAAAAAAACTGCTGGTCAAATGGGCAATAATCATAGCCAGGGTAGTCTTACCAGATCCAGGAGGACCCCAAAAAATAATGGAATGCAGCTGATCATTTTCTATAGCAATTCGTAGAGGTTTTCCCTTACCTATAATCTTCTCCTGTCCAGAAAATTCTTCCAGACTTTTTGGCCTCATTCGATCAGCCAAAGGAGCTAATCCGGCTATTTTGTTTACCTGCTGTTGAAATAGGTCCATTTTTCTAACTTTAATCCTATTTAAAGTCTTTTTTATTATCTTATCATTTTTTTACTACTTTTAAAACAAGATAATAAGCACAAAAAGTTTCATTTTACAGTCTACACAATTATTTCTAAAATATTCGAAAAAATATAAAGATAGTCTCTTTTTTTGTGATATTATGAAGTATATTATTACCTTCTGTTATTTATTTAGCCATTATTATCTTGGAATTCCTTAATGGTTAGCTATATTACTCAGAATTGATACGTTTCTCTTTTAATAATTATTTCCATATATTATTTATAATGAATTATGAATGCAAAGAACAAAAAAAACTATACACAAGGCACTTTTAACTGGTATGCACTCTTAATTTTCTCTCTTACTTCGATAATTACCGGTATTTATCGAGACGGTTTTGCCTCACTCTTCCCTTTTTTGCAAATTGACTTCCATTTAAGCAGGGCTCAGTTAGGATTACATTCCACACTTTATTATTTAGCCGCAGCCTCTTTTGCCGTTTATAGCGGTCAAGTGGTAGATTTAAAGGGCGCCAAATGGAGTTTGATTTTTAGTGGCACTATTATGGGCCTATTTTATATTTCGCATTCTATTGCTCCCAATTTTTTAATTATTCTTATTTTGGCAGGATTAACAGGTGCTTCAGCTAGTTTTAATATGCCTTCTGTTAATAAAGGTATCGTAGAATGGTTTTCTGAAAAACAGAGGAGTACAGCCCTGGGTTTACAGAGTGTGGCTTTTCCAATAGGAGGATTACTGGGTGCCATTATTTTTCCTATTTTTGGAAGTATTTTAGGATGGCGAAAGACAATGGTCTTGCCCAGCGTAGTAGCTATCTTAGGTGTTTTATTTCTATCCCGCTTCTATCAGGAAAAAGGAGATTCAATTAATTATAGAATAGAGGATAACAAAAATAATGTCCGTTTTTGGAAGTCTTTCTCACAATTAATTAAAAATAGAGAGTTAGTAAAAATTTCAGTTTTTGGATTCTTTTTAGGAATGATGAGCAGTTCAATTACCTCCCATTTCACCCTTTTTTTATTCCTGGATTACGGTTTACCTGAAACCATAGCCGGTTTAGGTTTTGCATTTGTACAGATGGGCAGCATTTTGGGAAGGGTTGCCTGGGGAATATTCTGTGATAAGGTAATGGGGTCTGATAAAAGAAAAACTTTCTTAATTACAGGAATATTATTCTGGTTAACCACAATCATCTTAAGTATTTGTTCAAGAAATATAAATCCATCTATTAGCATGCTCTTTTTATTGGCTTTTCTGGCTGGTTGTTTTGGGAACGGTTGGCCTGGTATTTTTTGTGCATCTATAGCTGAAGTAGTGGAAGAAAAAAATATAGGCATTGCTACCGGAGCTGCTTTTCTTTTAGTAAGATCAGGATTGATGATTGCACCACCCATCTTCGGCTATATTTCAGATATGAAGGGTTCTTATAGTTTAAGCTGGTTTTTACTGGGAATTATTATGCTTATTACTTCTCTTGGTCAGTATTTATTTTCTAAAAAAAGGGATGGAAACCGGCTAAAAATCTGAGATTGAAGGTACCTCATTTTATCTATTAATTGAAAAAATGCCTTTATAGGTCTGATTGAGTGTTTCGTGTTTTATTTTGGTAGCATCAAATTGAAATGCTTTAAAAGTAACCTGTATCCAAAATCCTATGGTAAAGGCAACTACTAAGGTTCCCACTCCGACCATGCCACCTAATTTCCAGCCAATAGTTACTACTGTAACTTCAATCATACCCCGACAGACACCAATGGGTAAGCCTGTTTTCCTGGTAAGTGCTACCATCAGACTATCACGGGGTCCTGCACCCAATCCAGAGCTTATATAGAAGTAGGTTCCCAGGGCAAGCATTATTAATCCTATAATCAGCATAAGAATACTCCAGATGATACTTTTAGCCAGTGGTATGACATTAATTAAAAAAATAATATCTATAAAACCACCGATTAATACCATATTAAGGATTGTGCCAAGACCAAGCTTTTCTCCTAAAAAGAAGACTAAAAAGCCAATAAAAATACCGGTTACAATAGATACGGTACCAACGCTGACACCTATTGTCTTAGCTGCTCCTACATGGAAGACATCCCAGGGGGCATACCCTATATGTGCATTTATGATAATAACACTGCCCAATGCGTAAAGAAAAAGCCCCCAGATTAATTTAGAGATACATAATATATACGATTTTTTCACAATACGGCTTTCTTTTATTGGTTTTTAAATAAAGAGTAAGTAATATTAAATTTTTTTCTTTTGATATTTCAGCCAAATAAGTATGCATGATACCCATTATAGAATCATCAATAATAAAGTCAACAATTTCCTCCACTTACTACATAGCTGTCAATAGCTTGACCCTCAAAACTTTTATTAGTACACTGTAAATATAAAAAAGAGTGGGGAAGGGGAATGGTATATGAAGAGGCATTATAATTTTGATAAAGTTATCTCCAGAGATGCCAATAGTGGCTCTTATAGTATAAAATGGCAGGGTTTTGAAGATAAATTTCCCGGTTATGATGTCCGGGGGGCATTGGGTATGTGGATAGCCGATATGGATTTTTTATGCCCCTCTGAGGTTATCGCAGCAGTCAAAAAAAGAGCAGAACATGGTATCTATGGCTATATCTCTCCCGATGCAGTAGAGGCTTTTAAAGAAGCTGCTGCTGGATGGTTTGAGAGGCGTTATAACTATCGAGTACCTACCGATTGGATGCTCTTCATCAGTGGTGTAGTGCCCTCCATCAATGCTGCTATCCTGGAGTTCACCGAACCCACTGATGGGGTCATTATTCAAAATCCTGTTTACTATCCATTCAGTGATAGTATCATAAATTGTGGAAGAACCATCATAAATAACCAATTAATTGAAAACAATGGCTTTTATACTATGGACCTCAATGGATTAGAAGAGCTGGCTAAGGACCCTAAAACGAAACTCATTATTCTCTGCAACCCACACAACCCGGTGGGCAGGGTCTGGACTGAAGATGAGCTTTACCAGGCTGGTAAAATTTGTTCAGATAATGGGGTATTGATTTTCTCTGATGAGATTCATGCCGACTTTATAATGAAAGGACATAAATTTGTTACAGCAGGAAAATTGTCATCGGAAATTAGTGAAAATCTAATCATCTCCTTTGCGCCCAGCAAAACATTTAATATAGCCGGGCTGGCGGCCTCATTAATTGTAATACCAGATAAAGCAATAAGAGAGAAATTGGAAAAGAGAATGAATATTAATAATTATCCTGCTCCCAATGTATTTGCACCTATTGCAGGTGAGGCTGCTTATCTTTATGGAGATAATTATGTGGATGAATTAATAGATTATATAGAGAAGAACTTTGACTATGTGATTGAATATCTCAAGGAAAATTTACCGGCTATAGAGATGAAAAAACCGGAAGGCACATATTTAGGATGGGTTGATTTTCGAAAAACCGGAATTAATCATAAAGAAATATATTCCATAGTCTTAGAAAAAGCAAAATTAGCGGTAGATCTGGGAGAATGGTTTGGAACAGGGGGAGAAGACTTTTTAAGATTCAATTTTGCCTGCCCCAGGACAACCGTAGAGACAGCCATGGAACGATTGAAAGTTGCCTTCCAAAATCTTTAATTTCTTGATTTTAATTAATGACGGGTTTTCTGTTTCTACCCTTCGATTTTTTCCCGGGTAAAATTGATGGCAAGCACCCATTTGTAAGCAGATAAATGGGGATTGTGAAACTCAAAGCGATACATATTATCTCTATAATTAAATTCCAGAACTGCTTTAAATTGAACACTTAAGCCTATAATCTCTCTTAATTCAAATGAATGCTTTCCCCCTTCTATATCTTCAAAATACAATTCTCTTTTTAGTAGAGATAGGTTTCCTTTACCTTCATAAACAAAAGGATGATTAAGATTGCCCACAAATATTGAGACTTCTTTATCTTTTAAAATATATTCAAGATTTTGAGCTGAAATATATCTCTCATTAATATATTCTCTCAAAAAATCTTTCTGCCAGTAGTTCCAATCCCTGAGATTATCAAAATACAGTTTGCTTTGTATGCCCTCCAAAAAACCATATTGATTGTAGATAACACCATATTGACATTGCTGGCAAATCAATTTATCGCCATGAGAAATAAGAGTATTAAAAGAGTGGCAATTCGGGCAGGCAAATAAAAGATATTCCAGATTTTCCGCCAATTTTCTGCCAGTATACTTATTGCATTCCTTCTTCTGATAATCCACCTCATCATAAGAAAGGTAATCTCTTATCCTCTTCCTAATATTTTCCAATGAAAGTTCACCACATTCATTTTTACTAAGACACAGGTTATAATCTAAATCAACCTTGCCCTTTCTTGACCTTTTTGCCCAGCGTGGATAAGCCAGGTATCCACCCTTTATGCTCACAGTCACTACGGGCACTTCCAGTAATTTTACTAATTTTGCGGTAGCATTGAGAGAGCCAAGTTCAGTAGCACCATCCCATTTTCTTTCACCTTCAGGGAAAAAACCTAAAATTCTTCCATTACCTTTAGCCTGAAGCAGTCTTTTAACCGGTAAAAATTGTTTCATATACCTTTTTTTAGGGATAGCCCCAACAGAATTTAGAATAAAACGGAATAGTGGGTTCCTAAAATAGACCGACTCGGCAATATAACATATTGGCTCTCTAACAAACATATTAACCAAAAAAGGATCCCAGTAAGTTACATGATTACTCAGAATAAGATAGGGTGAGATTAAATCTTTTGTATCATTTTTAGATACGGTTAAGTCTATTTTCCAGTTTAAATATAGGCTGACAAAAAATAGTATAATCTTGCCCCACAAGCGATTAGGTTTTTTGACTTCTTTATAATAATGATTCATGCTATATATTATAAATTCTCAACAAACTGTATTTTAACCCCATTCGGGTCAAGCACATAGATAAATTTTATTGAAGGATTGGGCTGAAATGGGCCTGAATGAATTGAGATATTATTATTTTTAAGAACTTCATTAATCTTCTCCAGGGATTCTACTTTAAAACCCAAAGAGATATCGGGACCTATAACAATATCCTTTGCTTCAGGATTATAAATTAATTCTATCTCTGTTTCTCCATTTCCCAAGAAAACAATTTCTCTATCCTTGTCAGGCTTAAATCTCCTTTTAATACTAAGTCCAATGATCTCCTGATAAAAATATAAAGATTTTTCCATATCTTTAACATTAATGGTAACCCAACAAAATTTCATATTCTTTTCTCCTCTCTTGCGTAATAAATTTTCTATAGGATATCATATATCTATCTTGGTCCCAAAATAATATCCAGATTGTTTTTAATATTATTACTATGGTTGAAAATCAGTTTAGCAGCAAACTGTAAAAATGGGAAAAAAATTAGAAAGAACTGGGGGAAATATACTTTAAAATCTGTATTAAATAATTTCTAATTGTATTTATTTTCTTGATGGTCTTTTTAAGCCTGTTATACCGGCTTGGTTATAGCTAATATAAATATTCTCTTTGATTTTTAATGAAATATTTTTTGATTTTAAAATTAAATCATATATTTCTTTTAATACATACTCCGGCAAGCAACAACATATTGTCTCAATCTCACTTAAACAGCAATTTAAATACTCTTTTTTTAAGTCGTAATAAGAATCGACATCCAAAATACTATCTTCTGTAAAACCAAAATTTCCAGCTTTAAATTTATAAATATTATGCTTTTCTCTAGAACCACCTACTTTATAATGCATTTTTCTAGTTGTTGTGGTAATTAAGAATATATTTAAAGGGTTATCAGGGAAATGGCTTTCCCCAACATATACAAAATATCTATCTTTAACTGTACCATCTTTGTACAAGGGAAATTCTTCCAAATAAATACTGAACCTAATTGCATATAGTCTTATCTTTTAAAGCACTATAGACTAAAAACCTTTCTTCATTTATAGATAAATCTTCGAACTTCTTTTTATCAATATCTTCAAATGTATCACTATAACTCATTGTGTTATCTTTTTTACGGTTATAAGCTGCTTTCCAGGCTTTAATATCTTTGTGACTATCATTGCAGATATTATCGATAATATCTTTCATAGTAATATCTTTTCTAATATATTTATTTAGTAGATCATTCATTATACTGATCTCTGAGGCTGAAAAATAACTCAAATCAGCTTCTTTTTTTGAAATAAAAACAAATCTTTTATTACTTCTGGCTTCAAATCTAAAACAATCAGTTTCATATTGACTTTTATTTTGATATAAATCTACTGGCACTGGACCATTTTGGTAAGCTCGGTATTTTAATTCTAAGGAAGGAACTCCCATCCTTTCAATACTTGTAAAATCTAAATATGATAAAAATTTATATAATAATGTCTGGGGCAAGTATTCTCCTCTTCGCTTATAAACTTCATTAGCAAAATAACAAATAGCATTATCAAGTTTTTCTTTTTTATAAGCTATCATTTATTGCCTCCTCTAAAATATTTTGTTGAAGAAAAAATGGATGAAGAAAATTACACTTGGGATTTTTAATATATTATAACATATAATATTTTAAATTATCTGCCTTGTCTATTAAAATGCCTACAAAAATTTTAATATATGCAGCATTATTCTTTGTTTTTTGTATTTTGCCTTTCTTTTTTCTCTTATCATATAGATGTTCTACTACAGGGGAAAGAAACACTGTTTTGATAATATACTTTTTTAAAGTATATGTAATATAATATTACATATACTTACCATATTACCTTACATATTATAAAATAATGTAGGCCTGAAAGGAAAAGAACTAACAGTGGAAGAGGTTTCTTTTATGAGTATCTTAATGAAAAAAATTGGAAACAGGATAAAAGGAATAAGAGAAAGAGAGGGTCTTTCTCAGGAAGACCTGGCAAAAAGAATGGAAATTAGTAGAGTAGCTGTTTCACAAATAGAAAACGGCAAACGTAAAATATGCACTGAGGAATTAATATCCTTATCCAGAATCTTTAATGTTTCAACAGATATTTTGCTCGATTTAGAAAAAGACATCGAAGTGATTTTTGAAAAAAGCAAAGAAGGTAAACCTGAAAAAAAACAAGAGATAAGAATTAGTGTCCCTCAACAAAATATAGAAAAATTCAAAGAAGTATTGCTTTATATTTTGGAAAAAGTGGGTTCCAAGTCTAATGTGGGCCAAACAGTATTGTACAAACTGTTATACTTTATCGATTTTAACTATTATGAAAAATTCGAAGAACAGTTAATTGGTGCCACCTATATAAAAAATCACCATGGTCCTACACCAAAAGAATTTACCAGGATAGTTGAGGAGATGGAGGGAAAAGAATTGGTTAAAATACAGGATAAATACTTCCAGTATCCCAGAACTAAATATATTCCACTTAGAAATCCAGATTTATCAAAGTTGAGTGCCCGGGAATTGAGTGTGATTAATGATGTCTTAAATAAGCTTCCTGATATGAATGCAGCTCAAATAAGCGACTATTCTCATAATGATGTGCCCTGGTTAGCTGCCGAAAAAGGGAAAGTTATCGAATATGAATCGGTATTCTATCGAACCACACCTTATTCTGTGAGGGAATATAATGAAGAAAGAGAAGAAGAATTCGTTTAATGAGGTACGTAGATTAAAGGAATTCAAAGCAGAAATAAAAAGACTGTTAAAAAGGTACAGGACACTTGAAGAAGATTTGTCTATATTTATTTAAGTTCAGCTCAAATTATACCATAAACAAAAAGTGGACAATGATGGTATTTTCAGGATTTCCAATCTTGGTATCGAAAATCTTAAAATATATAAAGCAAAAAAGTTTGCCTGTAAGTCATTGAAGGGAACCGGTGTACACAGTGGAATACGCATTATTTATGCTTATTTTGAAGAAGAAGATATTGTTGAATTAGTAGAAATATATTTTAAGGGCGACAAGGATAATGAAGACCGGGAAAGGATTAAAAGATATTATCAAAAAGAATCAAAAAATTGTTAAATAATTCATAAGGAAGGAGGCGAGATATTGTATTGGAGATATTTGGCAAAATAAGCGAAATTATTTCTTTGAAAGAAATATGCAATAAAATTGATTTCTCTACTTCGGGGTAGAGGGAGTCGATATGGGTTTGGATTTCGATGGTTTTTTGTAGGGCGGTTACTATGCGGCAATACAATAATTTTGAGTTAAGGGCTTTTTATCTTATAATGTAATTACAGTTATATATGGTAAAATATCTACAATTTATTACATCATTACTAATATTGCCGGGAAAATATGAACAATATTCTGTCGTGTCTGATTATAGGGGAAGGAGGATTTGAAATGGTTGCTGTTAATAAAAAAATTGATGTCTATCAGGAAGCGCCAACCATGGAGCAATATTTCTACCTGCACAATGGCATACCAATAAAAAATTTGGCAGAATTAATTGACCAGCTGGTTGATATGGGCCAGGAATTATTTAATCACCATGTCAATCCAGAGAACAATGATTTTGCCAACTGGATAAGGGACGTATTCGGAGAAAAAGAATTAGCCAGAAGACTAAAAATGTCCCGCTCCGCTCAGGGTATGCTGAAATCAATCACCAGATATTTAGAATCATAATTTTTCTGTTTTTCGGTTAGTGAATATTAAATTGAAGAGATAGTAGAGAGGATTAAAAAATTATAGATTTAAATAAGATTGATGGAAAACAACGGGTTGTCATTGAAAATGTTCAACCTGAAATTGATAATGGTTTATTTGCCATAAAAAGAATAGAAGGTGAAAGTGTTAAGGTATCAGCCAATATATTTGCCGATGGTCATGACCGTATTCAAGCCTATCTGCTTTTTCGGAAAAAAGGGGAATGTTCCTGGCAAAAAACCCCAATGGAGATGATTGCCAAGGATCTCTGGCAGGGTGAACTTACCGTAACCGAGCTCGGTATTTATGAATATACTATAGAGGCACTGGTAGACCATTTAGCTACCTGGTGGGAAGATATTCAAAAAAAAGCCACCGGTGGTGACAATCTGATCGTCGATTTAAAGTGTGGTCTCTCCCTATTGGCTAAGATAATCAATGAGGTCGAAGAGACTGGCAAAAAAGCTTCAATTCAAAAGCTCATTACACTTATCCAAAAGGGTGAAAAGAGGGAACAGGAAGAAATACTAAGACTATTAGAAAAAGAGCTGGATAATGAATTTTTTAAAAAATACCACCTGCCCGACCATATTACCCGTTATGATAAAACCCTGAGAATAGCAGTAGACAGAAAGAGAGCCGGTTTCAGCGCCTGGTATGAACTCTTTCCCCGCTCCTGTTCTGCTAAACCCGGTGTTCATGGCACTTTTCAGGATTGTCTGAGCCGGATTCCCGAAATTGCCGGTATGGGATTTAATGTTCTCTATTTTCCACCTATCCATCCTATTGGAAAAACACATCGCAAGGGAAAGAATAATGCTATTATAGCCAATGCAGATGACCCGGGCAGTCCCTGGGCAATCGGCAGTGAGATAGGGGGACATACTGTTATCCATCCCCAGCTGGGAAGTCTGGCTGATTTTCGAGAGGTTATCAAGAAAGCAGAGGAACATGGAATGGAAATAGCTTTAGATATTGCCTTTCAATGCTCACCAGACCATCCTTATATCAAAGAACATCCCGAATGGTTCCGCTGGCGGGTCGATGGCACCATCCAATATGCTGAAAACCCACCTAAAAAATATGAAGATATCGTCCCTTTTAATTTTGAGACTGAACACTGGAAAGAACTGTGGGAAGAGCTGAAAAATGTTGTTCTTTTCTGGATTAAAGAGGGTGTTAAAATTTTTAGAGTAGACAATCCCCATACCAAACCATTTCTATTCTGGGAATGGCTAATAAGTCTGATAAAAGAAGATTATCCTGAGGTCATCTTTTTATCAGAAGCCTTTACCAGACCAAAAGTAATGTACAGATTAGCCAAACTTGGTTTTACCCAATCCTATACCTATTTTACCTGGCGTAATACCAAACAGGAATATACAGACTATTTAAATGAACTGGCCCATACTCAGCTGAAAGAATATTTCCGTCCCAATTTCTGGCCTAACACACCTGATATACTTTCTGAATATTTACAGACCGGTGGTGCTCCCGCTTTTATAATAAGATTTTTGCTGGCTGCAACCCTCTCTTCTAATTATGGTATCTACGGACCACCATATGAACGATTTATAAATACACCCTTACTCGGTAAAGAGGAGTATTGTGATTCTGAAAAATATGAAATAAAACACTGGCTGCCTGATGAGGTAAAAGAGAGTACCAGAGAGCTATTTACCACTGTTAACCGTATCAGAGAGGAAAATTCTGAATTTCACAGAACCGATAATATCCGATTTTTAGCGGTAGAAAACAATCAATTGCTCTATTTTGCTAAATTTAATGATGAAGAAAATGATGCCATTCTGGTAGTAATCAATTTAGACCCGAATTATACACAATCAGGATGGATTAAAGTTCCCCTCTATGAACTGGGTATTTCAGAAGAGCAAACCTTTTTAGCCCATGATTTATTAGGTGGCGGGCAATACATCTGGCAGGGTGAATACAATTATGTAGAGTTAAACCCACATATTTTACCAGCTCATATTATAAAGATTAAAAGACATCTCAAAAAAGAAGACCAATTTGACTATTTTAGCTAGGAGGAATAAGGATATGTTCAGCTCAGAAGACTTTTCAGAAACCCCTTTATGGTATAAGGATACCATTATATACGAGCTCCATATAAAGACATTTTATGATAAGAATGGTGATGGAATAGGAGATTTTAAAGGTCTCACTGAAAAACTCGATTATCTGGAAAGTCTGGGAGTAAATGCCATCTGGTTACTTCCCTTCTTCCCCTCTCCATTGAAAGATGATGGGTATGATATCTCTGATTATTATGGTATTCACCCCCATTATGGGAATATGCGTGACTTTAAGAATTTCCTGAAGGAGGCACATCGCCGGGAAATGAAGGTTATTATTGAGCTGGTCTTAAACCATACTTCAGACCAGCACAAATGGTTTCAAAGGGCACGAAAAAAAGATGCACCTAAAAGATGGCGAGATTTCTATGTCTGGAGTGACAAGCCTGATAAATATCTCGATGCACGCATTATATTTCAGGACTTTGAAACCTCCAACTGGACCAGAGACCCTGAAAATGAAAAATTCTTCTGGCACCGTTTC
The DNA here is from genome assembly GCA_029556475.1 of Candidatus Atribacteria bacterium. Lineage (GTDB taxonomy): Bacteria > Atribacterota > Phoenicimicrobiia > Phoenicimicrobiales > Stramentimicrobiaceae > Stramentimicrobium. The sequence goes on from JAKQEP010000108.1 coordinate 27,882, forward strand.
TATTCACATCAGCCTGATTTGAATTACGACAATCCCGCGGTACAAAAAGAGATTCTTAAGATAATCGATTTCTGGATGAAGATGGGTGTTGATGGTATGCGGCTGGATGCCGTGCCCTACCTTTTTGAACGGGAAGGGACCAATTGTGAAAATCTGCCAGAATCGATAGATTTCTTAAAAAAACTAAGGGCACATGTTGACCGGAATTATCAGAATCGTATGATTCTGGCTGAGGCTAACCAATGGCCTGAGGATGCCATCCTCTATTTTGGTGATGGAGATGCCTGCCATATGGCTTTTCATTTTCCCCTCATGCCCCGTATGTTTATGGCTCTGAGGATGGAAGATCGTTTTCCAATTATTGACATTTTGGAACAGACCCCTCCTATTCCTGATAACTGTCAATGGGCTATTTTTTTGAGAAACCATGATGAGCTGACCCTGGAGATGGTTACCGATGAGGAGAGGGATTATATGTACCGGGTTTATGCCAGGGATAAAACGGCAAGGATTAACCTGGGTATCAGAAGGCGATTGGCGCCTTTATTGGAAAACCATCGTCGGAAAATGGAAATAATGAAATTCTTACTCTTCTCCTTACCCGGTACACCCACTCTCTATTATGGTGATGAAATCGCTATGGGTGATAATCATTTCCTGGGAGACAGAGATGGAGTGAGAACTCCGATGCAGTGGAGTGCAGACCGTAATGCCGGGTTTTCCCGTGCTAATCCTCAAAGGTTATATTTGCCGGTTATTATTGACCCTGCTTACCATTATGAGACGGTAAATGTGGAAAATCAGGAACAAAACCAGACCTCTTTTCTCTGGTGGGTAAAACGTGTCATTGCCATGCGCAAAAATTTTAAGGCCTTTGGACGGGGAACGACAGAATTTTTGCACCCTGATAATCCTAAAATTCTGGCTTTTCTCAGAAAATACGAGGATGAGGCTATACTGGTAGTCATAAATCTCTCTCGCTTCTCCCAGGTAGCAGAATTGGATCTATCACCATATGCCGGTTATACCCCTGTAGAAGTTTTCAGTAAAAACCCTTTCCCGACTATACAGGAAAAGCCTTATATTATGACTCTCGGTTTTCATAATTACTTTTGGTTTGTACTGAAAAAAGAGGTGGAGGTCTCTCCTGAAAAGAAAGTCAGAGAAATTTCCTTGCTCAAATCCAGATCAAACTGGATTGAACTTTTTAGCAGTCAGCTTAAAACTAAAATTGAAGGTGAAATTCTGCCTCAATTTTTAATGGAACAGCGATGGTTTGGCAGTAAATCGGAGAAGATTTTAAAAACAAATATTACTGAGATAATACCGGTCAAGAACCAGAATAGTATGAGCATCCTGCTTCTGGTCAGGGTAAGCTATTATGCCAAAGCAGAAGAATACTACCATATTCCGCTCTCCTTTCTGGAGGTTGAACAGGCTAAGAAATTCTTAAGCGAAAGGCCACAATCGGTATTATTCCAATTCCAATCACCCGGTCAGGATGGTATAGTTTATGATGCCGCCTCAGATATTTCATTCCATCAGACTTTATTGCAGCTCATTGGTCAAAGAAGAATTATACCTGCTGCTGAGGGGAATATCAGGGCTTATCACAGCAAATATTTTAGACAAATACACAATCTCGTAGATAAGTTTGAACATTCTCAATTGCTTACCGCTGAACAGAGTAATTCTTCCATTGTTTATGACCGTCAATTAATCTTTAAACTATTCCGAAAACTGGGTGAAGGCATAAATCCCGACCTGGAAATAACAAAATCTATAACAGAAAAAACTGATTTTAAGAATATACCGGTTTTTGCCGGCGCTCTTGATTATCAGAAGGAAGACGGTTCCCTGATTACAATGGGAATTCTGTCATCCTATATTCCCAATGAGGAAAATGCCTGGGATTATGCTCAAGACCATCTGATAAACTACTATGAAAAGGTGTTATCTCAAATCTGTCTGAAAGAAAAACTTCCCACTCTCCCGGAATCTATTTTTGAAAAGACAGTGAGAGAGATACCAGAACTGCTAGAAGACCTGATAAGTGCACCTTTTATTGAAATGATCCACCTCCTGGGCAAGAGAACCGCAGAATTCCACAATGCTTTGGGAGAGATAGTTGAAGACCCTGATTTCAAACCAGAACCATTTTCTTTGCTGTATCAACGCTCTATCTTTCAATCTGTCCATAGTTTGCTGAAGAGAGTATTTCTCTCTTTAAATAAAAATTATAACCGTTATGAAGAGACGATACAGGAAGATTTAAAAAGAGTCCTTTCCTTGGAACCAGAAATAATTAAGCACTGCCAGAAAATTGTATCACATAAGTACAATGCCAAAAAAATTAGGATACACGGAGACTATCACCTTGGACAGGTCCTCTATACCGGAAAGGATTTTTACCTATTTGACTTTGAAGGAGAACCTGCCAAACCGCTTGGAGAAAGAAGATTGAAACGCAGCCCTTTGAAAGATGTGGCAGGTATGCTCCGCTCCTTTCAGTATGCTGCCTTTGCTCCTCTGATTCAAAAGAAGGTTGACGGAGACTGCCATGAACTGGAACATTGGGCAAGGATATGGACTTTTTATACCAGTAAGGTATTCCTCAATGCCTATCTAAAATATATAGTGCCTTCCTTTCTACCGGAAGATGAGTCGGAGATAAAACAATTACTCACTATCTATTTACTGGAAAAAGCAATTTATGAAATTGGCTATGAGATGGACCATAGGCCTGACTGGCTGTCTATAGCTCTGAAAGGGCTTCTCTTTGAAGTAGGAGCAATTGATAATGATAAAAAAGAATGATATTTCATACCAGCATTCCCTGCTAAACAAAGATGATATTTTTCTTTTTAATGAAGGTACCAATTATCAATTATACCGACATTTAGGTGCACATCTCGTTTATACTGGAGACCTAAAAGGTGTGCATTTTGCAGTCTGGGCTCCCAATGCCGAGCAGGTTTCCGTAATAGGAGATTTTAATGGCTGGCAAAAAACTTCCCACCCTTTAAAGCAGATTCATACCGGCAGTGGCATCTGGGAAGGTTTTATTGCTAATCTGGATAGTGCTATGAAATATAAATACCATATTGAGTCCAGATTGAAGCACTATGGTGTGGATAAGAGAGACCCCTTTGCCTTCTATGGAGAAAAACCACCTTTGACCGCATCAATGGTATGGGATCTGAGTTATCAATGGCAGGATCAGGACTGGATGGCACAAAGGAAAGAAAGAAACCGTTTAAACCAGCCTTTTTCCATTTATGAAGTTCATCTGGGCTCCTGGTGTAGAAAAGATAGCTCAGAAAATGATTTTTTGAGCTATCGGGAAATTGCACCTCTCCTCTCCCGTTATTGTCAGGAAAATGGTTTTACTCATATTGAATTGCTGCCGGTAATGGAGCATCCTTTTTATGGCTCCTGGGGATATCAGACAGTTGGTTATTTTTCTCCTACCAGCCGTTATGGCACACCACAAGACCTGATGTATCTTATTGACCACCTTCATCAACAGGGAATCGGAATTTTTCTGGATTGGGTTCCTTCCCACTTTCCCGGTGATGAACACGGGTTAGTTTATTTTGATGGCACCCATCTTTATGAGCATGCCGACCCCAGACAGGGCTTTCATCCTGACTGGAAAAGTTATATCTTCAATTATAGCCGTAATGAAGTACGGACTTTTTTGATCAGCAGCGCTTTATTCTGGTTCGATTATTATCATGTTGACGGCCTGCGGGTAGATGCGGTAGCCTCTATGCTCTATCTGGACTATTCCCGCAAAGAGGGGGAATGGATACCCAATAAGTATGGAGGGAGGGAAAACCTGGAGGCTATTGATTTTATCAAAAAATTGAATGAAACCGCCTATGCTAATTTTCCGGATATTCAGATGATTGCCGAGGAATCCACTGCCTGGCCAATGGTTTCCCGGCCAACTTATTCCGGAGGGCTCGGCTTTGGCATGAAATGGAATATGGGCTGGATGCATGACACCCTGTCCTATTTCAGTAGAGACCCCATCTATCGTAAATATCACCATCAGGAACTTACCTTCAGTCTTTTATATACCTTTAATGAAAATTTCATACTATCACTCTCCCATGATGAGGTAACACATGGTAAAAAGTCTTTGCTGGAAAAAATGCCCGGGGATGACTGGCAGAAATTTGCCAATTTGCGCCTTCTCTTTGGTTATATGTATGCCCATCCCGGCAAAAAACTCTTCTTTATGGGCAGTGAGTTCGGTCAGAGACAGGAATGGCAGCATGATTTTCCTTTAGACTGGAATGTACTTAAATTGCCTTCCCATCAGGGAATGCAGAGATGGATTAAAGACCTGAACGGATTCTATCGGCAGGAAAAAGCTCTCTATGAAGTTGATTTTGAATATAGTGGATTTCAATGGATTGAGAACAATGACCGGGAACACAGTGTACTTATTTTTCTAAGAAAAAATGGGAATGGGAATGAAAAAATCTTAATTGTCTGCAATTTTGTTCCCACACCCTGGTATAATTATCGTATCGGCATACCGGAAAGAGGAATTTGGTTAGAATGTTTGAACAGTGATTCCTCGTTATATGGTGGCAGCAATCATGGCAATATGGGTAGAGTAAGCAGCAGACCTATCCCCATGCACGGATATGATTATTCCCTAAATATTACCATTCCACCACTGGGTATTCTTTTCTTTAAAAAACAGAAAAAATAATCTTATTAACTAACTTATCTTGAAGGAGTTTAAAGATGAATAAAAATAAGTATATCTGTATTCACGGTCATTTCTACCAACCTCCTCGTGAAAACCCCTGGTTGGAAGAGATTGAGTTACAGGATTCAGCCTATCCTTACCATGATTGGAATGAAAAGATATCAGAAGAATGTTACAAAGTTAATGCCGCCTCTCGTATCCTGGATAAAGATGAAAATATTGTTAAAATTGTAAACAATTATAATCAGATTAGCTTCAATTTTGGACCAACTCTCCTGTCCTGGATAAAAAGGCACCAGCCGGAAGTTTACCGATCAATACAGTCAGCAGATAAACTCAGCCAGATAAAATTCAACGGACATGGTTCAGCTATAGCTCAGGCTTATAATCATATGATAATGCCCCTGGCAAACAGGCAGGATAAATATACTCAGGTATTATGGGGAATCAGAGATTTTGAAAGCCATTTTGCTCGCAAGCCAGAAGGAATGTGGCTACCTGAAACTGCAGTTGATTATGAGACATTGGAAATACTGGCTGAATTAAACATCAAATTTACAATCCTGGCTCCACACCAGGCAGCCCGGGTCAGGAGGATGGAAAAAGGTACACCGTGGCAGGAGGTTAAAGGTGATAGTATTGATTTCAGGATACCATATCTATGCCAATTGCCATCGGGAAAAAACATCAATATTTTTTTCTATAATGGTGCTTTAGCTCATTCAGTAAGTTTTGGAGACTTGTTAAAGAATGGTGAAAATTTTGCTCGTCAGTTAATGGCAGGCTTTTCCTCAGATGAAAATAGATCAGAATTGGTTCATATCGCTACAGATGGAGAGACCTTTGGCCATCACCATCGTTTTGCAGATATGGCTCTTTCTTATTGTTTAAATTACATTGAGGAAAATGAATTTGCCAGAATAACCAATTATGGAGAATATTTGGCACTAAACCCACCAGCTTATGAAGTACAAATTATTAAAAATACATCATGGAGCTGCATACATGGTATTGAACGCTGGAGGGATAATTGTGGATGTAATACAGGAGCACATCCAGATTGGCAACAATACTGGCGAAAACCGCTGAGAGAGGCTATGGACTGGTTACGTGACAGAGCTATTGAAATCTTTGAGAAAGGCGCTTCAGCCTTTTTTAAGGATAGCTGGCAGGCTAGAAATGAATATATTGAAGTAATTCTTGATCGTTGTCCTAATTGTATTCATGATTTTTTAGATAAATTCTCTTCACATTCCCTCAGTGTAGAAGAGAAGGTTAGAGCTATCAAATTTTTGGAATTGCAGCGCAATGCTATGCTAATGTATGCCAGTGATGGTTGGTTTTTTGATGATATATCCGGAATAGAAACAGTACAGAATATGAGATATGCTGCCCGTTGTATGCAATTAATAAATGAACTTAGTTCCATTAATTTAGAAGAAGAATATATAACGAGATTAGAAGAGGCGCCAAGCAATATTCATCGCTATAGAAATGGGGCTAATATTTATAATACAATGGTCAAACCGGCTATTATTGATCTGCTCCGTGTAGGAGCCCATTATGCCATTTCGGCACTCTTCAATGGAAAAGATAAAAGCATTTATACTTACCAAATATTAGATGATAAGATTGAACGAAACGAAAATGGACAGTTAAAAATGGCTATTGGTTATGCAACTATTCGTTCAGAAATTACTCTGGAAGAGGATAAGTTCTGTTTTGCTGTACTTTATTTAGGCGGTCACAATGTGAATGGAGGGGTTATAAACTTCAAAGATGAAGAATTTTATCTGGATATGGTGAAGGAATTCAGGTCTTCTTTTAATGAAGCAAATGCAGTAGATATTATAAGATTGATGGATAAATTTTTTGGTACAAATAGTTATACCCTGTGGTATATGTTTAGAGATGAACAGAGAAAAGTAATGGAAAAAATATTGGAACCTACCCTATCAAGTATTGAGAGTAACTATGTCCATATTTATGTTGATAATTTTCCCATTATTAACTTTTTAAGACAATTAAACATACCGGTACCAAAATCTCTTTCTTTTATTACTGAAGAGGTTCTCAATCAGGAACTTAAAAATGTATTTTCTCAAAAAACAATCGATTTACAAAAACTTAATGATCTTCTTCAGGAAATTGAAAGTTGGCCCATTGAGATTGATATGATAACTTTTGAATTTAATGTTGTGAGATGGATTAATCGAACTATAAAAAAGATTAGAAAAAACCCTTTTGAGATTCAGCCTATAATTGAAATTACCAATGTATTGAAGAAGATGAGAGATTTTGAAATTAAACTCAATCTCTGGACAGCTCAGAACATCTTTTTTGACATCAAAAAGGATATTAGCTACGCACTGGAGAAAAACATGGCACTCCAAGAAGAAGACCGGGAAATCTGGTGGCAGCCTGTTAAAGAATTAGGAGAAATGCTCAAAATCAGCGTTTGATAATAAAAATGTATTAAAATTTTTGGAAAAGAATACAAATTTAAAAATTTTTTTATTTTGAGACGGGGAGTAAAAGATGTGAATAATCGAGGCAGCGGTTTGCTAATACCTATTTTTTGTCTACCTTCCAGATTTGGAATAGGAGACCTGGGGTTAGAGGCTTATCGATTTGCCGATTTATTATCTAAGAATAACCAACACTACTGGCAAATCCTTCCTTTAAATCCGACTGAGATAAAACATGGCAACTCACCATACCATTCCTGTTCAGCTTTTGCTGGCAATTTCATTCTAATCAGTCCGGAACTGCTCTATCGAGATGGTTTATTAAAGAAGAATGAACTGGATGAATACCTTTTACCGGAAAAAGCCATTATAGACTTCGCCAGAGTATACCCTTTGAAACATAGTCTGTTAGAGAAAGTGTGTGCTGTCTTCCTGGAATTAGAGAGGTGGCAGGAAGAATATGAAGATTTCTGTCAGAAGCATTCTTTCTGGCTGGACGATTATGTTCTCTTTGAGGTTCTACGTGAACAATATAGCGACATTCTATGGAATAAATGGCCTGTTGGACTAAGGGATAGGAATGAAAATTCTTTATTAGAAATTAGAAAAAAATTCTGCTCTGAACTGGAAAGGCAAAAAATAATACAGTTTCTTTTTTTTAGACAATGGGAACAATTTACCGGATATTGTGCTGCAAAGAATATTAAGATTATTGGAGATATACCTATATATGTTACCTATCAGAGTTCAGATGTTTGGGCACATCAGGAACTTTTTAAACTGGACAAAAATAAGAGTCAGCTCTGCCAGGCAGGAGTTCCACCGGACTATTTTAGCTCAACGGGACAACTCTGGGGGAACCCCATCTATAAATGGTCAGCACATAAGAAAGAGGATTTTTCCTGGTGGAAAAGACGTATCACTCACAATTTGACCATGTTTGACCTGGTAAGAATTGACCATTTCAGAGGACTGGTCTCCTACTGGGAAATACCGACCAAAGAAAAGACTGCCGTTAAAGGAAGCTGGGATTCTGGTGGCGGTGAAAAATTTTTCCAGATGTTAAAAGATGAATTTCCAGATTTACCTTTTATTGCCGAAGATCTTGGAGTGATAACCAAAGATGTGGTAGGAATCATTAACCAGCTTGGAATTCCTGGAATGCGGGTATTACAATTTGCCTTTGGTAAAGATTTTCCAAAAAGTATTCATCTTCCCCATAATCATATTTCAAATTGCGTAGTATTTACCGGAACACATGACAATAATACCATTAGAGGATGGTGGAAGAATGAACTGAAACTTGGACAGAAAAGGGCGATCAAGAGATATACGGATAAGGAGGTAAATATTTCCAATATACACTGGGAACTTATCCGCCTGGCACAGTCTTCAGTGGCAAAACTGGCCATCATTCCGGTTCAAGACATCTTAGGATTAGAAAGTGAGGCTAGAATCAATACACCTGCTACTTTCTGCGGCAACTGGCAATGGCGTCTTACCAGCAAGCAGTTACTCAAATTAGAAGAAGATGCCTTACCTATATTAAAAGCTTTATCCCATACTTATGGCAGAATAAATTTTTAAAATATATTTTACATTTAATAAATATTTAATTTGATATAAGTTGAGTGTGTGCTATATTTTCTGTAAAAGTAAAATATGTTAATTAAAGATTAACTTGAAATGGGCCATCAAGAACCTCCATAATAATTAAAAGAAACTAAAATCATTAAGGAGGATTAGTTCAAGATGACCCAACTAAATAGTAATTCAATAAAGGCTATTTTGCAAGAGGAATTAAATACAGATGGAGATTTCCTAAAGGAGATGGTAAGGAGTATTATGCAAGAGGTTATGGAAGAAGAGAGAGACGAACAGGTAGGCGTATTATCTCATAAGAGAGATAATACCAAGAGAAAGGCAAATCGTAATGGCTACAAATCCCGCTCTTTTAATACCAGAGTAGGTAGCCTACTTCTGTCTAAACCCCAGATCCGGGAATTTCCATTCAAGACCCAGCTCTTTGAAAATTATCAAAGAAGTGAAAAAGCATTACTCTCCACTATCTGTCAGATGGTTACCGATGGTGTCTCTACCGGCCGGGTACGAAAGATTGTCGCCAAACTATCACCGGATTTAACCTATTCCAAATCCACAGTGAGCAGGATCACCCAGGAGTTAGATCCCCAGATAAAGCGCTGGCAAGATGAGAGACTCAAAGACTACTACACCTATATTATTACCGATG
>JAKQEP010000069.1 GCA_029556475.1 Candidatus Atribacteria bacterium
TCTCAAATAAGAAGAAAGGAGATTGATTATTTCCAGTTTCTCCAGTAGGAAAACTGTTTACCAGGAAGGAGGGATTTATTCTTACCACGTTAGTAGGAAAAGTCTTTACCGAAGGAGTGGGATAAGTGCTTGACATTTACAATTTCCCCAGAAGATATATTGGTAAAACGAAAAGGTAATATTTACCGAACATTAACTCTATATATTATCAAGAATTACACTTCTTCATCCTTAAAAGAGATTGGTAAAATATTTTTTATGGACTACACGGCTGTTTCCCAGGCTGCTAGAAGGTTTGAAGAAAAAATTTCAAAAGATAAGAAGATAAGTAATAAAGTTGACAGGATCATAGAGAGATTAGAGACAGAAATGTCAAATGTGAAGACCTGACCCCTAAGCTTTCCATGACATTGTTTATATTGATATATCGTCCGTTGAAAATGGTTCCGGAGAGGTTTCCTTTAATAATGTGATAAAAGCAAACAATGCACCAAGCAGAGCAAGACGTGGAGTAAGAAACGGAGATATCTTGCTGTCTACAGTCAGGCCAACTTTAAAAGCCATTGGTATCTTAAATAAAGTACCCTCAAATGTTGTGGTATCCACAGGATTTGCAGTTCTAACAGCAACGCCAGTAATATATCCGCTTTTCTTATACTATCAATTATTTAGCAATTTTGTACAAGAGCAAATAATAAGCCGAATGGGAAAAGGCTCATATCCAAGTATTAATCAAAGAGATGTTAAGGAATTAAAAATATACTGCCCTAAAATCGAAATCCAAGAACAAATTGTTGCCGAAATACAAAATGAACAGAAAATAATTGATTCAAACAAAGAATTAATCAAAATCTATGAACAAAGAATAAAAGTCAAAATTGCCGACCTCTGGAACGAATAGAATGAGTAGTTGTATTAGATATGAAAAGAGATTTATACAATGAGTTGGGTTTTTTCTAAAAGATATAAAAAAATATTGAAAAATGAAAATATTAAGGTAAGCATACCTATTGTTGTAAGGCAAAGAATATTGTATTTATTTGGGGAATACAACTGCCTAATCGATAGTATAGATGAATTCGGCAATTTTTGCCAAACTGACTTATTTAGTGAGACGGTCTATATGTTAGGGGACGTATGTTAGGGGACGGACCTTTTACATCATTAAACCAAGAGTTGTTCCATAGAACAGGACAAATATTGTAGTAATATTTTAGTTTTAAAGAATAAGAAACTACGCTTTTTTGTATTTTTCCAAAAAACATTTCTTTTTATCCCAGATTGCCTGCAAATAACTCTCAATGTTGAGCCTTTTATAGTATCATGGTTTGGCATAGTCAATGGAAATAATACATCTTTGGGAACTTCATCACATTATTACTTCAGCAATAAAAGTTTCTAATTCAAGAAAGAAAAGAAAGAAGCGGGATAAAGTTAATAAAATATTACCAGAAGAAGGCAATTAATAACGCTTGACAATATTAACGCGATATGTTATTAATAATTATGATTAAATCATTCAAATGCAAAGAAACTAAAAAAATATACCATCGGGATATTTCTCCAAAATTTCCTTATGATATTCAAAGAAATGCAATGAAAAAATTATGGATGCTCGATGCTGCTCCGGATCTTAATTCTTTAAGAGTCCCGCCTTCAAATCATCTAAAAAGATTAGTGGGGAGACGAAAAGAGCAATACAGTATACGTATCAATCAACAATGGAGAATCTGCTTTAAATGGAAAGATGGAGATGCATATGATGTTGAAATTATCGATTATCACAGGGGGTGATTAATGATGATAAATAATAAGAAGATAGAACCCATACATCCCGGGGTTATCCTAAAAGAAGAATTCCTTGATGCCATGAATATTTCACAATATAGACTGGCAAAAGATATTAGTGTTCCACCACGTCGTATTAATGAGATAGTGCATGGGAAAAGGGCAATAAGTGTGGATACTGCTTTAAGGTTGGGAAAATATTTTAAAATGTCACCCAAGTTCTGGCTCAATCTGCAAGCACATTATGATTTGGAAGTTCAATCTGATAAACTCAAAGATAAACTCGATTCAGAAGTAAAGGTTTTCTCAAAAGCATAATAAAAAGTAATAAATAAAAAATAATGAATAAAATACTTGTAACTCATAAACTAAACGGATAAAACCCTTCTGGTACAAGTATAAATGGATGTGATTGCCACACACTGCTTTCACAGTTTTCGCAATGACAAATTCACTACTCGGTAAAATTTTTCTCATAATAACAATATCGCCTGCTAAGATTGACAAATATTGATAAATAAATATTCTATTCTTTGGCTACCTCAAGAGGCTTTCTTTAGACCTATTTATCTACTATCTAAAAGCTAAAGGAGTAGAAAACATGAAAAAAATGATAAAAACACATTTATTGTAGTTACTCAGAAAACATGGGGTCGGTTTTCTGCTTGATAATATCCTCAGGAGTCAAGCAGTGAACTGTCCCGGTGTTTGACGGTGTTTGAATGTGATTTAATTTTCGATATGTCTCTAATATAACAATAATTACTTGCAATATAACATATATAGTGTTATATTTATTATAAATAGTGTTATATTAGGAGGTATTACTATTGTTAGCGGAAACTGAACGATATCTAAGAGATAATATAGATGATGAAACAAGAATAGAAACTAGTAGCTATGCAAACAGAATTCCTATATTTCTAAGGGATATTTATAAAGTTCATAAAATGAAAATATTAGAAACTCAATGTATTTTGCTTGAGATTATTAATGAAGCACCTAGGATTGGTGCTATCAAAAAGCATCTGAATACAATAAAGAAAATAACAAATGATCAAATCGTACTTTATTTCAGAAAAATAACTAGATATCGAAGAAAGAGCTTAATTCAAAACAAGATTCCTTTTATCATGGAAGATGGTCAAATTTTTTTACCATTTTTAGCCCTTTATTTGAAAAATATTGAGGATATTATGGAAAAACAAATAAAATCATTTACTCCTTCCGGGCAAATAGCTTATCTCTACTTTCTTTACAATAAGGAAGCTGTAGTGAATACAACGGAATTTTCCAAACTTTTTGGTTGGACCCCAATGACATCTTCTAGAGCCTTAAATGAATTATATAAAGCGAAACTTCTTACTTATAAGATAGGTGGAAAGACAGGTAGAAGCAAGTATTATAGTAGGATTTCTGACCCCAGTTATTTTAAAAAAGGAAGGGAATTTCTGAACTCTCCTATAAAAAAAATAATTCATATAAAAAAAGAACCAAAAAATTCATTGGTGGCAGGGTTAGAAGCTCTATCAGAATTATCCATGTTCAATCCGCCTGGACATAAAGTAAGAGCAATATATGGTGATGGTTTAAATATGAATGATTTGGGAGTTGTAAAAAATATAGACATTATCAAGGATGAGAAATTGTTGGAACTGCAGATATGGGAATATGACCCAAAACTTTTTACAAATAAAGATATTGTGGATAAGGCTTCTTTATACGCCTCTTTGAAAAATGAAAATGATGAAAGAATAGAGCAAGCACTTGAAGAAGTTTTACGAGGAGAGATATGGTATACGGATTAGAAAAATTTAAAGAATATTTTAAAGATCTTACCAATCATTATGTATTTATTGGCGGAACAGCTTGTGATATTTTGATGAATGAATTAGGGGTTCCTTTTAGAGCTACTAAAGACTTAGATATGGTATTAATAATAGAAGCCTTGAACGATTCTTTTGGGGAAATATTTTGGAAATTTATAGAAGATGGAGAATATGAAAATAGGGAAAAGAACCAAGGGAATAAGCAATTCTATAGATTTAGCAAACCTAAAAAATCTGGTTACCCTATTATGATTGAACTTTTCAGCCGAAGGCCATATAGTTTTGACTTAAAATTTCAGACAGGCCTTACTCCTGTTCATATAGATGACAGTATATTAAGTCTTTCAGCCATACTTTTAGATGATAACTATTATGACTTCTTACTTAATTCTAGAATAATAATAGATGGGTATTCAGTTATAGGAATTGAAGCAGTTATTTTATTTAAGATTAAAGCTTGGCTGGATATGAAGGAAAGACAAGTTAGGGGAGGGCATGTAGATTCAAAGGACAAACAGGGGTCAGGTCTCAACATTTGACATTTCTCTTTAATGTCAAATGTTGAGACCTGACCCCTGTCTAGATATTGACCTTATTCAATTATAATATTTGCTTTTTTAAAGAAATGGGCTAATAGAAGGGCAATAACCCCACCTGCCAGAGCTGTTATTAGCTGGGGCAGGCTCATCATCTGGGCGATTGCCGGTGGAACCTGTACCAACAATTTAACAGCACTGACCAGCAGTAAAAATTTAACTACAGAGGCAACAATAATACCTACTATCTTGTTTTTAGCTTGCAGCCAAAAGAATAAAATAACCAGTGTAGCATTTCCCAGGGCAATAAAAGGTATTAATGGGGTCAGTGGTGGTGGTAAGATACCCCTCATTGAGGCAATAACAGGTGTCAGGATTCCAATAATCATTCCTCCCTGCCAGCCGACAATCATAGCTGCCAGATAAAGCACTGTATTAACTAAAGGACCTGTTATGAATTGTGGAAATCCACCCATCTGGAATACCAGGGCAACAGCCAGCAAAATCGCTGTTCTTGATATACGTCTGATATTAGTTTGTGGCATAGAACGACTCACTTTCTATTTCTATAATCATTTTTAAAATTAAAAATAGTCCTGGTAATGCTAAACTTTTGCTTTATTTTTACTATTTTTCTTGTCAAAATATGTAGTGTGGAGCAGATGATGAGATTTTTCACCCAATGGCGTTCCCAGGAATTCTTCATACAATTGCTTGATTGCCGGATTGTCATGGGATTTTCTCAACTCACGTCCTTCATCCTCTTTATAGATTGCCTGAATCCTGGCTAATCTTACTTCATCAGAGGTTAAGCGAGGCTGCCCGCCTCCTCCGATACAGCCACCGGGGCAGGTCATTATTTCAATAAAATGGTATTCTTTTTCTCCTTTGAGTACCGATTCAATAACCCTGCTGGCATTTCCAAGACCATGGGCAACTGCCACTTTCAAGGTAACTCCTTCTAAGAAATTCCATTCCGGTAATGCTCCCTTAATAGTAAGTTCAGCCTCTTTTACCCCTTCTAATCCCTGAACAGGGGTGACATGCAGTTTTTCAAAAGGCAAATCCTTTCCGGTTACTACTTCATATGCAGTTCTAAGGGCTGCTTCCATAACTCCACCGGTATTGGCAAATATATCTGCTGCTCCCGTAGAAATACCCAACGGGGCATCCATTACCCCATCTGGAAGATTGACAAAATCAATTCCAGCCTGTTTAATCATTTTGCCCAATTCCCGGGTAGTAAGGACATAATCGACATCCTGAACACCGCTGTCAGACATTTCATCTCGGTTACATTCAAATTTTTTAGCAGTGCAGGGCATAATAGACACTACCACCATATCTTCCTTTTTCCTGCCTATCTTGTCGGCAAAATAAGTTTTTGCTACCGCTCCAAACATCTGCTGTGGAGATTTACAGGTAGAGACATTATCTTTCAATTCAGGATAAAAGTGTTCCATATAGTTAATCCAGCCGGGTGAGCAGGAAGTGAACATAGGCAGTTTTACACTATCATCTTTGTCTACTAATTTTTTCTTTAATCGGGTTAATAATTCATTTCCTTCTTCTATTATGGTGAGGTCAGCTGCAAAATTGGTATCAAAAACCTGGTCAAAGCCTAACATTCTCAATGCGGTAACCATACGTCCTTTAACCAGAGTGCCTGGTGGTAAATCGAAGCATTCGCCCAATGCAGCACGAATAGCAGGGGCAGTCTGTACTATTACATATTTGTTGGGATCTTCCAGAGCTTCCCAAACTGCATCGATATCGCTATGTTCTGTTATTGCTCCTACCGGACAAACTGCTGCGCATTGTCCACATTGTACGCAAACTGCATCAGATAGTAAATCAACTTCAGCGGGGGCAATAATAGTCTTAATGCCGCGATAGCGTGGGCCTAAGGTTGACACATTTTGAATTTCCTGGCAGGCAGTAACACATCTACGGCATAAAATACATTTATTGGGGTCCCTGACTATCCCAGGAGTACTGGTGTCCAAAGGTAGTTTTTCTTTCTCTGTATTGAATCTGACTTCACGGAGACCATATTCGTCAGCCAGGGTCTGCAATTCACAATCCTGATTTCTATCACAGGTATTGCATTCCCAGGGATGAGAGCTTAAGAGGAGTTCTAATAAAATTTTTCTTGCACCTCTGACTCTTTTGCTGTTTGTTTTAATTTTCATACCATCACTCACTTCAGTTATACAGGAAGGAAGTAAAGTAGCCGCTCCTTCTACTTCTACTACACATAACCGGCAGGAACCAGGGTTTTGAAGCCCTTCAAAGTAACAGAGGGTGGGTATCTTTATACCTATTTTTTTAGCAGCATCCAATACGGTTGTTCCTTTTTCTACTTCTAATGGTATATTGTTTATTTCGCATTTTATTTTCATATTTAACTCCGAATATTATTTTTATGGTATTTCATAAATTTTTAAGTTTACCCATATAGCAATTTCTAATTATTGCTCCTTATATAAATTTTAATAATTTTTAATAGTTCAAATTGTCTAAAATATTTATAATAATGCTCAAATCATGATGTTTCTCCTACCTCATACAAATTGATAAAATATAAAATCAATCATGAAAGGCCAGAATTTTAAGCATTTTCAGGGATAATATAGTAGGGTTATATAAAAGGTTCAATAAATTTGAGGTATAAAACACATACTCCCTCCTTTCCAAACATGGGAGGCATGGATATTTCTAACCATACCCTCGAGATTTTAAAATCTACCGGTTGTCTGCCCTGGATAATTCTTTAGGCAAAACAACTCGAAGAGATAATGATTTTTATATTTTTATTATCAATGCTAAATTAACATAAAATTAAAAACAAATCAAGAAAAATGTTAGTTGAGACCTGAACTCATATTATTACAATAAGTTTCACATAATATTTGTATTTACATTTTTAACAAGAGACAAACACTATTTTACATAATTTTATTCGCTATTACCACTTCCCCTCCGTCATTGCTAGTCTACCTTTTCTCATTTTGTCATTGCGAACGCTGCGTTAGCAGCGTGTGGCAATCTCATTCAATTATTCCCACACTCTTTTCTTTATATTTTCTTTTTATTGCTATAAATTAAAAACCATAAACAAATAACTATAAACCTCTTTCAATTATTCCCAAAATGATTTATCCAAAATCCAAAAACTATAAACTATCAACCTCCCACACTTACTCCCACATCTCCGTATTGGTATTTGTATTTGTCATTGCGAACGCTGCGTTAGCAGCGTGTGTCAATCTCATCCAATTATTCCCACATCTTTGCATTTACATTTTTACCAAATTTCTCCTCGCACTCTCTGTCTTTGCGAGGAGCATAGTGACGAAGCAATCTCATACTCTACAGTCCGCACTCTTTTCTTTTCAATTCCATCCACATTTCTCCCACCGTCTTCGTATTTGCATTATTCTGTCAACCAAAACCCATGAACTATTGACCACCCTCTTTTATTGCTACATCTTATAGCTAAAAACTATTAACCATGAACCAAAAACCCCCCTGACTTATCCCCACATCTTTTTCACCAAATACCAACTACTAAATACCAACGACCACTTACATTTAAACTCATACTTAATGTATTTAACAATATGTCTTGACTTTTAATCACATATTCCTTAAAATAATTACGGTTTGTTCCTCATTTCACAAAGATTGAGAAAGCACCTTAAAAAATTAATATATTAAAAACAATTTTTTGCTCATTTAATTTCGACTCCATATTTCTAAAGTTAATATTTCAAACTATGGATATGGAGCGATAGGGTATACCGGGAAACCGATATGCCTCCCATTATGGAAAGAAATTAAAGCTATAAATATATGTTCATGTTTACTTCAGGACTTCCTTAATGGGAAGTCCTTTTTTTTGTTTGACTACCGTACTATCAGGAAAATTTTAAAGATAGCTTGAACTTACCAATCATCAGAAGAATAAACATATCCTTTCTACGGGTATGTTAATTGATTTCCTGTTAGGTTATTTGCCAGGAAGGAGTGGTATATACACTAAACAAAATATTTATTTCCAGAAATATCTTATAAGAATTGATAATAAAAAAAGGAGGAATTAGAATTAATGTTAAAAAGTAGAGTGTTTAAATGTTTTCTTACCACAATCTTTACCCTATCTTTGGTGGGTGCATTGATGATGGGTGTAGTAGCTGATGAACCTTTAAAGGGTGAAGTGATTGTCTACCATGCCGGTAGTCTGACTGTCCCGGTAGACAATATTATAAAAGCCTTTAATAAGGTATACCCCAATGTCGAAGTCAAAACTGAAGCTGGAGGAAGTGTTGCCCTGGCCAGACAGATAGCCGAACTGGGCAAAAAAGTAGATGTTATGATGTCTGCAGACTATACCGTAATAGACAATCTTCTTATTCCTGACCATGCAGCGTGGAACACCGTTTTTGCGGTAAATTCTCTGGTGATAATGTATACTGACAGCAGTAAATATGCTGATGAGATTACTACAGAAAACTGGTATGAAGTTCTGCTCCGTGATGGAGTACAATTTGGACATAGTGAACCTGAACAGGACCCCTGTGGCTACCGTTCTGTATTGTTATTCCAATTAGCCGAAAAACATTATCAGATAAAAGGATTGAATCAGGATATTATCGCTCATATTCCTCAGAAGAATATTCGTCCTAAATCTGTGGAGTTGATTGCCCTCTTGGAGACCGGTGCACTTGACTATGCTTTCGAATACGAATCTGTTGCCCTGCAGCATCAGGCTATGGATGCTCGTTTCAAATTTGTCAAATTACCGGATGCTATCAATCTGAGCTCTCTGGCTTACGCTGATGATTATGCCAAGGCAACTATCGAACTTTCAGGGGCAGAACCAGGTACCAAGATTATTACCAAAGGTGAGCCCATTGTCTTCAGTTTAACCATGCCCTTTAGCGGGGTAAATAGAGAAAATACTATTGCCTTTTTAAGATTCTTATTAGATCCTGAACTGGGTATGAAAATTCTTTATGAAGCAGGTCAGCCTTTAATAGAGGTTGAGGCATTCAGCGGAAAGGAAAACATACCGGCAGAACTGGCTGATTTAATAAAATAATTTTTTGTTAAGAGCAGAGTCCGAAGCCCATATTAATATTTTACTCCTACCCCAGTATATTATTTTATTTACTTCGGACTCTCCTTTTGTTATAAAAGGTTAGCTATCAACTGATTGTTAAATCAAGGAATTATAGGCGGAGGAGGGTACTTTTGCAGAAACGTTTTGAGCTGATATATATTATTGCTGCTATTACCGGCTTTATTATTCTATTCTTTAATATCTTCCCAATTCTTAATACTTTTTACTGGACTGATTTTGAAACTATAAAAAAGACTCTGGTGGATAGAGAGGTATTTTCCAGTGTCTGGTTGAGTGTGAAATGTGCTTCCATCACCACTATAGTGGCTTTTTTTCTAGGAATTCCTCTGGCCTATTATCTGGCACGACATGAATTCAAACTAAAAAATTTAATTGAGAGCCTTGTTGACATACCCATGGTCATACCACATACCGTTGCCGGTATCTGCCTTCTGACGGTATTGAGTCCACGCAGTCCGGTGGGACGTTTTTTAGAAGAACTTGGTATTGAGACACTGGGTACCGAAATTGGAATTATCCTGGCCATGCTCTTTGTCAGTATGCCACTACTGGTTGATTCGGCGAGAGATGCCTTCAAGTGGGTTCCTACCAGGATGGAAAATGTTGCTCGCAGTTTAGGGGCAACCCAGATGCAGACCTTTTTAGGTGTTACCTTTGTCCTCTCCTGGAGAGGTATTTTAAGTGGAATGATTGTGACCTGGGCCAGGGCAATCAGCGAATTTGGAGCAGTCATTATTTTAGCATACCATCCTATGATAGCGCCTACTATGATTTATGAGAGATTTACCACCTATGGAATGAAGTACGCCGTTCCTGCCAATATTATTCTGATTGTCATCAGCATCATCATCTTTGTGGTTTTACGGCTGGTCTCACTGGGAGGAAAAGAAAAACATGATTCACGTTAAAGACCTTAATATAAGATTGGGGATATTCCGAATAAAAAATGTTAGCTTGAAAGTAAAAAAAGGTGAATTTCTGGTATTATTGGGACCTACTGCCGCCGGTAAAAGTGTAGTATTAGAAGCCATAGCCGGGTTAGTACCCGTCCAGAGTGGTAAAATAATGGTCAATAACCGCGATATTACTTTTCTCAAACCGGAACATCGAAACATCTCTATCTGCTATCAGGATTATAATCTCTTCCCCCATATGAACGTACAGGATAACATCCGCTATGGGCTACGCTTTAAAAAAGACCGTAACAATCCTAAATATGAAAAGAATTTTAAAGAATTGGTGAAATTGTTGAAGCTGGGAAATATTCTGGAACGTTTGCCCCTCAATTTAAGTGGAGGAGAACAGCAGAGAGTCTCGCTATCCCGGGGTTTAATAGGTAATCCCGATGTTTTGTTATTGGATGAGCCCTTATCTGCCCTGGACCCCAATATCAAGACTACCATACAAGAAGAGTTAAAGAATATTCATGAAACCCTACATACCACTATCATTATGGTTACCCATGACTTTGTTGAAGCCAACTATCTGGCAGAAAAGGTTGCCATTATCAATGAAGGAGAGATAATAGAACAGGGCTCCTCGGAGGAAGTATTTCAGAAGCCCACTTCCATTTTTGGGGCACAGTTTATGGGAATAAAAAATATTTTCTGGATTGAAGACCCTGAGGAATTGTCTTTCTTTGGTTTACAGAAACCTGCTCATATTGGCATACGGCCTGAGAATATATATGTTTCGCAAGAACCATTATCAACCGACTACCATTTTAAGGGGACCATAGGGGATATTCAGAATAATCAGATATTTATGGAAGTCAAATGTTGTAATGCAAAAAGAGAATACAGCACCTATCTGACCACCAACCGTTTTCTGGAATTAGGGCTTAAAAAGGGCCAACCCATTTATTTTGGTTTTGGTAAAAACTATTTGATTTATTTTAGAGAAAAAAACGAAGTCTAATCTTTTTTAAAAATCTACTGACTCTACCCTTCCATTATAACTATTATGTATGTCTAATCCCCAATATTTATAAAAATATAATATACCCTTATTTAACTACGAATTATATTATTATCCTCATTTTTATTAATATTCTTTAATTTTTGCAGTAAAACACCACTTTTTGCTAATATAATTAGAAAAATTAGTAAAAGGCTTGATTAATAAATAAAAGAAGGTATTATTATAATTGTTTCAGTTAAAAATAAAGTTAGAGAGGCATAAAGAAAAAAATGAAAAAGACTCATTTTGTGTCTATAATTTGTATTCTCATATTGCTCATATCTCTTGTTTATACCCCTGCTTTGGCTCAAACAGATGAAGACTTGCCCGTACTCACTGTCAGCACCTCCTATAAAAGCCTATTTTCTACATCTGAACAAACCGGAATGTTGGATAGAATTGTGAAAGAAGCATTTCAAAGAATTGGTATAAAGACAGAGATAGTATTTAATCCCACTGGAAGGTCTTCAGAAGATGTCAATGAAGGGTTTGCAGATGTGGAGATAAATAGAATAGAAGGTATGGAAGCACTTTATCCCAACCTGATTCGTGTACCGGAACCAAATATGGTAATGAACTTTGTAGCTTTTGCCAAACAGGATTTTAAGATAGATGGTTGGGAAAGCATAAAGGATTTATATATTGGGATAGTTAAAGGTTGGAAAATTCTGGAAGATAATACTGCAGATTTTCCTAATGTGACAATAGTGCCCACTGAAACCGAATTGTTTACCATGCTGGAGAAAGGGAGGATAGATATTGCCCTGTATTGCAGTTTGGATGGCTATGAACAGCTTATACTCCTCGGTTTAAAAGATATCCATCATCTGGAACCACCCTTGGCCAGCAGGAATATGTACCTCTATTTGAACAAGAAACATCAGGAACTGGTAGAACCGGTTGCTCAGGCCTTACGGGATATGAAAGAGGACGGCACCTATCAAAAAATAGTCCAGGAAACCACCGGGCATCTAAAGCTGGCACCAAAAAAGATTGGGCAGGAGCAGGAGTAAGAGCAAGAGGTATTTTTTAAATGAAGAAAAGACCTGATAGTTTCAGCTGGAAAAACTCCAGTACCTGGAAATTTTTTCTTAATACACTGATTAGTTTCCTGGTCATTGTTATTTTTGTAACTGTTGCCTATTATTATTTTCTAAATGAGAATGAAAAAACCAATTTAAACAACAATATTTCCCATATTATAGAGGACCATACTCCTTTTCTGGTCTCTTCTCTTTGGATTACCGATTATAATGCCATACACCAAGATTTAGGGGTTATTGCCAGGATAAAATATATAGATAGAGTAGAAGTGGAAGATGAAGATGGTACTATTTTTTATACCGGAGAAGAGGCAAAGCCATTCTATAAAATCATCTCCCATGACCTGATTTATAATTATAGGGATGAGCAGAAAAAAATTGGTGTTCTGAAAATCTTCACCAATGAGAGAAATATAAGAGCAGAAGTAATAAAGAATACTGCCTTCATACTTCTTATAGAAATTGTATTGTCTTTAATCCTGGCTGCCATTATTGCCGCAATCTTTTATTCCTTCATTGGTCGGCATTTACTACAATTTGCACAATTTCTTGAAGATGACGACCCGCAAAAGGAGAGCTGTTCTTTTAACCTGGAACGTGCCTCTTCCCGTAATGATGAGCTGCAGATACTGGTAGACCATTTTAATAAATTACGCGAACAGCTCGGATGCTACATTACTGAAATGCGACATTTTAGTTATGTAGATAAATTGACAGACCTCTATAACCATCGTTTCTTAATGGAAGAATTGAAGCGTTTGGATACCGAAAGAAACCTCCCTTTAAGTGTAATAGTATTAGATTTAGACCATTTAAAACTAACCAATGACACCTTCGGTCATGCTGCAGGTAATAAACTTTTACAGAGAGCGGCCGCTGTGCTAAAGGGTGAGTTTCGTGCTGATGAGATTATAGCCAGGGTAGGCGGGGATGAATTTGTAGTGTTGTTACCCAAAATTGACAAAAAACAAGCGGGCATAATGGTAAAAAGAGTTATGTCAGCTTTTGAAAGAGAAGAAGTAAAACATATACCTTTATCTGCCTCTTTCGGCTGGGATACCAAAGAGAATAAAGAACAGGAAATCGCCAGCACCTTAAAAAAAGCTGAAGACCATATGTACAGTCAAAAATTAATTAACCGAAATAAAAAGAGAAAAAGCTCTATTGAAAGCATATTGCAGGCATTATTTAAAAAAGAACCCCGAGAGGAAATCCATTCTGAAAGGGTAAGTAAAATTAGTGAAAATATTGCCCTGGCCATGGGAATGAATCCCTCAGAAATATATGAGTTGAAAATGGCTGGCAAATACCATGATATTGGGAAAATAGCCCTCAGCCCTGATATTCTTAGTAAGGCTGGCATACTTACCACCTCGGAAAGATTAGAATTGAAGAGACATTCAGAATTGGGATACTCTATTCTGAACACTATTGAAGAGCTCAGTTCGATAGCAAATATTGTCCTTTATCATCACGAGAGATGGGATGGCAAGGGGTATCCTGGCGGTTTAAAGGGAGAGGATATTCCCATACAATCCAGGATTATTGCAGTGGCTAATGCCTATGGAGAGATGATAGAGGGGTATCGTAATCTTCCCGGAGCTTTGAGCGAGGAAGAGGCAATTAAAGAGTTAGAAAAGGGGGCGGGAAGCCAATTTGACCCGGCTATAGTAGCTCTGTTTACCAATAAGGCAGTTGATTTAGATGTGTAATAGACTTAGGTTCAATCTGGTGGAACTGAATTGGCGGCACAAGTTGATATTATTTCATAAAATACATTTTATTATTATAGAAAGAGAAGTACTCCAATATTGTTTTTTTATTCTTCTTCTGGAAATAGTTTCAAATTTTTTCCTTCTGAATCAGAAACAACGCAGCCCTTACCATTCTCCTTTGCCCTGTAAAGTAGATAATCCAGCCGTTTGGTAAAACTGTTGGTTGTTTCATATTCTTTCCAGGTGGAAACTCCAAAACTGCAGTTAACTGTGCTTACCGGTGTAAAATCGGACTTTTTAAGAAAATTTTTAATACGGTTAGCCAGCTGTTCAGCCGGTCTCAGGCTGGTACCGGGCAGCAGAATAATGAATTCTTCTCCGCCCCAGCGATAAAGCTGGTCATTTTCTCTAACCATTCCCTTAATATAAGAACATAATTGTACCAATACCCTATCTCCTGTTAAATGCCCATATTCATCATTAATGCTTTTAAAATTGTCTATATCAAACATAATACCTGAAAAAGGGTGTTTATATCTTTTTGCTCTTGCAATTTCTTTCTCCAAATCCAGGTCATATTTCCTTCGGTTTAGAGCGCTTGTTAGGGCATCAGTGTTTGATAATCTTTCCAGGGCCTGATTATTTAAAAATTGAATTCTCTGCAATCGATTTTCATAACGGGCAGCAAAGGCACAGCAGAGCATAATTGTTATAGAAAAGGTAAAGAGCCCTCCGGAATAGAGCGGCAGAGAGGATATTTTTCTTATAGTTATGATAATATAAAGTGAAACGAGGGTTAAAAGAACAGATAGGAATATCTTATTTACATATCTGTTTGGTAAAATTAAAAAAATAGCTAAAATCAGGATAATAAGTCCCTGTTGATAAAAAAATATATTGGGATGTTTATCGCAAAAGAACAAAATCCAGAAGCAGACTATGCCTGCAAATTCATAGATAGTTGAAAAAAGATTTAAATAGAGTTTTAAATGTGGTAAATGAGAATAATATAAGAATGTCATTAACAGATAAAGAATCCTTATCAGGAAGATAGTAGTCAGCTGGTATCTATCCTTAATAAGAAAATAGTCAGGAATAATAAATAAAAAGAATAGAAAGCCGAAGGTTAGTATATATTTACGCGAATAATCGTTAAATTCCTGAAAGCTGTGTAACTGGAAATCACGTTCCAGAGATTGATTGGTAAATTCCCCTGTTATAGGAGAAATATTACTTATAGATTGTTTTAATATTTCCAACTTTAAATATTCCGTATATTTGTATATCTATATTTTACTAATTCATGAAAAAGAATAGTTTTTATCAAAAAATATGAGTCAATCCCATTCTTTCTGTAAAATACTTATATTATCAATAATTACTACTATATTTATTACTATTAAGAAAGAGATTAATGCACTATATTATAGTGGTAAGAATTAAAAAGACAAGATATTTTAAAAATAATGTATATATAATTATTTATTAAAAGTCATAAAAGTCAAAAAAAGAAATTATTCAGTCCATTTTACCTGCAATTCAGGGCTGAGCATTAAGCCGATGCCGGGAATTACCCTGAACACTTTACTCTTCAGCCCACTATCAGCGAGAAGGGTGTTATCCTTATTCTTACTCTCATTTTTATCCTTATTATTTCTGATAACTCCTTGCATTTCTTTTCTCAGTCTGGCCAGGTGGTACCAGAGGCGATGGTAGGTGGCATCTTCATCTGAAGGCCACAGCGTATCGATAATCTGGTCATAAGATAATACTTTCCCCTCATTTTTGGCCAAAAGTGAGATAAGCTGGAAGCCAATTTTGTTTACCGCTATCTCATTATCCAGGAAAATAATCCGGTCTGGCCTGTTTGGGTTGAGGATAATAGTCGCCTTGCTGCACTCCTCGTCTATTTCTTTATCCTTTTCCTTGCCCAATTCCCAATTCGTATTTAAATTGGTATCTGAATCTAAACAGCAAGGTTTGGAATTAATGTGTTTCCTTATTCTTTTTATTAAAAGTTCCGGTAGAATCTGCCTCAACTGATTATCCGATAATTCAATGAGACATTGCTCGTTGTTATAACCTTCTTGTATTAACCTCTGAATATAACCTCTGGTTAAGCCAGGTATGTTAAGTTTTGCCAGAGTAAGCCCCTCTGATCCAATCCCATGTATCAGTCGTACTGAAAGCTCCCTGATTTTCGCCAGTTCATCCGCTCTTACCTCTTTCCATCCTTCTTTTTCAGCAAGAGAGGATAAGGCATCTGCCAGCCAGGAAAAACCTTCGCCCATCTTCTGTAAGTTTCCACCTAAAATGCCATAATCTTCTTCCATCTCTCTCAACTCTTTACCTTTAATCCAGTCATACATAGTCAGGGTATTTTTTATGGCAAGATAATTGTTAATACCAATTCTACCAACTTCAGTGCCATAAGAACCCTGGTTTTCCTGAAAAGAATCAAGAGCTAAATTGCTTCGGAAGATGGATTTACCCTCCTCCTGTTTCTCAAAGATTAGATTTAGGATACGCAAATGCAAATACTGTTTCCATTTTTTAATCTTTGTTTTGCCATCTTTTGCTATTTTAGTCTCCTTTCTGGGATAATCGCTAAAATAGATGGTGCCATCATTACTGGTCGCAATTAGAAAAAGAATTTCCAATTCACTAATTTCTCCTTTTTCACTCTCTTTAATCCATTTTAAAAAATGGGTATAGGTCTGAAAAGTGATTCCTTTGGAGACTACAAGTTGCCCCAATTCAGTAATATGGCAATCATTTTTGGAAGTGACCTTAATCAAGTCAAACTCTTCCAGTTCTTTAAGGCAGGACCAGAGCTCTTCCTCATTGTATTTTTGGGAAAAGTGATAAGACCAGAAAATTCTACCTCTCTCATATTTTCCTGTGTTCAGTATCTGGTAGATATCCTCTAAGGTCTGACCATCCAGAGCAATCTTGTATAAGAGAAAAGTCAGTATATCCTTCTGAACTGCAACCGGATTGCCATTACAATTCCCAGTACCATTGTTATTGATTCTGAATATCCCATCATTAATAGTACTTCCTCCAACCCGGATATCTCCACTACCACTATAAAACATAGAGTCACTTTCATCTGTAATGGTGGAAAAATAATTCAATGATGGGGCGAGAGATGTTTCTCCGTTTTTCCTAAAGTAAAGTCTTTGATAGGTGGTAAACTCAACAGGGGTAGGAGCCAGAAAAATGATACGGCCAAAAGAATTGTCGGAATTGCCGCTCTTCAGTCTACCAGCCCTGCCACCCATATTCTCCACCTCAGAAGGGGTTAAGATTCTTTTGTAACATTTCAGAAAGTTATTACCATCACCCTGTTCAGTAGAAATCTTTTGCCCGGTTAAGATGACATTGTCTACCGGTAAATTCACCCCCATAGCCAGAGTGCCGGTAGCACAAATAACTTTCAGTTCTCCCATTCGTATTGCCTCTTCTATAGCGTGACGTTCCTGCCAGGAGAGGTCGGCACAATGATAGCCAATACCGTTTTGCAAAAGGGTTATCAGCTCTTCTTGAGAGGTAGAATCTTCTGAACTATGCAGCTCTTCGATAGCCTTTCGAGCGGGGTTAAGGCAAAATTGGCTTGCCAGCCACCTGCTCCACAGGCGAACCTCATTCCTGGTAGGGAAGAAGATTAGACTCGATTCATTTTCTTTAATTAAAAAGTGGAGGGTGGCTTTCAGGTAACTGGCTAAATCGCATTCCTGTGCTTCTTCTGGCAAAAAGAAATTCTCTTCACCTGGGATTTTACTGTTGTATTCTACATACTTATAAGTACCTTTTCTGACAATGCCTTTACGCAGTTCTACCGGCCTATGGGTAGAAAAAAGTAATAATGCCTCCAGCCAGTCTGTTAATTGCAACAGATATTCGTTAAAGGTAGAAAGAGCGACTATTTTGATTGCAGGATAATTGTTTTTAAGATAGTTAAAATTACTTTCCAGCCTTGGGCCGCGCTGGGTATCATTAATGAGCTGAATCTCATCTGCAATAATAAGAGAGACATTGTTGATAAACTGAGGATATTGCAGCAGAAAATAATAAAACTTTTCATAGACGATTATGGCGATATTGAAATTACCCTGGATGATATCCTGGTCTTGCTCTCGATGGTCGCGGGAGGAGAGTTTAATATCGAGTCCTATTGAACGGTAGAGTTTTACAAAATGCTGATATTTTTCCTCAGCCAGAATCCTAAGAGGGACTAAATAAATTACCTTTTTTTGGCAATATATCTCTTGCAAAGCTGCCATTTCAGCTGCCAGAGTCTTGCCAGAAGAGCTGGGGGAGGCAATTAATAAGTTTCTGAACTTTTTTTGATAGTGGGCTGTATCGGGGTATAAAGAATACTTATCAGGTTGCAGTAGACCATATTCTCGTACCGCCTTTTCCTGTACCGGAAGAAGAAAGTCAGAATAATGCCCCTTCCAGATATTAATAATATAATGGGGAATACCGAAGTATTCCAGTTGTTCCATCTTCATATTTTCTCGCATCTTTATTACCCCAATTAGAGAATACCGTTAAAAAATATTTTCTTTACTTTGCTATTAATAATATGAATTCTGTCACATACTCTTAAAACTCTTACCTTTAATGTTTTTTATTTTTATCTCTTGTTGCAGATTTGCAGATGTCGGGCAATTTCTGACAAATTCAATAAGCAAACATATGTTTGTCTATTTATTGTATTTCATTATAAAGAAATAAAATAAAAAAATCAAAAAAAATTTTTTAAAATGCTATGTCAATAACTTTAGAAAATGTCACCTAAAAGGGGAGTTAATTATCGCCAGATAATGTCACCTTTTATGATTTTTACCTGCAAACCTCATAATCAAATAACCTGCCATTTCAAAGAAACAATAACAGTGGCCTTCTCTT
>JAKQEP010000127.1 GCA_029556475.1 Candidatus Atribacteria bacterium
GGTTCCCAACATTTGGTTTGCCAGATAGAACCAGGTGCTACAGCTATTATTGTTTTTCCGGATAAGGGTTGAAGTAATTTTTCCGCTTTCTGCCTATCTTTTTCGGAAGGGAAAAGTTCTGTTTGCAGATCAAATTCCCTCTCGCTTAAAGGTTTCAAAAGTCCTAAGTTTTTAACTATCTTATGTGGACCGACAGGGTGCTCTACTTTTTTTGTCAACATCCAAGCAGCGGAACCTCTGTTAAAACCTATGCGTTCAGGAATATGACTAAAATACAGGATTAAATGAGTCCTAAAAGAACTATGAGGAGAAATAGCCAGGTCATAATTCTTAATCCTATTCTTTCTTATCAGTTGCAAGGTAGATAGCAAAATATTTTTACGCTTGTCATCAACAATCACTTCATTCACATAAGGATTATTTTCCAGTAACTTAACCGCTTCAGAAACAACCATCACATCTATTTTTGCCTGGGGATACAATTCCGCTACAGCTCTTATTAGAGGTGTAATCAATATCACATCGCCAATAAAAGCTGTTTGCACTATTAGAATATTTTGCGGCTCTTTCATAATGCTCTATAGAGGTTTAGGTATTTCTCTATCATCTGTTCTTTGCTAAATTTCTGCACGCTTTTCAATGCATTATTACCATATTCTTGTCTCAGATGAGGGTTTTTTGCCAAAGTTAAAATAGCTTGAGATAGTTCTACAGGATTTTGGGAAGGTACAAGTATGCCGTTTTCACCATTAATTATCATTTCCGTAATACCTCCTGCTTTTGTTCCCACAACAGGAAGTCCAATACTCATTGCTTCTAAAACGGAAGTGCCAAGTCCTTCCAGATAGGAAGCCAAAACAAAGATATCAAATGCCTTTAAGAATTGTCCCACTTCTTTTTGAAAGCCGGTGAACGCAATATGTCCCTGCAAACCTAATTCTTGAGCAATATTTTTCATTTCGGAAAGTAAATCTCCTCCACCAACAGCCATAAAAAACAGGTTTGGATTTTCTTTTACAGCCAGTGAAGCAGATTTTAGAAAATTAGGATAATCCTTATGTCCTGCAAAAGCAGCTACGGTTCCTACAATAATGCTTTTTTCAGGTATATTCCAGGTTTGGCGAAAATCTGTCGGAACCTGAACAGTATCAAATTTATGCAGGTCTATTCCACTATAAATAACAACAACCTTTTCAGAAGGAACACCACAGGAAATTAGAACTATGCGAATATTATCCGAAACAGCAACAATTTTATTAACTGCTTTGGTTTTATACTTAAAAGCGGATAAAGGATTTTTACCTATAGGAAAGTCAACTCTTCTGGTTGCTACAAGTTTTAAGCTCGGATAAAAGAACTTTGCCCAAAGACC
Source organism: Candidatus Atribacteria bacterium (assembly GCA_029556475.1). Taxonomy (GTDB): domain Bacteria; phylum Atribacterota; class Phoenicimicrobiia; order Phoenicimicrobiales; family Stramentimicrobiaceae; genus Stramentimicrobium. Next base: position 1,373 of record JAKQEP010000127.1, read on the forward strand.
CCAACTGAGAGAATGACTGCTATGCAGTTGTAAAATATTATAAGAATAACGACGACAAAGACGAGCTAAATTAAAAGCTGAAATTATATCTGATTCACCTCTGAACATAAGACAATGATAAGGTAACCGTTTTTTTTCCAAATACTGCTGTAATTGAGAACCAGGACAACAAACAAAACCACATTTATAATCACTTTTAAGCATACCTTCATAAAGATATACTGCCTGTTGTTGACCCCCTCTCCAATGTTTTTCCGCATCAATATGAAGAACTTTCATTTTTTCATTTTCCCTAAAAGATGATAACGATACCAAACGCCCCAAGCAGAATTTTTACACAGTAAAAAACCCTTGGCACCATCCAGAAAACCCAGCTGGAAAATGAACATTTTAAGGAACTTGAAGATGCCTCTAACCCAGGCAATAAATTCATTAGCTCTTTTGCCTTGCGCATAAAGCTGTTTGGTACTTAATTCTCCATACAAACGCATTTTAGTATAATGAACTTCTGCTGTAGGATTAGTAAAATGATAAAGATAATGCTTACAGGACTTAACTTTTTGCGAGGTCTGCACTCCTTCATGAACCAGTTTTTCGTTAAATTTTCCCTGCTTTCTGTTAAATACACGCAATGGAGCATCATTTTGCCAACCGCAAAAATGAATTGGTTTACCCAAATAATAAGACCTTCTTTTTAGCCGCCAGGCAGTGTTCTCAAATCTTTTATTTTTCAGCTCCTGCAGTTCTTTTTGCAGTTCCGAGCTAATTTCTTCATCAGCATCAATAGACAAAATCCAGTCAAAAGTAGCAAGGTCTACTGCTTGCTGTTTGGCTTTGCCAAAACCTTCCCATTTATCCAAATAATATATTTTAGCTCCCAATTGTTTACAGATATTCACTGTTGCATCGCTGGAACCGGTATCCAAAATCACTATTTCATCCACCCAAGAAATAGATTTTAAACAGCGGGCAATATTTTTTTCCTCGTTTTTTACAATCAAAACTGCAGAAAGTTGCTCCATTTACCGATTTCTGCCTTCTTCAACTACTTTGGTGTATTCAACTTTAAAACGGTCATAATTAAAATGCTCTTGCACATATTCCCGAGCTGAATTACTCATCTGCTGTAATAATTTCTTGCTTGAATTCAATACCTTAATATCAGAGATAAATTCATCTATTATTTCCTGTTCTTCTTTGGATTTAATTAGGAAACCATTTATTCCATCTTGAAAGGATTCTCTCACTCCTCCTACATCAGTAGCCAAAGGAACCAGACCACATGTCATCGCTTCAGCTATTACTAAACCAAAACCTTCGGAAATAGAACATAGAATTAAAATATGAAAATCCTTTATTGTCTCATACAACTTCTGACGGTCACAAATTTCCCCTAAATTTATTACGGGCTCGGTATTAATATGGTCGCCAATGCAGTAAAATTCTATTTTCGGAAATTCCCGTATAATTTTACGAGCTACCTGCTGATATAAGTAAAATCTTTTCTCTTTTGCCTGGCGCGCAATAAAAACAATTTTTAGGGGTGCTTGATAATCTTTAGGGGAAATATCATCGCAGAGAGGAACAGAATTGTAGATTAATTTTAAGCGACTATTATATTTTTCCTCCCATCCATTAGCTTTATAATACTGTTGCACTTCATCATATACTGCTTGAGAGACAACAATACGTTTGTTAATTTTGGGAGTAGCCAAAAGCCAGATTTTAGGATTTATGCCGTAGAAACCATGCAAAATATTAATTAAATAACTCTTAGTAAGATAGTGAGATAATTCGTAAAATATAGTGCTGTTGGCAGAAATAACTACTGATTTAGGATGTCTGTTTATCATTGAAGCCAGAAATCCATAGAAGAAATTCTTAACTATAAAACGATTTGTGTTATTAAGGTATTTGTATATTTCAATCAATCTTCCGCTTTTTTGCATTGCCTGATAATGGGTTTTGTTACGCGAATTCTTAGTAATTATAATAAAAGGTTTTTGGTCTGCAAAAATACGCAAAATGTCAAGATGAACCTGTTCTGCTCCTCCAGTATGAAAATGAGGAAAGAAAAAAAAGAGGGAACTGGGATTATTCCAATGTAAAATCTTATCGGCTAAAACCCCCGTATAATAAAAAGGATAACCTAATACTCGCCCTAAGCTATTCATTCTAATATCTCTAAATCATTACGAACAGAACTTAATCCTTTTTGGCACCTATAATTTCTATGTGAAATCTTTTTTTTACACCGTTCGCTATAATTGGCATTTTTTCTTTCACCCGGATCGTGATAATGTGTATGATACAGGTGAAGAGGGATTTGGTTAGACACAAAATTAAAACCGCTTTTTCCTAATTCCTGTAAGCGTCTACCCAAATCATCATCCTCATTCCCCCAACCAATATAGTTTTCATCATATCCATTAACCAATTCAAAATCACTTTTAAAGATAGCAGATACACCTCCTCGCAATTTTGCCCCGTGTCCACCAAGATGTAGATAACGAAAAAGCAAATAGGATAGAAAGTCCTTTTTATACTGTTTTTGTATTTTTCCCTTTTGTTCTGCAGTTAAAATTGCATCCCAGTTATTCTGTTCTATAATTTCAAAAGTTAATTTATCGCTTTGTTCTTTACTCAAACGCACAGGATAGCCGCTTAAAAATCTTCTCCGGTTAAGATTTGCCATTATACATTTTAAATAATCTTGCGGAATCACAATATCCTGATCCAGAAAAACCAAAACATCGCTTTTACTAACGGAAACACCGTTGTTTCTTACTCTGGCAGCGCGAAATTGAAGATGCTTCTGTCTCACTAAAATAAGCGGAATTGCGGTTTTCCTTTTTTGAGCGTTATAAAAAGCAACAATATCTTCATCCGAACCATCATCGGAAAGGATAATTTCATCCGGTTGCACACTTTGTCTATACACAGAAAACAAGCATTTTTCCAGTAAGTTCAAATAATTAAATACAGGAATAATTAAGCTTATACTCATCGTTTCAATAAAATATAGTTTTTGAAAGTGCCAATCTGTTTACCGCTATTAAAATGTTTTTCTATAAAGGTTAAAAAGCGGTATTTAAAGGTTTCGTGCTTATGTGGTTCACGATAAGGATTGGGTTTGCCTGTAAGTTGCAATTTATCCTGCCAGTCAAAACAGGAAATCCTTTCCTGCATAACTTTAGGATGAGTTCCGTTAAATACTGCCAATAGCGACAAAGGTCCATAATCAAAATATTGAGGTGCATTATTATAATAAGCATCTGCTTTTTCTTTCCCCCAGTGCACAGAATCCAAAGCCCGGCGTTTATTTTGCATTAATTGAGGAGGGCGTACCCAACCGTAGTGATAAATTTCTGCATCAACTTTAGCAACTTTCAGCTTATGGGTACCTTTTTCCTGTCTGGGATTATCGTAATATTCAAAATAGCGAAAGGATTGAGCACTCTGATAAGAATGAATATGTGGGTCGTTACGGACAATTCTTATTTCAAAAGGATACCAGCCATGCCCATTTTGATAGTGGTAATAATCACCCCAAAAATGTTTATAGTAAAAGAGTAAACCTTCCACTTCTTTATCGTTTAACAGTTCTTCACAGCGTTTTTTTATCACCGGTAAATACTTTTCGTGAACGACTTCATCCGCTTGTAGATAGAAAAGCCAGTCACCTTGACATTGATTTTTAGCAATGTCAGTTTGCCAGGCATTAATTACTCCCCTTTTACACAATTTTGGGTCCCATTCTGTATCAATAATTTTTATTTTCGGTTCCTTTAATGCCAAAATGCGTTCTTTAGTATCATCGTCAGGGTCACTCTTACCTATTGCGATTACGAATTCATCGCAAATAGGCAAAATGCTCAATATGGACTCTACAACCGGGTAGTATAGTTTTATTCCGTTGCGTACAAATGAAAATCCACTTATCTTCATAATTGATTTTCCCCTTTCTGCCTTTTTTGTAACTTACTTACCCTGTTGTAAATTATAGAGATGCTGATAGCGAGGACAATTTTGCATTAATTCCTGATGTGTGCCCATACCTACAATTTTTCCCTTTTCCAAAACTACTATTTTATCCGCCTTAAGAATTGTAGAAAGGCGATGAGCAATTAGGATAACGGTTCTGTTTTGGGTTGCCTTATCAATTGCCATTTGCACTTTTTGTTCGGAATCTGTATCAAGTGCAGAAGTTGCCTCATCAAAAATTAAAATAGGAGGGTCTCCAACAATAGCACGCGCGATGCAAAGTCGTTGTTTTTGTCCTCCGGAAAGGTCTGAACCTTTGCTGCCGAGAACTTCGTCATATTTATTCGGCATTTCATTTATAAATTCTTCCGCATTAGCAATTTGGGCGGCTTTAATGATTTGTTCGTCGCTAACCTCTTCCTGGCTTCCGTAAGCAATATTTTCCTTGATGGATTTGGAAAAGAGAATGGAATCCTGAGTTACAACACCGAAAAACTTGCGTAAGTTATCCAATTTGATATCTCTTATATCTATTCCATCTATTTTAATGGCTCCGTAAGTAACATCATAGAGGCGGTTCATTAAGTTGGCAATAGTTGTTTTTCCACCACCACTGGCACCGACAAAGGCAACTTTACTTCCTTTAGGAATAGTTAAACTAAAATTCTTGAGCACCGGTTTGTTTTCTTTATAGCCAAAAGTTACATTTTCAAAAGTTATTTCGCTATCAAAGGTTTCTTTAGTAATGGCATCAGGTTTATCTTGAATGCGGGATTCTTGGTTCATTACCAAGCCAATTCTATCCAGCGAAACAAGAGCTTTCCTAATATCAGTATAGACCTGAGTAATCACTTTTAGCGGATGCAGCATAGAAAACAGAGCAAAAAGGAAAGCTGTAAAATCACCCAAAGAAAAACTGCTGCCCGGGGTAAGAATCATTTTCCCGCCAATAATGATTACTATTATGCCGGTAATTGCAGTATTTAATTCCGAAATGGGAGTGCTCAAAGTTCCGTAATATTGTGCCTTAAACCACATATGATAATGTTTATTGTTGATTGCTTCAAAATTCTTTCTCTCATATTGTTCGTGTCTGAATGCCTGCACAATTTTCATACTATTCAGCACTTCTTCCACATTAGAGAAGAGATTGGAAAGCTGTTCCTGAATGCGTTTGGAATATTTTTTTATCTTCTTACCTAAAAGACCTATCGTTAAAGAAAATACCGGTAAAATAATAATGCTGTATAAAAGCAAAACAGGATTCAATAAATACGCTATTCTGGCAAAAACAATAACCGTAATCACTTCCCGAACAACATTCACAAAAGAATTGATTAGCTGTTCACTAACGATATCTACATCACCTACCATTCGGACAATAGCATCGCCAATGCGGTGACGACTGAAAAAAGTTAAGGACTGATTTAAGTAACGGGAAAACATATAATTGCGTATATCGCGAATCGTTCTTCCTCTTACGGAATTGAAAAATATCTTGTGTAAAAGATAAAAGACATTCTTGAAAAGGATAACTAAAAAAACCGCTATACATAATAAATACAATAAAGAAAGGGAATCCGTTTGCAGCATCAGCACTTTAGCATCTTCCCATAAGGCACTATAATTTTGAATTGCCGGGAAAAAACCGCCGGAAGAACTGATATGCTGTTTTAGCATCTCTCCTAAAGCTACAAGAAAACTGCTGAAATCGGTGTATAACAAATTGATTTTATTCGGCTTGAACACATAATCAAACAGGGGAATAACTAAAGTTACGCTCACTCCATTAAAAAGAGCAAAAAGCAACATACTAATGAAACCAGCAAGCATATAATGCCAGTAACGCAACATCATCCTGAAAATCAGGACAATATTATTCCATCTGTTCTTGATTTTTCGTTTCATTGCCATAATTAATCCACAAAAAAAAGCCAGCAACTGCTGGCAAGAAAAAAGTGGCACGCCCTAAGGGAGTCGAACCCCCAACCTTCTGATCCGTAGTCAGATGCTCTATCCAATTGAGCTAAGGGCGCACATTAATGTCATAAAATTTTCTCTTGTTAATCTGTCAACTTATTCTTGCAAAAGAACCTCACTCCGTTTTATAGTATTTAAGCAGTAATTGATACCTCATATTTTGCCTAAAATAGAACAAAACACGAAGTCAGGATTAGCATTTCTTTTTTCTCTCTCTCGGTATTGGTTATTACATCTATTTCAGCAAAACGACCAAGTTCTTTTCTTTTCTCCTGAAGAAATTATAAGCATCTTCAGTAATTTACCAAATATTTCTCTTCCAATGCTTATTTCTTGCTTTAACCTGTTATGACCAGGTAACATTTATGTAACAACTCCGTAACGAAACTACTGCAGTGTTAGGGAAGTGTTACTTGGTCGTTAGAGAATTGACTATGTAGCAAGCAATTAGGCAATTCCAATAATGCCCCGTGTAATCGGGAAATTTTTTATCTCCTAAAAACACTGTAATTGTCTAAATCACAGAGAGTTATTTATAGCTTTCCGGTGCTTTTCATTCATCATTCTTCATTTTTCGTTCTATCCGATAAACAGTTTTACGAGGATAGCTATTAGGAGTATGGAATTGATTGCCAGCCAAATTTTTATTTTGTTAAAGCTTTTGATGTATACTTCCCGGTTTTGCTGAACCTTTTTTTCCAGACGAACCATTAAATGTTCCAGGGAACCAATTTTTTCAGCTGTCCGATCTTTTTTTCTGATATTTTGATCGTGTTTGGCATTTCGCTTATAAATATGGATCAATTCATAAGCAAAAGGGATAAAAGTAGGAATTAATTTCTTGAATTTCATACTAACCCTCATTTGAATTTATAGCCCAAAGAAAAATAATGTGTTCCGGGCAAAACACTATGATAGGTGAAGGAATAATCCACTTCCAAATTTTGGATATAGATGCTTAAACCGGCATTATAGGTAGCGGGATTTTGATGGACACCGAAACGAATTGCCAAGGGTTCTAATAAATGCGCTTCCACTCCACCCATAAATTCCGTTTCTTTGGCAAAGTCCTTTTTCACTTCTATAGAGGTAGTAACTTTCTCATAAGGAACATAAGCAATTCCTAAAGCCAGTTTACTGGGCAGGTCTATTTGATTTTCATCACCCATTGTGGCTTTATTAATATTGGTAACGGCAAAGGCAATATGGGTTCTGGAATGCAAAACAGCTAAAGCTCCCAGGTCTATTCCCAAGGCAGTATCGTCATCTTCACCATCCATACTTAAGAGGTACAAATTTCCTGTATAACCGAAAGAAATTCGGGAATGGATATCCTCCAGTAAAATGAAACTATGTGCCAAACTATACACCTGCTCACTCATCAGGTTAACATCTTCAAAATCCACATCCATTGCTCTTGCACCAATAGCAACTGTTCCCAGATTTTTAGGAAGTTTATAACCCAAAGCAACTGTCTTCAACTCACTGAAGTCCTGATTGTAAAGCTGGGAAAAGCTAAGTTTAGCGCTAAAAGTAGTATTAATCAGCCCAGCAGGATTGAAAAATATAGCATTGGCATCTTTAGAAACAGCTGTATAGGCACCACCCATTCCTCTTGCTATAGCAGATGGTTGATAGTCATCAAACACAGCTAAAAGTAATACGGATGGGATTATAAGCAGACAGACAAACAATAATTTTTTCATTATAAACCTCACTTCAAAGCACTTTTAATTACAATGGGCTGAACTGTATTGTCTTTTCCCCCGCTACTCCGATCGGTAATTTCCAAATGACAATAATACAAACCCGGAGGCACTAATTTCAAATTGGCATCGCGTCCATTCCATTTAAATTCCTGAATACCTGTGGCAGAAGTTATATTTGTGTGCACAGGTGTATAAACCAAACGACCTTGAGCATCATAAATTCTTATAACTGCTTTGGAAAGATAACCGGTACAGGTTCCGTAGCTGATAATAATTTCTTCCCCCATTTCCGGATTGAAGATATTTTTCTTGTCCCCTTGTTTACCAATATTCAGATAGGCAATTTTCTTCGGTACTTTAACAATTACAGAGCCATCAATCAGGTTATTAACTTCTGTCCCATTATATTTAAAGGAGACAAGGTCAATTATGTTTTCTCCATAAACAAGAGGTCTAACCAGAATTTTAATTAAAAGAGCATCATTATCAGGATAAATAATCCCGTCCTGAGAAAAATAAGTCCAGCTGATAGTATCTCCACCGGCACTAATTTGAAAATCAGGCATTTCACGAGTTAAAGTATTCTCAATATCCAACCCCGAAAAAATAAGCTTGGTGGGATTAACTTTGAAAGTAACCGAATAACTCATCACTCCCCATTCGGACTTAATTTTGGTACTAATTAAATTCATAGAAACATCAGAATTAAGGGTGGGTTCAGTTGTAGGATCGGTTCTTACTATTTTTATAATGGAATTCTCTATAGTATCCTGCTTAATCATATCGCTGGCATTACGCGGATTTAGTTTAAAACCTGCGCTACTATGATAATCAACAATGCCCTGTATAATATACCAACTATCACCTACAACAATTGAACTTGCCGGAATGGCATATAATCCATTATCTACCATAGCCCAAATATTACTGTGATCCGCTATTAAAAATTGACCATAGCTATCGGGAGTGGACTTAATTGTAACATCCTGAAATCTGACCAGCACACCTTCATACTTCTCATTTTCAGGATGATTAGTTCCGGAAGGCATATCTGCTGTAGATAATTCTAAGAAAGGAGGTAAAGGGTTTCCTTGAGATATTATTTCATAAGCACTTACATTGGTAAATTCGGTTAAGTTATAATATTCATCAACTGTTCCGGTAAGCTTTACCAGATCACCTATGCTTACAACATTACTGGTGTTTCTATGATAAACATAAAGTCCGCTCCATTCACCCCCTTCTGGGTCTGCAATATAAAAAGCAGAATTGGGTATAATATGAGTTACGATTCCTTGAACAGTAACTGTTTGGGTGTAATAAGGCGAATTACCTGTAGGATTGGTAGTATATTGAATGTCGTGACAGGAAAGAACTGTTTGAGCAGATATTCCTGCCACCAGGAAAATTGCCAGAAAGGTAAGAATATAATTCTTCATTTATAGCTCCTTATTAAATTCACTGATTTCTATATGTTCTTTAATTTCCGATTCGGGACTGGGCTTATCTTTGATAAACAGCATATCAATAATCATCAAAACCACCCCGATAAAGATTGAACTATCAGCTATGTTAAACACGGGAAAACGTTCCATAATAAAATCGGGAAAATCCATAGAAAAAAAGTCCGTTACCGGTCCAAATAAAGCCCGGTCTATCAAATTTCCCAAAGCTCCCCCCAAAATCAAACCGAAAGCGATAACTTGAATCTTGTGTTGAGCATAATGTAATAAATAAATAATAATGCCTACTACCAGAACCGTTACACAGATAAAAATAATACGGTTGACTAAGTCACTACCAAAACCAAAAGAAAAGGCAGCACCACTATTTTGCACTCTAATTAAGATAAAGGTATCACCAAATAAATTTTGCAACAAAGGAATGCGTTCATACATTTCCATATTTACTCGCACCAAAGTTTTGGTTAATTGATCCAAAACCAAAATTAGGAGCATAATAACATAAGCAGGAGCTGTTTTTAACTGTGTCCGAGGTTGTTTCAACGCTTTTGCCGCCTTTTTTTATCTTCGTTTTTCTCTTTGCAGGCAA
>JAKQEP010000129.1 GCA_029556475.1 Candidatus Atribacteria bacterium
TACTTAAGAGATGAATCCTGGAAAACCATCTATGAAGAGAGAGCAACACTTTTAGATCATAGAAAAGTGGTTCAACTGGCAGGAAAAGGATTCCCTGTAAACTCCCTTAACTGCAAAGAAATAGTTAACTTTATCAATAACTTTGAAGCCCTCAATGACAAAATACTTCCAAAGAAAACAACTATCTCCGGATTTGGGTGGAAAAAAGGAAAAGGCTCTCCTTTTTTTGTAATGCCAGAGAAAGCCTATGGCACAAATCGATCCATAGTATTTGAGCCGGAAAGCCCTGGAGATGAAAGACTTGCCAGAGCTTTAAGAAAAGAGGGGAATCTTAATAACTGGCTTAGAGGAATAAGACGATGTATTGATTATCCCAGAGTAATGTTTCATATATACGCTTCTCTTACTTCTCCACTATTAGAAATAATTGACGCTCCAAACTTCATAATAGATAACTGGGGATTAACCTCTATAGGAAAAACAACTGTTTTAGAAATAGCTGCTTCAGTATGGGGACTGCCTATAAAAGAATTAGGAGGATTAATCATTGCCTGGGATGCAACTAAAGTATCAATAGAACGTCTTGCATGTCTATTCAATTTCCTGCCTATACTCCTGGATGACTCTCAGACTGCAAATGAAAAAATTATAGCGATGATTCTCTATATGCTTGCAAATGGTGTGGGAAGATTTAGAGGAGCTCTAAAAGGTATTCAAAAAACATCAAACTGGAGAACTGTTGCTTTCTCTACAGGTGAAAGAAGACTGAGCGAAGTAACAGAATATGAAGGAGCACAGGCAAGAATAATAGAGCTCTACGGCTCACCATTTGACACTGAAAATAAATCAGAACTCATCTATAAAATAAAAGAAGATATTCATGCCAACTATGGCCTTGCGGGACCACTTTTTATTGAAGAACTATTAAACAAAGGATATCATGAATCAAATAAGGTCTTAAGAGAAGAATACAGACAGGCCACATCTGAATTAGCAAAGTTAGGAAAAAACAATGTTTCAGATCGTATGGCACAATATTTTGCATCTATCCAGGTAGCAGCAAGAATAGCAGAAGATGTTTTTCATTTTGGTGGAGAATCGCAAAAAATTGTAAGAAAAATGTTTGAATACACTTGTGGAGAAAATAAAGAAAGAGGAGATTACCCGCAGAGAGCTTTAGAACATATCATTTCATGGGTTCAGGGGAATCAAAATAGTTTTGACAGGCAAGACCAACTGGCAACAGTAGAAAGAGGAGAAATATTTGGAGTTATAAGAGAAGGAGAATACATAGGGATCTTTCCTCATAAATTTAAAGAAATAATCAAACGTAGCGAATTTGATAGTTCTTCTATTATTAAAGCATTTAAGGAAAAAAATTGGATACAAGCTACAAAAGGAAAACATACTTATCAAATTGGTTTTAGAAGTAAAGTAGTTAGAATGATAAAACTACAATGGGATGTGATAAAAGATCTATGGTATTAATAATTTATATATTAAGAGAGTGTCATAAATTTTGTGTAAAATCCTATCTTAATATTTTTTCTATTTTATCTAATAAGAAAAAAATTATAAGGGGTTAAGGGGTTAAATATAATTATATAAATATAATTATATATATAATATAAGTAATACTATCTTAACCCCCTGCTTAACCCCTGCTTAACCCCCTTAACCCCCCTTAACCCCTTTTAACCCCCTGCTTAACCCCTGCTTTAACCCCTATAAAACCGTTATACAGATTAAGTTTAAGCCCTGCTTAACCCCCTTAACCCCTATTTTTTTATATTTTGCATGTAATAAAATAAAAAAAATTTTTATCAATTTTATTAAAAATCCATCAATTTTTAATGTATAATTTTTATAAAAAATAAACTAAAATTGAGGTAACACTATGAAATATAATGCAAAAGCTATGAAAGAAGCGAGAAATTTAATAGCCTATGCAAAAAAGAGATCAGCTAATTTTCAAGTAGATATGACAGGTCTATTAGTAGGTTATAAATATAAAGATACAGTCTATGCTGCCAATGAAATGCTTTATGAAGAAATGAAAGATGCAGATAAAACAGTATATTTTGATCCCAGACAAACCAATAAAAACTGGAGAAATGCAATCTTAAGAATAGATAAACACATAGTTCCCAGGATAAGAAAAGATTGGGAATTAGATTTAAACGTATATCACTTTAGAGGCCCGTTAGTGATGATTCCTTTAATAGCTATCAAGGAAGTATTAGGAGGTAATCTGCCCTGGTTCTTAGTATTGCTATTTGACGAGTGGACTTCATTGCAATTTATAAAATTTGATAGTTAATATATAACTCATTATAGAATAACTATTAGGAAATGCTTTTCCCGGCCCATGCCCCCCCCCTTCCCACCCATCACAGCTTGAGTAATTGCTTCTTCTGGCACAGCTACGCAGATCCGAGCCATTGCAAAAATAGGAGCTGCATGAGCTGTGCTTGCAGCATGCAGATCATGATAAAGATCTGCTGCCTGCGGATTGGGCCCGTTTATGCTTTAACTTTTGCTGCAGGAGATATCCAGGGAAAACAGCATGCCGTTATAGCCGGCATCTACCCCCTTCCCACCCATCAAATTCCTTCTGCCATGCTTTTACTGAAGTTTGCAGGCAACCGTTAGTGCCGGCAGCCAACCCCCTCCCCGCCCATAATAACCGTTCTGTCATGCTTTTAATTAAGGTTGCAGATAACCGATGCTCCAGACAGCCCACCCGGATTTGATTTTCTGCCTGCCCCTCAACCGCCCAAGAAAATCAAATCCTCTTCCCACCCGCCATAATCCGTCTGTCATCCTCGTAATGAATTTTGCCGATAACCGTCAGTGCCGGCAGCCGCCCCCTCCCCGCCCATAATAACCGTTCTGTCAGGCTTTTAATTAAGGTTGCAGATAACCGATGCTCCAGACAGCCCACCCGGATTTGATTTTCTACCTGCCCCTCAACCGCCCAGGAAAATCAAATCCTCATCCCACCCACCATAACCCTTCTCCCATGCTGTTACTGAATTTTGCCGATAACCGTTATTGCCGGCAGCCAACCCCCTCCCCACCCCTCATAACCCATCTGTCAGGCTTGTAATGAAGTTTGCAGATAAACGATCTTCCCGACAGCCCACCCGGATTTGATTTTCTACCCGCCCCACGACCGCCCAGGAAAATCAAATCCTCTTCCCACCCACCAAACCCCTTCTTCCATGCTTTTAATTAAGGTTGCAGATAAATGATACAGTACCGGAAATTACCAATCCATCCCTTGACTGTAAGAAAAGTTTCGTTTAACATACAGGTAATTTCTATGTTAGCGGTAAGAAAAAAAGCAATGGAGACCAATAACGCATGAGTATAAGAGATTCAGATGCATCAGAACCAATCGGATTTAACTTCATCCAGGGCAAGTGCTATGGTTGTGATATCTTCACAGACCTGAACGACCTGATGTTATGTGCCGAATGTGCATCGAAGCTTGATCGAGATTTGCTCAGGCAG
>JAKQEP010000131.1 GCA_029556475.1 Candidatus Atribacteria bacterium
TGTTAAAATACCGTAAATAATTGGTTTGCGGGTTTCCAAGCCCACTGCCGCAATACCTTTGGTAACTTCTGCACTGATATATTCAAAGTGGGGAGTTGCACCCCGAATTATAGCTCCCAAACAGATTACAGCATCAATATCTTTTTTTAATGCGGATTCTTTTGCCACCAAAGGTATTTCAAAAGCACCCGGAACCCATATTATGCTGATATCTTCATCGTTTACTTCGTGGCGCTTGAGGCAATCCAAAGCTCCTTCCAGTAATCGGGAACTGATAAATTCATTAAAACGGCTAACTACCAGAGCAAATTTATAACCCCTGGAAATAAGCTTTCCTTCCATAACTTTCATCTTATACTCCTTTTTTATATATTAAAAGATGATACTGTTCCTCTGCTGACATTCCCTATCCATCTTTTTCAATCCTGATTTTTCATTAAATACCATTATTTAAGCTACTATAATTTGTTCAAGGAAAATCTTCGGGAAGTAGGTGTCTCCGTTTAAAGTCGGGTGTTCTTATCACCTATGTAATTATAACCCCTTCAATAAATTAAGCAGCACTTATAACCCATATCGGCACAGTATACCATTTATCAATAAAATCTGTTAAATCTACCATAAACAAGTGGACACTAATCCTCACTGCCATAGAAATTTTGGGGCTATTGAGTATAAGTTATTCCATTAGTAACAACTCCTGACTAACATAAGTTGAAAGAAATGTTAACCTTTCCTGGTTTTTTTCTTGACATCATATCCTGATAGAAATAAAAAGAAATTTAAAGATAACTGCCTTAAGGAAAAGAGTTATGATAGCAGTACTAACATGTGACATAATCCGCTCCAGGGTGTATGGTGTAAACCAAAGACAGCAATTGGAAACCCAAATTAGCGAATCATTTAAATATACCTGTAAAATAATCCCTCAAGCTCAGGCAGATTATATGTCTTTCTCTGTTATCCAGGGTGATGAATTTCAATTTAGTATTGAATCCCCTCCCTATTTTTATCACTTTCTTTTTACCTTCAGAAATCGTCTTTCTTTATGTGGAATTGAACCGATTCCTCTATTCAGGGCAGGAATCGGGTTTGGAACACGAACTATTGAAGGTAAAAGCAACAGCTATCAAATGGATGGTAGTGCTTATCATAATTCCCGTTATGCTATGAAAAGTTTTGATGAGCCCGTTAATAAAAAACGCTTGAGTATTGTGTATTTCAACCATCCCTTCCTGGATAAATGCTACAATACGGTTCTCGCTTTTTGTGATGATTTGGAAAGGTCTCATAGCTATGATCAAAAAAAAGCTATAGCACAAATTCTTAC
>JAKQEP010000072.1 GCA_029556475.1 Candidatus Atribacteria bacterium
AAGAGAAGGCCACTGTTATTGTTTCTTTGAAATGGCAGGTTATTTGATTATGAGGTTTGCAGGTAAAAATCATAAAAGGTGACATTATCTGGCGATAATTAACTCCCCTTTTAGGTGACATTTTCTAAAGTTATTGACATACTTCTGCCAGAATATCGGTTCACTACAAGAGAATATAAAAGATTCAATCCAAAAATTCCATAAAGACATTATTAGCCAGTAAAATACCTTTTTTAGTAAGAAAATAATGGGTATTGCTCTCTGTTAACAGACCCTGTTCTTTTAAGTTATGTAATGATTGGTAGTATATATCCTCCACCGTGATATTAAAAAGTGAATGAAAAGCTTTCTTCTCCAGCCCTTCCATCATCCTTAAATTTAAAATTATAGTTTCAGCCATCCTTTCTTTTAGCGGAAGGACCTCCTGGTATCTAATTGGTAAAATACCATTTTCAAGAAGATAAATATATTGATTCAATTCCTGATAATTCTGATAACGTTTGTTATCAATATAGGAAGTCGCTCCGGCGCCAATACTCAAATATGCTCGATTTTTCCAATATAGTTCATTATGTATGCATCTTTTTGCAGATTGGGCAAAATTAGATATTTCATAATGTTCATAACCGTACTCAGAAAAATAATCAGAAGCACTTAAAAATAGTTTATTGCAAAAATCATCGCAAGGAAGTCTTGTCTTGCCTGTTTTTATAGTATTATCAAGAGGAGTTCCCGATTCAACAGAAAGGGCATAAAGGGATATATGCTCAGGCTTAAGTAGCATTAGTTCTGTCAAAACATTTTCAAATTCTTTTTTACTCTGCCCTGGCAAACCAAACATAATATCAACATTGATATTCTTAAATCCCGCTGACCTTGCCAGCTGATAGGCAGCTATATTATCCTCTTTAGTATGTATTCTTCCCAACTTCTTTAATGCTTTATTGTTAAAAGACTGAGCTCCCAGGCTAATTCTATTTACCCCGGATTGTAACAATCTTTCCATTTTCTCCTTATCTATAGTGCCAGGATTTGCCTCAACTGTGCTTTCAACTTTTTTAGCAATTTGAAAATTATGGTAGCAGGAAGACAATATTTCACTTAATTGCTCTCCGGTCAACACCGTTGGAGTGCCACCCCCTACATAGATTGAAATTATCTCCACATCCCTAATCTTTTGACTATAGATTTCCATTTCCTTCTTTAAAGCATCAACATACCTTTCCTTTAGCTGCTCATCATAACTTACCAGAGAAAAAAAGTCACAATAGGGGCATTTGGAACGGCAAAAGGGTATATGGATATACAAACCGATACTTTGCATATTGCTCATAGTAGATTCTACAAATCTTAATCAATTTTTAAAATACTCATAAATGCTTCCTGGGGAATCTCTACTTTTCCTATTCTTTTCATTCTTTTTTTGCCAGCTTTTTGTTTTTCCAATAGTTTTCTCTTCCTGGTTATATCCCCGCCATAGCACTTTGCTAAAACATTCTTCTTCAATGCCTTCACAGTGGAACGGGCAATTATCTTATTATTTATTTTAGCCTGAATAGGTACCTCAAACAATTGATGTGGAATAACTGTCTTTAGGTTATCCACCAGTTTTCTGGCTCGTTCATAGGCTTTATCTTTATGAGAAATAAAAGATAGGTTATCAACTATATCTTGATTAACCAGTAACTCTACCTTTATCAGTGCTGATTCCTGATAACCTATAATATGGTAATCCATAGTGGCATATCCTTTACTGATTGATTTA
Organism: Candidatus Atribacteria bacterium; assembly: GCA_029556475.1. Taxonomy (GTDB): domain Bacteria; phylum Atribacterota; class Phoenicimicrobiia; order Phoenicimicrobiales; family Stramentimicrobiaceae; genus Stramentimicrobium. Next base: position 1,766 of record JAKQEP010000072.1, read on the forward strand.
ATGCGGTCATAAAAATCTAACATAATCTCGTTTAAAGGTAAATGGTATAATAATCGGGCTCTATCCTTATCCAGGTATTCTAAATTTTTAAATACCCCTCTTCTGTCCTGTAACAATTCCATTATTCCGCCTAAAAATTGACCGGGAGAAATAACAGTTAATTCAATAGAGGGCTCTTCAATAAATTCAATTAAATTATTATCCGGCAATTGAGAGGGATTATTTATTTCTACAATTTTTTTATCCTTGAGATGAACATGGTACAATACACTGGGAGTAGTTGCAATTAATTGGATTTCATATTCTCTTTCCAGTCTTTCCTGGATAATCTCCATATGCAACAAGCCCAGAAAACCACAACGAAAACCAAATCCCAAAGCGGGCGAACTTTCCGCCATATAGCTGATGGAGGAATCATTTAAACTTAACTTTTCCAGAGCATATTGCAAATTGTGATAGTCTTCATTTTCAACAGGGTAAAAGCTGCAAAAAACAACCGGCGTAACCTTTTTATAACCAGGCAATTGTTGAGATGCCGGGTGTTCTGCATTAGTAATGGTATCACCAACTTTAGTTAAGCTTACATCTTTAAAAGCAGCTGTCAGGTATCCTACTTCACCAACGGAGAGTTGGTTTACCTTCTTTCTTTTTGGAGTAAAAATGCCTACCTCAGTTACTTCATAAATCTTTTTGTTGGACATAGTCTGAATTTTCATTCCTGGTTTGACCAGACCATTAACGATTCTTATGTAGACAATTGAACCCTGATATGAATTATAAACTGAATCAAAGATTAACGCCTGCAGTGGTTTATCCTCGCTACCCTTCGGATGGGGAATATATTTAATAACAGCTTCCAGCATCTCCCTTATTCCGGTGCCATCTTTGGCGCTAACCAGGAATATAGGATTGTTTTCCAATCCTTCAATTTTTTTAATCTCTTTACTGACTTTCTCCGGATCAGCGGTGGGTAAATCAATCTTATTGATTACAGGTATAATAGAAAGATTGTTATCCAGAGCCATCTGAACATTGGACAGCGTTTGAGCTTGAACACCCTGCGCGGCATCTACTACCAGTAGAGCGCCTTCACAGGCTGCCAGATTACGGGATACTTCATAGGAGAAATCAACATGGCCGGGAGTATCAATTAAATTGAAGATATATTGTTTCCCATCCATAGCTTTGTACAATAGCCGAACAGCTTTTGATTTAATAGTGATACCCTTTTCTCTTTCTAAATCCATATTATCGAGAATCTGTTCTCTCTTTTCTCTTTGACTGATCGCCTCGGTAAGCTCCAGAATGCGGTCCGCAATGGTGGATTTTCCGTGATCAATATGGGCAATAATTGAAAAATTACGAATATTTTCAGTTGTAATTAATTGGGTCATTTTCATTAATTTCCTTCATCTTTCTACTCATAATTGCCTTAAGCATTTTCCTGCCATTTCTAAATTCCGGGATACCCATTATTATACCACTTAGATAATATACTATTATACCTATCAGACCGGAAATAAAAACCTGGCTCAACTGAAATATTTTTAGATTCATATCAAATCTATAATCAAAATAACGGGCAATTTCCCAGCAGGTGAAAGCCATTAAAATACAAGCCAGCAGTGTTTTTAAGGTGAAAAAGAGGAGACTTCTATTATATATACCTTGCACTTTCTTGTCTAAAGAAATACTTAAAATAACAAGATGCAAAATAGCTGAGACTGAGGTTGCTAATGCCAATCCAGCGTGAGCCAAATAACGAACTAAGATTAAATCTAAGATAATATTAAACACCACTACAAAGATACCTATTCTTAGAGGCGTTCTGGTATCCTTCAAGGCGTAAAAGGAGCTTACCACCAATCTCAAAATGGCAGTAGCAAAAAGACCGATAGAATAACAGACCAGTGCTACTTCAGTAAGAGAAGTATCCTGGGAACTGAACAAACCATGCTGGTAAAATAGTCTGACAATGGGGTAGCTAAGCACAATTAATCCTACCGTGGAGGGAAAGGTAAAAAAGGAAAGAAGTTTATAACCAAAAGAAAAACTATCCTTCATCTTATCTATTTCGCCTTTGGCAATATGTCGGGAGAGGGTAGGAAGTATGGCAATAGAAAGGGCTATGGCAAAAACGCCAAGGGGAAACTGCATAAGCCGGTTAGCATAATACAATGCTGATATACTCCCATGTGCCAGATAAGAGGCAATAATCCGGTCAACAGCAAAATTAATCTTATCAATGGCTAACCCAAAAATAGCAGGGATTAATATCTGAAAGAGTACCCTGACTTCATCATCGTGAATATTTAAAGTCAATTGATAGTGGAACTGCTTTTTAATTAAAGAGGGAATATGTATCAATACCTGCGCTAATCCGCCAACCATAACTCCCAATGATAGGCTATAAATTCCAGCTCTGTTGGCATAATAAAGGGCAAAGAGGATAATTCCTACGTTTAACAGAGCCGGTGCCAGAGCCGGTATAAAAAATTCCTGATAGGAATTTAAAATTCCCATAAATAAGGCAGCAAGGGAGGCAAATATTATATAGGGGAACATAATTCTGGTCAGCCGGACAGTCAACAAATATTTTTCCGGAGATTGTTGAAACCCACTGGCTAACACTCTTACCAGAAAGGGTGCCCCCCAAATACCGAGAGATACTATGAGCGCCAGGGCTATTATTAGAAGGTTTAGTACATTGCTGGCAAAAATGTCAGCCCTCTTTTTATCCTGATGAGCTAAACATCCTGAAAAAATAGGAACAAAGGTGGTATTTAAGGCGCCTTCACCTATAATACTTCTTAGCAGATTTGGAATCATAAATGCTACAAAAAAGGCATCTGTTTCAAAACCAGCCCCAAACTGGTTAGAAATGACCATCTCCCTTCCTAAACCCAGAATCCGGCACACTAAAGTTGCAGCCATCACTATACCGGTGTATCTGGCAACCCACAAATTGCTGTTAGTCATATTCATCTCCCAAAATATATCGTAAAAACATTTCACTTATTATTTCTTGATTTTAATATGAAAAGATGTTAAAATTTACCAGCAAAACTTTCAGAAAGGAAAAACTATTATGCCAATAATAAAGTCGGCAATTAAAAGAGTAAAAATTTCAGAAAAGCAACTTAAAAGAAATTCTGCTTATAAATCAAAAGTAAAAACATTCATTAAAAAATTTGAAAATTCCTTAAATACTGAAAATAATGATGTTATTGAACAACATTATCGTCAATGTGTTTCCGTTCTGGACAAAGCTGCCCAAAAAGGCATTCTGGCTAAAAATACAGTTTCCAGAAAAAAATCTTTACTGGCAAAAAAATACAAACTTTATGCTTTGAACAACAAAAATGATGCCACTCAGAGTGTTGAAAAATAATAAGATTGCCTCACTTAGTTATTTTCACTACCAATTGTTCCAGTACAATACTGGGAAGTAAAGAACTGGTCTTCAGGTTAATTTCAGCACTTAACAAATAATTAAATATTCTTTCGAATTCATCCATTTTATACTTTTGAGATTGACTCATAAGTCTTTTTACTACAAAATAGGGGAGATTTTTACCTCCCTTATTTTGCTTAGAATTACCAGCAGGTATTTTTATCTTTAAAATTAACTTTATCTGTCGATTAAGCATAGCCAAAATTTGCAAGGGATGGTATTCACCGCTTTCCATTATTTTTTTAAGCAAGGATAGAGCTTTTCCAGTTTTTCGCTCCCCAACTGCATCTACAAAATCAAAAATATTCCCTTCTGACAGTCCATATATATTTTTTATAAGAATTTCTTTATTTATTTTGGGAATAGAGTCGCCCAGAAAAGTAAACAATTTTTCTAGTTCATTACAAATCAGAGCAAAATCATTTTCTGTTATTCTCTGTAAGTAATAGATTGCTTCTTCATCTATTTCTTTATCTGCTTTCCTGCACTTCTCTTCAATCCATTGCCTGGTCTGAGTAACACCTGGTTTGGATAAAGAAACTATTTCTCCATATTTCAGTATTTTTTTAGTATTAATATTTTGAGGTATTTGTTTGCTATTAGAAAAGAGGAGAACAATTAAATTGTCATCACTAAAAGATAATTCATCTATTATTGAATTCAATCTCTGAAGGGAAGGAGCTTTTATTCTGTCTAATTCCCTGATAATAACACATTGACTGCTCACACCCAGAGGCAAAGTGTGCAACGAATTTGCCAATCGGTTAAAATCCAGGTCTTCACCAAAGAAATTTTCATAGTTAACCGATTTTTTATCCTCAGCAAAACGTATTTTAAATTTATCAAGGGTAATTTTGTGCAGATAACTCTCTTCTCCATAAATCAGGTAGATAGGCTTGATTGGATTATTCTCTATTTCTCTCTGTAATGCAACAAAATTAAGAATGTTCTGCTTTTCAGCCATATTTCTATCTTCACCTTAAAGTTCTTATATAATACTTCTGACCATTGCTACTGATTAAAACAGTTCCATTAAAATCTGTTCTGAATAACCTCTGGCAGTAAACTTCCAATCTCCCTATAACATCCGGATGAGGGTGATTAAAATTGTTTATACCCACTGAAATTACGGCAACTTCTGGCTGAACTTTTTCTAAAAACCGGTCAGTGCTGGATGTTATGCTACCATGATGAGCAACCTTCAATACATCACTTTTTAGAAGATTATCCCAATAAAGCATATTTATTTCTGCCAACTCTTCAATATCAGCGGTAAATAGGAAACTGGTCTTACCATAGAGTAATTTTAACACAATTGAATGATTATTAAAATTATTATCATAGCCATATGTGCTCATATTTGCAGAATTAAGAGCTATTATTTTCAAATCTGGTTCTATACTGATGGTATCCCCAGCATCTACTTGATAATGGAATATATCCTTATTTTCTGTAATTAAAGAGTGAAACTCAGAATAAGTTCTATCTTCTGAACCAATTCCGCTATCTATAACCATTTTCACCTTCATCTCTTTTAAAACGGGGATTAATCCCTTTAAATGATCCAGATCGGGATGGGTTAAAACCATTAAATCAATATTTCTGACTCCCAATCTTCTCAAATATGGTATTACTATCTGTCTACCGACATCAAAATCACCGTAGGTTGCTCCTCCTCCGTCAATTAAAATATTCTTTTTTTGCGGTGTTCGGATTAGGATAGAATCTCCCTGTCCTACGTTTATAAAATGAATAGAAAGTAAATTCGGAGAAAAGGCAGCTGTGGTAGTTAAAAATATAGTTAAAGAAACAAACATTACCCAAAATATTTTTTTCTTTTTCTCCATATTTAATTTGAACCAGTAAGATAGAATAAGGGCAAAAGATATAATAAAAAGATAACAATAAATAATTTGATATATTTTTGGTTGAGCCAGATATATAGCGGCAAATGGTAAAGAAGTGAATACTTTAGTAATCTGTATTAAAAAATTGATAAATATTTGATTTAGTAAAACAAATAATCTTGCAAAAGGAAGATATATTACTGAAAAGCCAATTGAGATTATTCCTAAAACTAAAATTACACTGATTAAAGGGACTATAATCAAATTTGATAAAAGAGCAATAAAAGAGACCTTATAGAAGAAATAGGCAGATAGCGGAGCCATTCCCAACCAGGCAGCTGTGGAAACTGCCAATGGCTGAGAAATACAAAGGGGCAGGAAATTTAATTTTTCTTTTATTATCGGGTAGAGAAAAATAATGAAAAAAGTTACAGTAAAAGAAAGCAAAAAACCGGCATCAAATAATAACAAAGGTTGATAAAATAGTAATAAAAATGCTGTCCAATAAAGACTATTAGAAAGGTGGTATGGCCTGTTAAAATATCTGGCACCAAGCATAGTAATAAACATCAAAGTAGCTCTGTTGACTGAGGGACGGAAACCGGCTATGGCAGCATAGCCCAGCAGGAAAACAATAATAAGAGTATAACTTAAATTTTTTCTTCTGCCTAAATAGGGAATTAATTTGAAAATAAAGAAAAGTACTGAGGCAATTATCCCAACATGTAGCCCTGAAATTGCCAGTATGTGCATAGTCCCGGCATCTTGAAAAATTAGTTCCCATTCTAAAGGAATTTCTTTTCTGTTGCCTGTAGTAACAGCTTTTATGAGCGCATTATAGGGATAGCGGTAGAGAATATCAATTTTATTTTCTATTTTATTTCTCAAGGAATTTTTTAAATAAGGTAGGCCTATTTGTCTCTTACTGGTAATCAGAACTACCTGATCAATATTAATACGGTCTGTTACAAATATTTTCTGCCTGGCTAAATATTCCCGGTAATTAAACTCGCCAAAATTATTAGGTAAGGGAGGTTCTTGTAATACTACTTTTGCCTCAATCAGATCTCCGTATTGCAAAGAAGACCCATCCCCATTGATTATAAGCAGGACTTTGCCTTGTACAGCATAATGCTGGTCATATTCTTTAAAGGATTGGACAGAAAGTAATATTTCCAGATACTGATGGTTTGAATCGAATTTTGCCTCACAAATTCTACCAGTCAAAATTCCCGGTTTGCTTACAAACTGATAAATATGATTAGAGCCTAGTGGTTGGCTTTGAAAGGAGGTGTTCAGCATTCCGAATAATAGAAAACAGAGTAGCAAGAATACACCCGTTAAATTCCAGCGCCTGCCATAGGAGATAAAACTTAAAAACAGGACTATAAGGCAGAATAAAAAAAGGGATTTGGTAGTCAGAATAATACAATTTCTTTGAATTATTATTCCAATAATATAGGATATCAGCAAAGATAGCAGCGGTACCTGAAAATTGGATAATGGATATATCTGCTTAGTAGACAGTTATCATCTCCTTAATTGCTTCAAATCTTTTTTCACCGATTCCCGGGACTTTTCTGATATCTTCTATCTTGCCAAAAGGGCCATTATTTCTACGATATTCCACAATACGTTCTGCTAAAACAGGTCCTATACCCTCCAAAGATTCTAATTCCCGGGCTGAACAGTTATTAATATTTATAGAACTACTATCTTTAAAAGAAAAGTTTGTAGAATAATCTATACCTGAATTACCCTTCATCTGTAATTCATTATCCATACCTTCAGCTGTTATAAGATAAGGTATGATTATCTTTTGGCCATCGTATACAGGTGCCGCCAGATTTACAGCATCGAGATTAGCTTTTTCTGTAGCTTCGCCTGCCATCTTTACGGCATCAATTATGCGCTTACCCTTAGACAGCTGGTAAACACCCGGCTGGTTTACCGCTCCGGAAATATGTATAATACATATTTCCTCTTCCGCAATATTTTTACTGCCAGTATTGGTCTCACTACTTTCCTGAGAGGCAGATATGATTGTGATACCTTCTTTTTCCTGAAGGTACAATTTCCAAAAGAAGAATATTATCACAACAGAGACAATTAACAACAAAACTATTTTTTCCTGTTTAGAGAAAATAATCAAAACTAATTACCCCTTTTTTAAATTTTTTTCTTCAAGAAAATAAGTTTTTGCCTCACCTACAGTATACAGTGAACCGGTTATGCAGATTACATCATCTTGCCGTGCTATTTGAAACGCCTTCTTTATGGCAGCCGAAACTTTCCTGGTTTCAAAGATATTCACATCATCAATATAATTTTTGACCTCCTCAGCTAAGATTTTGATGGGAGTAGCGCGTGGATTATCAGCCATGGTAAGAATTACCTGATTAACGTGAGGAACAATGGTTTTTAAAATGGCCATATAATCTTTATCCTGAAAGACACCCAGTACGGCAATTATTTTCTTGTCCGGTACCAATTTTTTTAAATTGAGAATAAATTGTTTGGCTCCATTGGGGTTATGTGCTCCATCCAATATAACCAGTGGTTTTTCACTTATAATTTCAAAGCGGCCAGGCCATCGGCTATTGCTTACACCTCTGATAATATCATCTTCAGTTACCATAAAACCATTGTCATTGAGCAGTTCTGTGGCAGCTATAGCCAAAGAAGTATTTTCTAGTTGAAACTCACCTGCTAGGGGAACATATAAATTATTAATTCTATTATAAATTCCTCTATAATTAAAATAGTTTCCCTTTAACTGAGAACTGATAAGGGTAGTATTAAACTCTTCTCCATAAGTATACAAGGGAGATTTTTTCTCTCTGGCAATCTTTTTTATTACCTCTTGAGCTTCAGGGAACTGATCTGCACTTACCACGGGTGTATTTTGCTTAATAATAGCCCCCTTTTCCCCGGCAATTTCAGCCAGGGTATTACCCAGTCTATCCATATGGTCAAAATCAATATGGGTAATGACTGAAACAAGAGGCTGACTGACATTGGTGGCATCCATTCTTCCGCCTAAGCCCACTTCCATAACAGCAAAATCAACCTTTTTCTCATAAAAATAGAGAAAAGCCATAGTAGTAATAACTTCAAAAAAAGTAGGATGTTGACAGCCCCTGGTATGGGCAACTTTATTGATAGCCGGTTTCAGTCTATCCAGTAGACTGCAAACCTCCTCAGGAGTAATATATTCTCCGTTTATTACCATTCTTTCCTGAAAAGAAACCAGATGCGGGGAGGTGTATAAGCCTACCTTAAACCCGGCATTTTGTAATATGGAATGGGTAATGGCAGAGGCAGAACCCTTTCCATTGGTACCAGCTACATGAATTATATTAACCTTTAAATGTGGGTTATCAAAAAGTGAGAGTAAACAGGTGATATTTTTAAGACCTAATTTTATACCATATTTATTGAGATTATAGATATATTTAATTGCTTCTTTATAACTATTTTTCATATACTATTACTATTTTATGGTCTTCAGGTTTCGGGAAACCCTGTCCCTTATATCTGCCAATTCATCCATCTTTTCTTTTTCTCTATTTATAACTTCTTTAGGCGCTTTTTCAATAAAATCAGCATTGTTTAATTTCTTATTAATAAGGATTAATTCCTTTTCAATCTTTGCTAATTTGTGTTCTAATCGCTTCACTTCTGCCTCAATATCAATAACATTCTTTAGTGGAATGAAAATTTCTATATCCTCTAAAACACCGGTAGCAGAATATTCTGGTTTTTCTAAAGCACTACTCGTGAAGATGGAATTGATATGTGCCAAACTCTTGATATAGGGCAAGCTTTCCTTTAAAATTTCTTCTTTTTTATTATCTGTTACTTTGATATGCAAATCCACTTTCCTGGTTAAAGGAATATTCATTTCAGCTTTAATATTGCGAACTACCTTAATAACTTCCTGAATGACGGTAACTTTCTCTTCGATATTCCGCTTAAGGCTTTCTTTTTGGTATAGAGGCCAGTTGCTGATAGAGATGCTCAGTCCTCTGTGAGGAATTTTCTGCCAGATTTCTTCAGTTATAAAAGGCATAAAAGGGTGTAATAGTTTTAAAATGTTTTCCATAACATACCAGAGAACGTATTGGGTAGTCTCTTTCTCAATACTGTTTTCTTTTTGATACAATGTTTCTTTCACCAGCTCTATATACCAGTCACAAAAATAATTCCAGGTAAACTCATATATTGCCATAGCTGAATCACTAAATTTGTAATTGTTCAGTCCTTCTGTTACTTTTTTGATGCATTTATTCAAATGGGCCAATATCCAACGGTCAAATATATTGAATTTCAGTTCTTCTTCCTTTATATTCAATGGATTGAAATTTTGTAGATTAGTTATTACGAAGCGGGACACGTTCCATATTTTATTAGTAAAATTGCGGTATGTTTCAATCTTATCTTTTGATAAACGAATATAATTTGCCTGAATGGTCAGAGAGGCCAAAGTCATCCGTAAGGCATCAGCGCCATACTGGTCAATCACCAGCAAGGGGTCAATAACATTGCCCCTCGACTTACTCATCTTCTTCCCTTCTATATCTTTGATGAGAGGGTTTATAAATACCTCCCTAAAGGGCAATTCTTTCATAAATTTAAGCCCCATTATCATCATTCTTGCCACCCAGAAGAAAATAATATCAAATCCGGTTACCAATAGATTGGTGGGATAAAAATCTTTCAGATCTGGTGTCTCTTCAGGCCAGCCCATAGTCGAAAAGGGCCATAGGGCTGAACTAAACCAGGTATCGAGGACATCTTTATCCTGTACCATATTCTTGCTATGACATTTCGGGCATTCCTGGGGATCTTCCATCTCCACGATAAATTCTGAGCAGTCCTGACAATACCATACAGGAATTCGATGGCCCCACCATAACTGTCTTGAGATGCACCAGTCTTTAATATGGTACATCCATTCAAAATAGACCTTGGACCATCTTTCCGGAACGAAATCAGTCCGCCCCTCCTGGACTGCCTTAATTGCCGGCAAAGCCAGTTCTTTCATTTTAACAAACCATTGCTGAGAGAGGTATGGTTCAACAATGGTATCACAGCGATAACAGTGGCCTAAGGAGTGTTTATAGTTTTCTATCTTTTCAATATATCCCTGTTCCTGCAAGTCTTCCAGTACTCTTTCTCTGGCTTGTTTTATAGAAAGATGGGCATACTTGCCAGCATTATTATTAGTAGTGCCATCATCGTTAATTATATTTATCTCCTGCAGGTTATGTCTCTTGCCAAGTTCAAAATCGTTTAAATCATGAGCCGGGGTTATCTTCACGGCACCTGTCCCAAATTCCGGGTCAACATATTTATCAGCAACAATGGGTAGTTCCCTACCTACCAGAGGCAGTATAGCTATTTTACCAACATAATTTTTATACCTTTCATCATCAGGGTTTACCGCAACGGCAGTATCCCCAAGCATAGTCTCGGGTCTGGTTGTAGCAACAGTAATATACTCTGTAGCTGAACCTTTCAAGGGATATTTTATATAGTATAACCTGGCATTTTCCTCTCTCTGTTCCACTTCAATATCTGCTAAAGCGGTCTGACAGCGGGGGCACCAATTAATAACATAATTAGAACGATAAATCAGTCCTTCCTTAAAAAGAACTACAAATACCTTTCTTACTGCTTTAGATAATCCTTCATCAAGGGTAAATCTTAAACGGGACCAATCGCAGGAGCATCCCATTTTTTTAAGCTGATTTAAGATATTAGAACCGTATTCATCTCTCCATTGCCAGGCACGCTCTAAAAACTTCTCCCTGCCCAAATCATATCTGGTCTTTCCCTCTTTAGCTATCTCTCTTTCCACTACATTCTGGGTAGCTATTCCGGCGTGGTCTGTTCCCGGAAGCCATAAAACATTGAATCCCTGCATCCTTTTCCAGCGTATCACAATATCCTGCAGGGTATTGTTCAGGGCATGACCAATATGCAGTGAACCGGTAATATTGGGAGGCGGCATTACGATAGAATAATTTTTTTCCTTCTCTCCATTATTTCTAACTTGAAAAAGATTATTAACTGTCCAGTACTGATACCAGTGGTCTTCTACTATTTTTGGGTTATAAACCGTTGATAAATCACTTTTTATATCTTGTTCATTTTCCATAGGAATTTCTCCTCAGAATTATTAAAAAACCCTTTCCATCCTTCATAAGGACGAAAAGGGTTCGTGGTACCACCTTAATTCCTGTTCTTTATACTTGTTAATTTAAGTTATAGAACAGGCTCTTCTAATAGTGTTAACGGTTCTGCCGTTGAAACTTACCCTCGTTTCAGTAAAAGGTTCCGGGATGACTTTCAACAAAACCAGCTAACCAGTTTTATTTACTCTTCCCTTCAATACCAATCACTAATAGATTTATTTGCTCTATATTACTATCAATATTTTAGGATGTCAAGCAAAAAAGCGATAAAGATAAGTTTTTGATTATTAAGCAGTTTCTTTTATTTGCTTCTTTTCCTTTTCTCTGATAGCAATGGGCATTTCATTGTTTTTAATAACCTTATCTGTTATGGTGCATTCTTTTATATTCTTATGGGAAGGTATCTCATACATAATATCAAGCATAGATTCTTCAATAATCGACCTTAATCCCCGGGCACCAGTGTTTCTGCTTATGGCCTTCTCCACCACTGCTTCCAGGGCTGACTGAGTGAATTTCAACTCAACTCCCTGATTTTGGAAAATCTGTTTGTACTGCAAGGTAAGGGCATTTTTAGGTTTAATTAAAATATCCATTAAAGCATTTCTATCAAGGTCTTCAACAGTAGCAATGATGGTCAGTCTGCCTACTAATTCCGGTATTAAACCAAATCTAATCAGATCTTCCGGTAAAACCTGTCTTAAAATCTTATCTTTTTCCCGCTTCTTTTCACTGCTAAAAATATCTGCATTAAAACCAATATGGCGAGTCTGTAATCGGCTTTTGATAATATTTTCCAATCCTTCAAAGGAACCTCCACAGATAAATAATATCTGGGTGGTATCAATATCAATATTTTTCTGATGCGGATGCTTTCTTCCTCCCTGCACGGGCATTGTTGCACTAGTTCCTTCCAGTATTTTCAATAAAGCCTGCTGTACACCTTCTCCGGATACATCACGGGTAATAGAGGGATTTTCCGACTTTCGGGTAATCTTATCTATTTCATCGATATAGATAATACCCATTTCTGCACTTTGTATATCTTCACCCGCAGCATGATATAACTTCAGCAATACATTTTCCACATCATCTCCCACATAACCGGCCTCGGTAAGGGTAGTAGCATCAGCTATAGCAAAGGGAACTTCTAACTTTTCTGCTAAAGTCTTGGCTAAAAGTGTTTTTCCGCAACCACTGGGACCCAGGAGCAAGATATTGCTTTTATCCAATTTTACAAAGTCTTTTGCTGTTTTCTTGCCTGTTTTCCTATCCTTTCTGAAAAGATTATTATCTATTCTCTGGTAATGATTATAGACAGCTACGGAAAGTATTTTTTTTGCCCTCTCCTGCCCTATCACATATTGATCTAAATACCTTTTTATTCCCTCAGGAGTAGGAATATTCTTTATTGAAAAATTCTGTTTTTCTTTTTTAATTTTTTCTTCACTTAGAATGTAGTTGCAAACCTGAATACATTCACCGCATATATTAACTCCATCGGGTCCTGAAATCATCTTTCCAACTTCAAGCTGGTCTTTTCCGCAAAACGAACATTTCATTCTGAACTCCTCAAGTTATTTCTTTTCAATATCACTGCGTTTCTTAATAACTTCATCCACAATCCCGTATTCTTTGGCTTCATCTCCGGTCATAAAATAATCACGGTCAGTATCTTTTTCGATTCTATCCAAAGGCTGATTGGTGTGATAGGCTATTATCTCATTTATTTTCTTCTTGATTCTCAGTAGCTCCTTAGTCTGAATCTCAATATCAGATACCTGTCCCTGGGCACCTCCTAATGGCTGATGCAGCATAATTCTGGAATTGGGCAAAGAAAATCTCTTCCCCTTAGTACCAGAGGCTAAAATCAAGGCAGCGCCGCTGGCAGCCATACCAAGGCAGGTTGTAGCAACATGGGATTTAAGATACTGTATGGTATCATAAATAGCAATTGTAGAACTTACCGAGCCGCCAGGACTGTTGATATAGATATGAATATCCTTTTCCGGGTCAGTAGCTTCCAGAAACAACAGCTGTGCAATTATTATGTTAGCGGTCTGATCATCAATAGGACTGCCTAAAAATACAATTCTATCTTTTAACAACCGCGAGTATATATCATAGGATCTTTCCCCCTGGGGAGTCTTCTCCACCACTATAGGAACTAAATACATTTTGGATTCCTCCTTATTTTTCAACTATTTTTATCTTTGCTGAGAGTACCGCAATGGCTTTATCTCTTTTAATCTGCTCTTTTAGATTGTCCAGAGTCTTGTTTTTTTCAAACATTGCTCTCACTTTTAACGGTTTTTGATTGGTACTCTCTGCAATTTCCTCAATTTTTTTGTTTACTTCTTCTTCAGTAGCCGTAATTTTATCATCTTGTATAATTTTGTCAATAATGAGTTCCTGTTTTATCTGTTTTTCGGCAATTAAGCGATATTCTTTCCTGACCTTTTCTTCATCAGCTTTGATTAATTTGTAATACTCCTCCAGGGTCATATTTCTTATTTTTAAATCTTCTTTCAAATTATTGAACATATGTTCCAGTTGTTTTTCTATCAGTACTTCAGGAACTTCAAAAATACATTTTTCAGAGACTTTTTCCATTAATAGGTCCTGAAATTCTCTTTCCGTCTGAAATTTTGCCTGTTCATTTAATTGCTTTTCGATATGAACCTTTAAATCATCCAGTTTTTGATAGTCACCAACACTTTTGGCAAAGTCATCATCTAATTCCGGCAATTCCTTCTCTTTAATTTCTAATACTTTTATCTTATAGGTAATTTCTTTTCCTGCTAATTTTTTATCATTTACATTATCAGGATATTTTACTATTATTTCTTTTTCCTCATCTGGTTTTACACCAGTCAGATTTTCATTGAATTCTGGCGGTACCCTTTCCCCAAGCTGAATTATCTGTTTTTCTGCTTTGCTGTTCTCTACTGATTTGCCATTAAGAAAAGCCTCAAAATCCAGTACCAGGAAATCCCCCATTTGTGATTCTCTGTTTTCTATCGCCTTTAATTTAGCATGGCTTTCCCTGAGCTTTTCCAATTCTGCCTCTATCTCCTGTTCGGTTACTTCTTGTTGTTTCTTTTCCAGAGAAATATCACCCAGAGCAGGTATTTCAAATTCAGGCTTTAATTCTAAGATGATTTTATAGATAAAGGGTTTATCCTTTTCAATCTGTATTAACTCAACTTTGGGAACATCAATAGGGTCCAGTTCACTCTCTTCTATGGCTTTACTGTAACTTTCTTTTATCAGTTTTTCAGCAACCTGTTGATTTATATATTCTTTACCTAAATTCATCTCCAGTATATTAATGGGCACTCTGCCGGTGCGAAAACCGGGAACCTTAACCTTCTGAGAAAATTCATGGTATATTTCCTTAAATGCCTCATCAACTGTATCTGGCTCCATAGTAACTTTTAATTCTATTTGATTCTCTTCCCTCTTACCTTTTTCAATATGAAACATGCTTTCCTTCCTCCACAGCTTCCACTTATCATAATAAAACCGCAAAATTTCTTTGCGGTCAGATTTTTTGGTGCGAGAGGCGGGACTCGAACCCGCATGGAGTTACCCACTGGATCCTAAATCCAGCGTGTCTACCTATTCCACCACCCTCGCTAATTTTTGAAATATTGGTGGGCCGTACAGGACTCGGACCTGTGACACCCTGATTAAAAGTCAGGTGCTCTACCACCTGAGCTAACGGCCCACACACTTTTATATCATCAGTATATAGTATATATTATACGATATACTTCTGTTTTATCTCAATTCAATGTACACTAAAATTAGTCCAATTGGGTTCAGGTATGGGATAGCAACCTCTTCTATTTATTCCCGCATCAATGCTATATATTATATCATAACTCAAAACAACAGTAATTGACTACTGTATTTTTTCACTATAGGCGCGCTCGGAGGGAGTCGAACCCCCAGCCTTTGGATCCGAAGTCCACAGCTCTATCCGATTGAGCTACGAGCGCTCATAAAGTGGGGTGAGCGATGGGATTTGAACCCACGACCACTGGAGCCACAATCCAGTGCTCTAACCGGACTGAGCTACGCCCACCATTATACTTTCAAGGCGCGCCTGGAGGGAATCGAACCCCCAACCTACGGATTAGAAGTCCGTTGCTCTATCCTATTGAGCTACAGGCGCAAACTTCTAATTTAAAATTTTAAAAAATTTGGAGCGGGAAACGGGTCTCGAACCCGCGACAACCAGCTTGGAAGGCTAGTGCTCTACCAACTGAGCTATTCCCGCTCATGGTCGGGGTGAGAGGATTTGAACCTCCGACCCCCTGCTCCCAAAGCAGGTGCGCTAGCCAAACTGCGCTACACCCCGAAACAAAAGTATTATATAGTATATAACTTTATAAGTCAACAAAACGATACTTCTTTTTTTATGTTTTTGGGGAGCAGATATCACCACTATGATAAGAATTAGAATATACAAAAAATTACAAATTTAGTAGTTATTCTCGTCTTAAAAAATATTATTTAGCTCTTTTTTAACGGTCATTTCAGATATTTTCTGATTTACAGCTGGAAATAAGCAATAATTCTAGGAATTATCTTATCGAGGGCAATTGCCCTGTGGCTTATCTTGTTTTTTATTTTTTTTCCCATTTGAGCAAAAGTTTGGTCATATCCATCTGGAATAAAGATAGGGTCATATCCAAAACCATATTTTCCCTGTGGAGAGAAAGTAATTTTTCCACTGCATACACCCTGCTCAGTATAGACCTTATTTCCCGGAACTACCATACTCATAACACAGACAAAACGGGCTTTTCTTTGCTCTTCTGTAATCCCCTCCAATTCCTTTAAAACCCTTGCTACTCTATCCCGGTCATCCTTCCCCCATCGGGAGGAATAAAGGCCGGGCAATCCCTTCAGATAATCAATTTCCAAACCCGAATCATCTGCCAGAGCAGGTAAATTAGTATAACGCGAAACTATACTTGCTTTGAGAACTGAATTATCTAAAAATGTTTTACCATTTTCTTCGATTTCAGGAATTTGGGGATAATCCTGTAGAGATTCTATTATTAATGGGTATTTTTTTAACTTTTCCCGTATTTCTATGGCCTTTCCCCTATTGCCAGTGGCAAGAACTAACCTGAGCATAATTCACCTATTATTTCTCTCTCAATAGAAATCACCTGATTCATTCCAATTTCAGCCAGTTTAATCAATTTACTTAAATTGGTCATAGAGAAAGGCCGGTCTTCAGCAGTTCCCTGAATTTCAACTACATCCCCTCTCTCTGTCATTACCAGATTCATATCCACCTGAGCCTGGCTGTCCTCTTTAAAATCCAAATCCAGTAACATCTCTCCATCCACAATCCCCACACTTATAGCTCCTAAAAAATGCTTTATAGGGATATTTTCAATCTTTTTTTCAGCTTTCAAATATTGAAGGGCATCTATCAGAGCGATGAAAGAACCGATAATGGATGCAGAGCGGGTTCCACCATCTGCCTGCAATACATCACAATCCATCCAGATCATACGGGAACCAAGTTTTTCTAAGTTGGTTACCGCTCTTAACGAGCGTCCAACCAACCTCTGTATCTCCTGAGTCCTACCGTCTATTTTCCCTTTTACGGAATCCCTGATATTTCTCACCTGATTTGCACGGGGAATCATAGAATATTCAGCTGAAATCCAGCCCTGTTGTGTGCCTCTTAAAAATGCGGGCACCTTTTCCTCCACGCTTGCCGTACAAATCACTCTGGTATCTCCCATTTCTATTAAGGCAGAACCCTCAGAATATTTAATATAATTACGTATTATTTTTATTGGCCTGATTTCATCATACTTGCGATTAAAAGCTCTTAGCATGATTTCTACATCTCCTTTTTGCACAATGCAGCTTTTACTCTTTGCGGTGCTGGAAATAATCCACCAGCTCTAAAAATAACTCTGCCTTGCTTCCAAATATTCCTAAACTATCTTTTGCTTGCAGGCAATATTTCATAATTTCATCTTTAGCCTTTTCAATACCAAAAACTGCCGGATAAGACGGTTTTTCATCACCTTTCTTGTCCTGTTGAAAATCAAGCAAATCATCGGTAATTTGAAAAGCGAGGCCAAAATATTTACCAAAGGTATGCAGGGCTTCAATCTCTTTCTCATTAGCCTGAGATAATAAAGCTCCTGTTTCCAAAGATGCACAGATTAAAGCCGAAGTTTTTTTTAAATATATCTCCACTATTTTATTTTGAATTTGTTTTTGGAACTTCCAGTTAATATCATCACTTTGACCGCCCAGCATATTCCTGGTTCCCAACATTTCAAGCACCTTTCCTATCACCTGAAGAACTGATTCTTTGCTAATACCTTCTACCTGTGCATTCTGAAAGATAAAATCCAGGCCCATTACCAGCAGGGCATCACCGGTTAATACGGCTATACCCTCTCCAAAAACTTTATGGTTGGTTAACTTTCCCCGACGATAGTCATCATCATCCATACAGGGCAAATCGTCGTGAACCAGAGAAAAGCAATGAATCAATTCAATCCCCGCCGCCGCCGGCAGGACCAGTTGAAAAGGTCTTCCCAACAACTCCGCCGTCATCAGGGTCAGAATTGGTCTCAATCTTTTTCCACCATTTAAAACGCTATAACGGATTGAACGATGAATAAGTGTTGGGTTTTCCTGTTCAGAAGGAAGTTTCTCTTCCAGATATTTATCAATAATTTTCTTTTTCTCTTTTAAGTAGTCACTTAATTCCATTTACTCGTTGCTTGCCTCTTCGTCCTCGGTAATAGAAAATGGTTCGGTACGATATTTTCCATCACCCTCCCTGGTCAGCTTCTCCACCTTTTTTTTCGTTTCATTCAATTTTTCTAAACATTTGTCAGAGAAATGCATTCCCTCTTCGTATAACTTCAATGCCTCATCTAAATTAAGCTCACCTTTTTCCAATTCTTCTGCGATCTCTTCCAGTTTCTTCAGTGATTCCTCAAAAGATATGTCTTCATCCTTTTTTTTCTTATCGGTCATTCTTTATTTCCTCCTTACCAGAAACATTAGCCGATATGTTACCATCTTGAACAATGATTTCAATTTTATGGTCTTTTTCCACCTGTTTTATTTTTTTCACCACTATCCTTTCCGGAATTTTCAAACAGATGCTATAGCCCCTCTTCAATATTGATTTGGGGCTCAAAGAAATAATCTTTTCTCTGTATTTTATCAGATTATTTTCATTCATATCTAAAATATACTTCATATTAAGCTTTAACCGATTGTATAAATCATCAACAGTCTGCAGATGTTGAAGAATCATATTTTTAGGGCTTTGATATTTTATATTCTCTATTAGATTAAGACATCTCTGGTTTTTTAACTCTAAAATATGTACAAAAATACGATTTACCTTATTTTTTATCAAGGAGAGATGTTTCATCAAACTTTCTTTTTCAGGGATGGCCATTTCAGCCGCCCCGGAAGGTGTAGGAGCTCGAAGATCTGCCACAAAATCAGATATAGTAAAATCAGTCTCATGGCCAACTGCCGATATTATGGGAATTTCAGAAGCATATATTGCTCTCGCTAATTTCTCCTCATTAAAAGCCCATAATTCTTCTATAGAACCTCCGCCCCTCCCGATAATGATAAAATCCAGCTCTGGCATTACCTGATTAAGAAAAGTAATATTTTCAGCAATCTGCTCTGCTGCCACATCTCCCTGCACCTGTGCCGGCATTACAACAATGTGCATATTGGGAAAGCGGCGTAAGGTAATGGAAATAATATCTCTGATGGCAGCTCCGGTAGGTGAGGTTATAACAGCAATTTTATGTGGAATTCTGGGTAAGGGCTTCTTGGTTTCGGGACTGAACAATCCTTCTGCTTTTAATTTCTCCTTTAAAGCCTCAAAAGCAGCAAATAAGGCGCCTCTGCCCGCTTCACTCATCTGTGAAACATATAATTGATATTCTCCTCTTTTCTCATAAACCCTTATCTCTCCCTTTGCCCTTACACTTAATCCGTCCATAGGTTTAAAATCTAGCCCATAATTATTGCCTCGAAACATTACGCATTTTATCTGTGATTGTTCGTCTTTTAAAATAAAATACATATGTCCGGAAGAGTGTGGTTTATAATTACTTATCTCACCGATAATAGTAATATCACTTAAAAGGGGGTCTTCTTTAAATACGGTTTGAATATGGCGGGTAATACTGCTAACCGTAAATACTCTTTCATTGGAAGTGTTTAAAAGCATCTCAATCCCTGTTTTTATCTTAAAAAATTCAAATTATTTCATTCTTTTTTTCAATCTGCCCCAGGACACCATTGACAAAGCCAAAGGAATTTTCTGTACTATATTTTTTAGCCAGCTCTACTGCCTCATTAATAGATACGCTCTTGGGGATATTGCTCACAAAAACTATCTCATAGATGGCTATACGTAATATATTACGGTCAATGTTAGCCATTCTCTCTAATGACCAGTTATTGGCATGTTTTTTAATTAATGCATCTATCTCAGTCAGGTTGGGCAGTACACCTTTTACTAATTCAAAGCAAAAAGAGATGATATCATCTGAATTATTATATTGCGACAAATCTTCAATCTGAATGGCATATGAACTTGCTTCATCGATATTGCAATGAACAAGGTCTACCTGAAATAGAATTTTCAGTGCCATTTCCCGGGCTATTCTCCTGCTCCCCATAATTTCCTCAAACCCTTATTCTATTATCAAACTATACTTTATCTTTTAGAATATTTTCAAGAAACTGCCTGGCGCGACCAATTTTCTCTTATAGTGGTATTTCTTAGAAAAACGAATACTCTGGATATGAACATTGATTTGCTCTATATCCAGGCTGGTTACTTCTTTAATTTTTTCTTTTATCTTTGCCTGGACTTCCCAGGTTAAATCCGGAATTCTCAATCCATAGTGTATTGTTAAAAAAAGATTGACCTGAATGGAATCAGGTTTTATCTCCACTCTAACTTCTGGAGTAATATTTTTCTTTGTCTCAAGATTTTCATTGGCAAATGACTGGATAATTTTTGGAAAACTAATTTTTTTTGGTTGAATAATCCCTTTTATTTCCTGTAAAACAATACGGATTAAAGTCTCAATGGTAATTCGGGTAAAATTAATTTTTCCTTTTTCAGTAATAACTGTTGCTAAGTCCATATTTCTTTTTTATACTCTTTCCTGATATTTTTTATCACTGGTGGTTATTCTGATGATATCCCCTTCTTTAATAAAAAGGGGCACCTGTATCTCTGCACCGGTTTCTACAGTTGCCGGTTTCATAGCGCCTGATACAGTATTCCCTTTTGCCCCCGGTACGGTATTTACCACCTGTAGTGCAACTGTTGCTGGTAGTTGTACTCCGATTACCTGTTCCTTACAGAAGGAAACTTCAACGCTATTTCCCTCTTTCAATAAATCAGCCGAGGCTCCTATCATCTCAGTACTGATAGGAATCTGTTCAAAACTATCCTGGTCCATAAAATAATAGTTGTGGCCATCATTATAAATATACTGCATATCTTTGCGTTCTATGATTGCCTGTTCAAACTTTTCACCGGCACGAAAAGTCCGGTCTATGACTAATCCGCTTTGCACATTTCTCAATTTTGTTCTGACAAAAGCTCCCCCTTTGCCAGGTTTAACATGCTGAAATTCAATAATAGTGTACAAATCGCCATCCAGTTCTATGCTTAAACCATTTTTGAAATCACTGGTAGATATCAAGTTAACCCCTCCTTACCTCTGTTCATTGTGAAATTTTGTATTCTCATTATATGAGAGAGTATACCATATTATTCTGTTAAATTATCAGTCCAACTCTTTTCTAATCCAAATATGAGCC
Source organism: Candidatus Atribacteria bacterium (assembly GCA_029556475.1). Taxonomy (GTDB): domain Bacteria; phylum Atribacterota; class Phoenicimicrobiia; order Phoenicimicrobiales; family Stramentimicrobiaceae; genus Stramentimicrobium. Next base: position 23,143 of record JAKQEP010000072.1, read on the forward strand.
TGAAAGCAAGAGTCATGCTGCTACTATTTTATCAAATAATCTATCTCTTGCAAGCTGCACTTTTTGAGCCATCTCATTATCGGTATTTCTTCTGGCTATTCCATCGAGCATCGC
>JAKQEP010000076.1 GCA_029556475.1 Candidatus Atribacteria bacterium
AAGAGAAGGCCACTGTTATTGTTTCTTTGAAATGGCAGGTTATTTGATTATGAGGTTTGCAGGTAAAAATCATAAAAGGTGACATTATCTGGCGATAATTAACTCCCCTTTTAGGTGACATTTTCTAAAGTTATTGACATAAAAAAATTATTTTTTATATATATTTTAAAGTTATTCTGCTTACAATATCTCTTATTTTAATCTAATCCAGATAATCTTTTAATTTTTTACTTCTACTGGGATGTCTAAGTTTTCGTAAAGCTTTTGCTTCAATCTGTCTGATTCTTTCCCTGGTAACGCCAAATTCTCGTCCAACTTCTTCTAAAGTATGGGGATGACCATCGGCAATGCCAAATCTTAACTCCAGGACACGTTTTTCTCGATAAGTTAAAGTTTTCAAGACATCATCCAATTGTTCTTTTAGTAAAGTGTGAGAAGCTATTTTAGGTGGTGCTGGCGAGTCTTCATCTTCAATAAAATCTCCCAAAAGACTATCATCTTCTTTTCCAATGGGACTTTCCAAAGAAATCGGTTGTTGAGCAGTTTTAATAATTTCTTTAATTTTTACCAGGGGTAATTCCATTTTTTCTGCAATCTCCTCTAAAGTTGGCTCCCTGCCCAGTTCCTGCAAAAGTTGTCTGGAAACTCTTACCAATTTATTGATAGTTTCCACCATATGTACCGGAACTCTGATAGTTCTTGCCTGATCGGCAATGGCTCTGGTAATAGCCTGTCTTATCCACCAGGTAGCATAAGTACTAAACTTGTAACCCCGGCGATAATCAAATTTCTCTACCGCCCGGATTAAACCCATATTTCCTTCTTGAATTAAATCTAAAAAGAGCATACCTCTGCCCACATAACGTTTAGCGATACTTACCACCAATCTTAGATTAGACTGAACTAATTTTCTTTTTGCCTCTTCATCTCCTGCTTCCATACGTTTGGCCAAAACAACTTCTTCGTCTGCTGTTAATAATCTTATTTGACCAATTTCTTTTAGATACATTTTTACCGGATCATCAAGTTCAATTCCCCTGCCCACCACTAAATCAGCATCAATCTCTTTTTTAGAAATGGCTAAGTCTTCTTTTTTCTTGGGCTTTTCTTTATCTGAAATTAAATCATCTTCTTTTTCTTCTTCATCATCAACCACGTCTACGCCATATTTACTGAGAGTATCATAAAGGTCTTCAATCTTATTGATGTTTAATATTTCATCATCCAGATAGTTTTCAATTTCCTGGAAAGTAACATAATTTTTTTCTTTTCCTTTTTCAATTAACTTATCAATATCTTTATTCTTAGCCATACTAACATCTCCTCTATTTCAATATCCGGCAAGTGCCCGGTTCAATAAAAAAGGATCATACCATTGTTTTTATTCTGTATAATATATCCTGATATTTCTGTAAAAGTTCGGCATTAACATTTTTCTTTCTTTTTTCTTCTTCATTTATTGCCTTTTTAGTCTTTTCTAGTTCCAGCTGTAATCTGTATACTTTAATTGCTTTTATGGAACGTTCAATAGTAACTGAATCCAGAGAAATAACATCTCTTAGCATAATTTGGGGTATTAAATTTGTTATTGAGGGTTGTTCAACTTTATCCATCACTTTTTGCAAAGATACCTTTTCTCCACTATTAAATAAATTCATAATTATAGAGAAAATTTCCCGATGTTCCGGCACAGTAAAATCTTCAACCCTCAAGTCAGACACTATCCTTTCAATAGCATCTCTTTTCTGCAACATTGTACCAATTAATATTTTCTCAGCATTAATATGGGTAGATTCAACCGGGAAATGGGTTAAAATATTTGATAATTTTTTATTGCCCTTTTTATACTGATTTAAATCTAACAATATGCTCTCTTCTGTTAAACCTAATCTTTCAGCAATTTTTTTCACTTCACTGCGTAATTCTATATCACTACTTATGTCATTTAAATCGGGAAATAATTCTTTAATTATATTAATCTTTCCTTCACTACTGGCAGGATTATATTGCTGCTTCAATACTTTTAGCTTGTAATCCACCAAGGGTAAAGCATTTTCAATAAGGTTGTTGAAGAATATTTTTCCTTTTTGTAAAAGTATATCAGCCGGGTCACTGTCAGGGGGCAAATGGACAACCCTTACTGTCAGTCCAGCTTTTTTTACGATACCGAGACTTCTCAGTGTAGCATTTTTGCCGGCAGTGTCAGAGTCAAAGGCAATAAGAACTTCATCAGCAAATCTCTTTAATAGCCCAATTTGTTGAGTGGTTAAAGCAGTACCTAGAGGAGCGACTGCATTTTCAAATCCAAATTGGTGAGCAATTAACACATCAGTATAACCTTCCATAATAATAATCTGATTTTTTTGCCGAATACTCTGTTTTGCTTGAAAAAGTCCGTAGAGATTTTTTGCCTTATTGTAAACTAATGTCTCAGGTGAATTAATATATTTTGGTAATTTATCATCCAACACTCTTCCGCCAAAAGCAATTATTTTACCCTGTAAATTAATGATGGGAAAAATGATTCTATCACGAAAATAATCTATTGGCTTCCCGGTTGTAGTGCTCTTAAATCCCAATCCTGCTTTAAATATATCTTCCAGTGCTGCCTTTTTTGATAACAAAAAATGGACCAGATGTTCAAAACCCGGAAAGGCGTAACCCAGTTGAAATCTTTTTATTATTTCTTCATTAAAATTTCTCTTTACCAAATAATTCAGCGCTTTTTCCCCTTGAGGTAAAAACAAATTTTTGTGATAATATTCTGTTGCAATTCTGTTTAAACGAAAAATAAGCTCTTTGTCCTGGATACTTTTATTGTTCTGTTTTTCATAAACAGGTAGTTGTACCCCTGCCTTATTGGCTAATAGCTTAACTGTTTCCGGAAAGGTCAACTTTTCAATTTTCATTACAAAAGTAAATATATTTCCACCTTCACCACAACCAAAACAATGAAATATTTGCCGTTGCCCATCTACCATAAAGGAGGGTGTTTTCTCTTGATGAAAAGGGCAAAGTCCTTTATAGCCTTTACCACTCTTCTTTAAAGTCACATATTCTGAAATAAGAGCTATTATATCTAATCTATTTCTAATTTCATCTAAAATCTCTTCAGAATACCTAACCAAACAAAAACTCCTTCTATATCTAGAAATCTTTTTCTAATATCTATTTCTCCAAAAAAACAGGAAATCCTCTTTTTTATTAATATTTTTTAAAAAAAATTTATTATAAGAGGAAAATCCATTAAAAAATAAAAATGATGAATATGGATATTATTATTGTTTTAACCATAATTAAAATATTTTAATGAAGGCAGCTCTTTAAAAAAATCTTTTTAAGGTTGTTTACTTACTTTACCGTACTTTCCACCACCACCAGGGATCAATAATAATTCACTTTTTCGCGCTAAAATTATATCTGTAGCAATTTTAGGACCAACAATCCGACTCAAGTCATGAAAGGTAGTTTTATGTAAAATGTTCATCTCGGTACCAAAATGGTAGAATAGCTCTTCTCTGGTTTTTTTACCAATTCCTGGTACAAAGTCAAGCGCAATCTGGTAGTAGTAGGGCGGTCTATGGGTGGGTGAAAATGAATCTCTTCCATTGCTTAATTCTATAATCCTATCCAGCACTCCTTTGGTGATTTTTTTACTTCCGCATTCTTTACAGTAGGATACCGGAGGAGGCTCTAAGGTTTTGGTCTTACATTCATTACAAAAAGAACGATTATATTTCCCCAGTTTAGGGTTAAGCCCATAATTTTCTACCACTTTTCTGCCTGATTCTCTTTTTAAAGCCACTAACAATTCTTTGTAGGATGGTTTTTCCATCAAAATTGTATTATACTCCCGAGCTATTTTAGATAGGGAATGAGCATCAGAATTTGTTAAGAAAGTGAAATCTGATAACTCAGGTAAGCAATCAGCAAGAAAGGTATCTGCACTTAATCCCAATTCTAAAGCAGGGATTTTCTTTAAAGTAGAAGGACTAAAAATTTCTTCTAAACGTGCAGTACAACTGCCAAAAACACTCTTATAGGGAGTGAAGACATGGGCAGGAATGACAATTCCATCTAAATTATCCACTATATTAAAAAAATCTTGAGCAGGAATTCTGCTATTCTGTGAGCTTAAGTTTAAATTGGTTATCAGTTTGTTCATTATCTTACTGAACTTAACTACATTAGCAAAATAAGGAAAATAGGCAATCTGGTGAGACAAACCTCCCTTTTTCTCTTTACATTCTATCTCTGCACCCAATATAATAGTAACCACATCATGATAACGCAAACCTCCATCCAATAATTCTTCCATCTCTCCCAAATTGAGCATTTTTTCAATATCTTCAATAACTCGAGGGGAAGCACAATCCACAATTCCAACAATATCAATACCTTTTTTAACCTGACATTCCCGGGCAATATTGGCAAAGGTTAAATTTCTGGACGCAGTCACCTTAACCGGTAAAGCCCTTTCATTTCTCCCAATATGTACATGTAAATCTACAAAATATTTATTTAAATTCTTTTCTATCATTTATGGAGCCACCACAGGATCCCCACTAATGATTTAGCATCTATAATATTTCTATTTTTTATTAATAATTGGACTTCTTCTCGATTTAGTTCTACAATTTCTATAAATTCATCCTGATCAGTATTGCTTCGAGTTTTAATTAAATTACTGGCATAATAAAGGGTTAATTTTTCATTACAAAAACCGGGTGCAGAGTAAAAATGATAAATCTCTTGCCAGTTTTTTGCAATATATCCTGTTTCTTCTTCCAATTCTCTTCGGGCACAATCTATTATTTTTTCAGAGAGCTCAATGGTCCCGGCTGGTAGTTCCAATAAGAACTCTTCAACAGCTTTACGAAATTGTCTTACCAATACAATTTTATGTTCTTCCCTTTCAGCCAAAATAACTACTGCACCAGGATGTTCTACAATTTCCCGGATAGCTTTTCTCCCATCAGGGAGAATTATGGTATCCTTTCGTAGTTTAACTATTTTTCCCTGATAAAGTTGTTCAGATTTGATAGTTTTTTCCGGTATTTTTTCTCTTTCCATACTAAACTTCACCTTTATTATTCATAATAATCTAAGCCTTTAATCAGACTTCTTGAAAATTATTTTATTTTTTTAAGGTAGTTCAGGATTTCTTTTTCCACCTCTTCTTTTAGACGATAACTATGCTCTTCATCCGGGAAAAGGCCGGTTTTTACCTCTCTATCAAATTCTGAAAGTGCCTTAACAATTTCCTGGCCAATTTGTGCATATTTTTTAACAAATTTGGGAACAAATCTTTCAAACAAACCCAATAAATCATGTATTACTAACACTTGAGCATCACAAAAAGGTCCAGCGCCTATTCCTATAGTGGGGATTTTAAGTCTTTCAGTAATGACTTTAGCAACTGGATTTGGAATACCCTCCAGTACAATACTGAAAGCACCGGCTTCTTCTAGGGTTAAGGCGTCTTCAAGTAATTTCTCAGCAGCTATAAGATTCTTGCCTTGAACTCTAAAACCACCCAATTGAGAGCTACTCTGAGGAGTTAGACCGATGTGACCCATTACTGGTATACCAGCCCTGACTATGGCTGCAACTGTATCTGCCATTCTTTTTCCTCCTTCTAATTTGATGCAATCTACTTCGGCTTCTTTCATAAATCTCCCGGCATTTTCTATTGCTTTTTCTTTGCTCACTTCGTAAGAAAGGAAAGGCATATCTCCTACAATAAATGTATTAGGTGCTCCCCTCACCACAGCTTTGGCTAAAATTATCATAGTATCAAGATTTATTGGAACAGTACTCTGCAGTCCTAACATAACCATTGCTGCTGAATCTCCTACCAGTATCATTTCAATATCAGTCTTGTTTACCTGAGTAGCTAAAGCAAAATCATATGCAGTGACCATGGTAAATTTTTTTCCTTCCAGTTTCATGAAAATGAAATCTGGAATCATTGTTTTCTTTTTAATTTGTTCCATCTTGTTTTCTCCTTCTAAATATTTATTTGTTTCTCATATTTTTCTTCTATTGCCCTTATCAATTCAGTTATCATCTGATTAAAGGGAGTGGGTATATTAACCATTTCTCCTTCTTTAACAATAGCTCCATTTATAAAGTCTATCTCAGTTTTTCGTTTTCTTATAACATCCTGTAGCATGGAATTTATATTATTCTCTGTCTTTTTACAGATAGAGATAACTTCATTGAGCATATCTTCATGAGTTAACTTAATTCCTTTTTTCTTAGCTACCTGTACTGCCTCTTCAACCAGAGCTCTTTGTATTTTTGGAGAAAATTCTCCTTTAACAATTTCGCCATTTTTAACTCTCATCAATACCCCTAAAGCATTAATTCCAACATTGATCACGAGTTTACTCCAGATTAACCCCAATACATTCTGATTAATTTCAGTTTTGATCCCAGATTGATTGAGAACTTCTGCAATATCTTTGATACGAGTAGTTAATTTACCATCCAATTCACCAATGGCAGTTGGGCCAGTACCAGCATGTAACACTTTGCCTGGTCCTAGTATAGTAGCTCCAAACGAAGTTGTTCCGGCTATGACTTTTTCTTTTCCATATATTTTACTTAATATCTCAGTGTTGCCCAAACCATTTTGAAGAGTCAGCAGGGAGGTATTCTCACCTATTATCGGTAAAAGCTTATTGGCAGCTTCTTCAGTATGATAAGATTTAACAAAAATAACTATTAAATCTGGTTTGCCTTGAATCTCTTCAGTTTCAGTACTTGCTTCAATTTTAACAAACCTATTTCCACTTAATCCTTCAATCCATAAGCCCTTATTGTTGATGGCATCTACATGCTCCTTCCAGATATCTATCAGAAAGACCTGATTACCCGATTCTGCGAGTAATCCGCCAAAAAGAGAGCCCATGGCACCAGCACCAACTATATTTATTCTCATGATATATTTTCCTTTAACATTTCTTACTTGTGTGTAATTTATATAAATAATATTATTTCAGATTAAAATATTTTACTGATGGACTTCTTTTTTATTTAATAAAATTAAAATAAATCTTTATAACATGGAAATCCATACAATGATTCGGTATTTTTTACCGCTTTGACTACTGCCTGTGCCATCACTTCAGCGGCTAATATCCCCACTAAGTTTACTTCCGCTTCTACCTTATTGGTCGCAGAGCAAAAGATTGTGTCACCATCAAACATGGTATGGGCAGGAATAATTGTTCGAGCATAACCATTCTGTGCCATCATAGCTACTTTAGTTGCACCAGCCTTTGTTAAAATAGCATTGGTAGCAATGACACCTATAGTTGTATTGGCAGGGAATTGAGCTGAACTATTTTTTGTCAGAGATCTCCTTTTTAAATAAGAAATAGTATTAATAAATTGCTTCTTATCTTCCGCCAAAGCACCGGCAATAATCCTTCCACATTGTGGATCAATAACATCTCCAAAACAATTGACTGCAACAAGTGCACCCACAATCAGGTCATCACATTTTAAACTAGCTGAACCAATACCACCCTTCATACAATGTTTTAAACCCAATACTTTTCCTACTGTTGCGCCTGTTCCTGCCCCAATATTGCCCTCTCTGTTTTCTTTATCAGTAGCATTCAAACAGGCTTTATATCCCATCTCGGCATCCGGCCTTGCTCTAAAATCAGCCACACCCAAATCAAAAAGAACTGCACCCGGAACGATGGGAACTTTGATAAATCCAACATCAAATCCCAATCCCTGTTCTTCTAAATATTGCATAACACCAGTTGCCCCATCCAGACCAAAGGCGCTGCCACCACTTAGATAGATAGCATGAGCTTTGTCCACTAAATTTACCGGATTCAAAAGGTCGGTTTCTCGTGTGCCAGGGGCCCCACCTCTTACATCAACTCCTGTAATTGCCCCTTTCTCAAAAATCACAACTGTACATCCAGTACCGCCTTTTAAATCTTGACTGTGGCCCACTTTTACCCCGGAAACATCAATAATGGAATTCTTTAATATTTGTAAATTGTTAGAAGATTTCGTGGTATTTCACCTCTTTTTATAAAATTATTTTCAAAAATTAAGAAAAGTGGGTTACCAAACCTCTTCGTTTAGAAACAACATAGCTGTTAGGACGTAAATTTTTACTGTTTCAACTAATTCTTCAATTTCAACATATTCATTGATCTGATGAGGTATCAGTCTATTACCAGCACCGATGGTTACAATGGGAATACCTTTCCATGAATTCAAGAAAGTTCCATCAGTTGCTCCAGGAACTCCATTATAAATGGGTTCCTTTTTGCTTATATATCTATATGCTTCAGATATAGCTTTGACAATAGGCTCTTCGGGCGAAGTTTCTGTCCAGGGTCGTTCCTCAAGAACTTCCATATCAGCCTGGAAGTTACCATCTTTTTTAGAGAGTTTTTTAAAAATATTTATAATAGATTTTTTTATAATTTCATGATTTTGTCCAGGAACAGTCCTGATATCTATGGTTGACATACATTCCTGTGGAATAACATTGATTTGTGCCTCACCTTGAACCGGTGCTTTCAGTATTGTTGGGGTAAAACTAGGGTACCCCAAAAACTTGTGTTTGCCTAATCTTTTAATCTCTTTCTGCTGTAGCTTTTCTAATTCTAACAATATTTTTGCCATACCCCAGTTGGGATTGATTCCAGCTTCAGGCATAGCACCATGAGCCATTTTACCTTTTACCACTATCTTTACTCTTAGCGCACCTTTCTGATAAATACAGATATTGTTTTCTTCGGGTTCACAAATAATTGCTGCATCAACTTTATCAGCCCACCCCTGTTTAATAAAATGTTTTATACCTAACATCATGCCTTCTTCATCAACGGGAATACATAATATGATTTCACCTTTAAATTCAGCTTTTGCATCTATAATAGCTTTAACTGCGTATATCATAGCTGCTAAATTACCTTTGGTATCACATGCTCCCCTTCCATAAATCTTACCTTCATGGATGATAGCTTCAAATGGTGGGTATTTCCATTCTTCCGGGTTACCTTCAGTTACAACATCGGTATGCGCCTCAAAAAGCAATCTTCTTCCATCTCGTTTTCCCTTAATAATTCCTATTACATTAGGCCTACCAGGCACTACTTCATCAATAAAAACCTCTATACCCATACTTTTTAATTTGTTAGCAACAAAATGGGCTACCTTTTCTTCATTGAATCCTTCTTTTTTAGTATGAAATACACTTTTAATTCTAACCAAATCCTGAGTAAATTGAATAACTCCCTTTTGGTCAATATTGTTGACAATATTATCATATTTTGAAATAGACAATTCTTTTATTTATTCTCCTTATTTATTTTCTTAAGCCCCTCTTACTTATTTTAAATATAAAATTAAGAAGAGGGGCTGGATTGGTTAAATAACTGATATTTTATTTGTTTGTTTCACTATTTAGCAATCAATATTATTTTGCCATAGCTTTAAATACTTTCTCTCCATTCTCTATTTCAAACAAGAAAGTTCCTTTACCGGTAGGCACTCCATCAGTCATATCCCAGGTCAATTGAATTCCTTTGAAGCCTTTTACGTTCCGGCAATAGTCTCTTATTTTAATCCTTTCCTCGGCCAATTTTGCGGGGTCACCTGTTACTCCGGTGTTTTCAATTGCTTCTTTAATCATATAAACACTATCATAATAATTGGTGGAAAGAGAAGCTGGTTCTATCCCATTGTGGTCTTTTTTGTAAGCTTCTCTGAATGCCTGCCAGCGTGGATCATCTAAGTTCAGGTCAATATAGTTATAAATTGAAATCCCTTCTAAACTATCACCACCAGTGGTGTACAAAGCAGTATCATCTGCACTACTGAAGACTAATATTTTTGATTTATCGGTCCAACCCTTTTTAACCAATTCAATAATAATTTTTGCTGCTTTTTCTGAATTACAGGTTAACATAATGCCATCAGGTTTCTGAGCTAAAGCCTTTAATACAAGAGGTTCAAACATTATGGCATCAGTTGGAACATCAACCTGAGATAACATTTTCACTCCTGCTGATTCCAGACCAACGGCATGTGCTTCCGCCATGGGTGGCCAGGCAGCCCAGTTTTCAACAAACTGTACTACTGTTTTCATATCTGGATGTAATTTTGCCCAGGCAGCAGTGATGGGTGGAAGCTTTTCTTCAGTTATTGGATACCATGAAAGTGTCCAGGGGAAGTATTCAACTGCATATTCATAGCTGGTTGAAGAAACCATACTAAATAATCCAGCCTTTACTGCAATGGGTACTGCTGCCATAATACAAGCTTCCGGGACTGGACCCATTACTACCAACGCCGAATCAACCAGTTTAGCCATCTCCTCCATTGCTTTATCCTTATCTACACCTGTATCAATAATTTCGATTTTTATAGGTACTCCCCTTACTCCTCCAGCAGCATTTATCTCTTCAGCGGCTCTATTAGCACTCCAGGACATATATTCTCCAATGCTGGCTATTGGGCCTGTTATGGTGTTCAAGAAAGGAATATTCCACTCGCTGACTTTTACCTCCTGCCCAAATATATGGAAAGCAGAAGCAAAAACGATTCCTATCACTAATATTAAAATACTAAAAAATCGCAATGTTTTACATTTCATACTATTTTTCCTCCTTTTTTTTCATTAAAATATCTTTATGGATGTCATTTTATTGTGTAATATTTTAAATCGCTCTATATTATCCCTCCTTTCTGATTTTCTTTTTAATACCCACTGCATAACAATTTTTTTAAAAAACTCCTTTGTATATCTAAATAATTAATTAGTTATATATCGGGGTGATTTTATTTTTATGCTCCACAACATTTTTCTGGTAATCAAGCCCTCCGGTCTCAATAAGATGATGATTACCAGCAGCGCTCCGTAGATAACCAGACGCCAGGAAGCAATATTGCTGGGGAACATTAAAGGTATCCCCTGTAGAAAAAAAGCAGAGAGGATTACTCCCCACATAGTAGTATATCCGCCAACAAATAATATACACATTAAATAACCAATCATACTAAAAGTAAAGAATTCTGGAGAAAGGCTTTTCACCAAAAAAGCATCCAGAATTCCTGCCATTCCGGCTATCGAGCATGATATTATTTGAAAAAACATTCCTAATTTTTTAATATCAACCCCCAGTGTAACGGCAACATCCCTGTCTATAAAAACAACTGATGCAGCCCTTCCCCACCTGGAATGGTCAATCCTGAATACCAGTAATCCAACTAAAAACAATAAACTATAAATAATGGCAAGCATATTATTGGGGCCAGGGATATGGAAAAAGCCAATGGTACCTCCCAGAGTTCTCCAATTTTCAATAACTGTTTTAACAATAAAAACTGATGTTAGGCCAACAATAACAACTGTGAAACAGGGAGCATCCCCGATAGCCAAAGAAAATATAAAGGCAATTGTTGCACCAAATAATATCCCAATAATTAAAATCACGATAAATGGCCAACCCCACTCTCGCGCAGCAAAACCACCAAAATATGCTGTAATTGCCATACAAGCCACTATTAGAAAATTAAGCTGTCCTACTCTATATGGTAAATAAAGTGCCCATCCCATTAGAACATAGATGCCGGCAAACCCTAAAAAGTAATAGGTAACCTCAGACAATATTAGCCTCCTTATCAATTGTTTATCTTAATATCTCTTATATTTTGATACCAAATAATCCCCCGGGCTTCATCAAGACTACAATTAGCATTACCGCAAAAGCAATAACATTAGACCAGGAACCGGAAAAATAGCCTATAGCCATAGCTTCAATTATTCCTAATAGCAGGCCACATACCAATCCACCCTGTAAATTACCTAATCCCGCTACAATTGATACAGCTAGCATCTTTAAAGCAACAAATTCACCTAACCAGGGAGATGCTGACCCAATGAGCATTGAAAATAGTATTGCTGAAAATCCCCCTAAAATTCCAACAATTAGATAACTAAAAATACTGGTCTTAATAATGGGAATACCTACCAGGCAAGCAGCAAAACGGTTTTCAGCTATAGCCCTAAAAAATCTACCCTGATTAGTATGATACAGGAGGAAGAAAAATATCAGCACTGCAATAATTCCACCCAATAAGGCAAATAACTGCCCTTTTGATACAGTAATCAATCCATAACCAAAAATGTTTCCACCCACCCAGTCGGGAGAAAAAGCAACAGGAAAACCATAGTTAATAGAATGAGACATAATGTCCATCATAATCATAGCTATTCCCATAGAAGCGATAAACGAAGCATTAATATCTACACCCTCAATGCTGCTAATCTTCCTAAAAATAGGCTCACTTAATAAACTTAGAATTATTGAAACAGATACACCCGCCAGAATAATAATTAATTTATTTCCGGTTAATTTTAAAACCCACCAACAGGTGTACATTGATACCACCACTATCTGGGGATATGCAAATTGTATAATTTTTGCTACCAAAAGCATTAAATTGAATCCGGTAACCAGTAATACATAAATACTGCCTAATGCCAATCCACTAATTAGCTGGGCTATAAATATTTCCATATATTCCTCTCTTAGAAATTATACAAAACAATTTTATCAGTTTATTGATTAATTTCCACCAAGATAAGCTTGTCTAATTTTAGGATCATCTATTAAATCGGTAGAAAATCCAGACATAGCAATCTCACCAGTTTTCATCACATAGCAGCGATGGCTCCCCTCTAAAGCTTTTTTAGCATTCTGTTCTGCTAAAAGAATAGCATACCCTTCCTTGTTTAACTCTGTAAGAATATTAAATATGTCAGTGACTATTTTAGGAGCTAAACCCAGGGAGGGCTCATCTACCAATATTAGTTTTGGTTTGGACATTAAAGCTCTACCCATAGATAACATTTGTTGTTCGCCACCACTTAAGGTCCCCGCTATTTGGCTACTTCGATCCTTTAAAACAGGAAAATAATCAAATATCCTTTTTAAATTTTCTTCAAAATCTGCAAGGTTCTGATAAGCTCCCAGTTGAAGATTTTCTAAAACGGACATTGATGAAAAAATAACATGCCCTTCTGGGATAAGACTTAAGCCAGAGCTAACTATCTTATCCGTTGGTTTTCTGGTAATATCCTGTCCTAAAAAAAAGATACTACCTTTCTCTGCTTTATTTATACCCAATATTGATTTCAATAAAGAAGATTTCCCGGCACCATTTGCTCCAATCAGGGCTACAAATTCTCCATGATTTATTTCCAGGTTAACCTCTTTCACTGCTTTTATAGGACCATATGCGATTGAAAGGTTACAAATTTCTAAAATATTATTTATTTTCTCCAAGATATGCCTCCAACACCCTGGGATCCTTTTGAATTTGTTCTGGACTACCTTCGCTAATTTTGTTTCCAAAATCTAATACTGTAATCCTATCTGAAATTTCAGGAATCAGGTTCATATCATGACTAACTACAATCACAGTGATTCCCATGTTTCTTATTCTTCTGATAATATCCATAACCGCTTTAGACTCATCTATACCCATACCAGAGGTAGGCTCATCAAGCATTAACAAATCTGGACTGGATATTAAAGCACGGGCAATCTGTACCAATTGCCGTTCGACCCAGACTAGTTCACTGGTCCATCTTTCAGCAAAATCTGATATTCCAATAAATTTTAACATTTCCAAAGCACTGGTTTTAATATCTTTCTCTTGATTTTTAAATTGTGATGGTTGAAAAAAGAAGGATTTTACAGGATTGGGACTGATATGATACTTTCCAGACATTACATTATCCAGAACTGTTAGATTGGGTACCAGTTTCCCTGCCTGAAAAGTTCTGCTTATACCCATCCTAGTGATTTCTTCAGCAGGAAGATTGGTTATTTCCTTCGATTTAAAATATATATTTCCATCAGTAGGTGGATATAATCCTGAAACAACATTAAAAAAAGTAGACTTTCCTGCACCATTCGGGCCAATTAAACCATGAATTTTATTCTTCTGAATTTCAATATCAATATTCTTAAGTGCCTGTAATCCGCCAAAAGATTTGCATAAATTTTTTACTTCTAATATTGCCATTTCCTCTTCCATCAGGGAAACTCTCCTCTAAACTAAACTGTTTCATATGATAGTAAAAATCAAATTAGTTGTCAAAAATTACTTTAATTTGAAATTAGCTATAATATTTTAGAATAGCTGTAGTTAAAAAATTATCTTTCAGAAAAAATGTAAAGAAACAATATATACAGTCCGTCTACTTCCTCCCAAGAAATTTATGTGCTGACTTTTTAATAAGTCAGCACATACACATAAATAGGAAGTTTAAGGTAAAAGACAGTTAAATTTTTAAAATATATTTAATCTTACCCGATAATAATTTTTTCTCCTCTTTTAAGTGCTTCTTTGTTTAGTTCAATGATTTTTTCTGAACCTTTACCAAGTGTCTGTTCTAAAGCTTCAAAGACTGTTTGCATCTTCACACTTTTACTTTTGGCAATATAGCTACCCAATGCTACCATATTGGCAACCCTTAAATTACCCAGTTCGTTGGCAATGTCGTTAGCTGGAACTTTCACCACCTCTACATCATCTCGGTAAATATTACGAGAAATGAGTGATTGATTAACTATAATCGTACCACCTTTTTCTACTAAAGGTTCAAATTTATCTAAAGATGGTAAATTCATAGCAATTAAAGAAAGGGGATTAGGGACTACCGGAGAGGCAACTTCTTCTGAAGAAATAATCACAGTACAATTTGCCGTTCCTCCTCGCATTTCAGGACCATAGGAAGGCATCCATGCTACATGTTTTCCCTCTAACATGCCAGCATGGGCAATCAATCTTCCCATTAAAAGAATTCCCTGACCACCAAATCCGGCAATAATTATTTCATCTAACATTTAAGATACCTCCTCCACATTTTTAAATTCACCTAAGGGGTAGTATGGTATCATCTTTTCATTTAGCCATTCATTGGCTTCTTTGGGGCTTAATCCCCAGCTGGTAGGACAGGTAGAAAGAACTTCTACCAGAGCAAATCCTTTACCATCAAGCTGATATTGAAAAGCTTTTTTAATAGCCTTCTTGGCTTTTACAATATAAGCTGGTTTTGTCAGGGCAACCCTGGCAATATAGGCAGGGCTATTTAAGGTAGAAAGTAACTCACAAATCCGGATTGGCATTCCCATAGTTTTTGAATCCCGTCCATAAGGTGAAGTTTGGGTTATCTGGCCTTCCAGTGTTGTTGGAGCCATCTGGCCGCCAGTCATACCATAAATGGCATTATTAACGAAAATGACTGTTATTTTTTCACCTCTATTAGCAGCATGAACTATTTCGGCAGTTCCTATAGAGGCAAGGTCGCCATCTCCTTGATAAGTGAAGACTATATTATCTGGCTTTACCCTCTTTATACCAGTAGCTATAGCTGGTGCCCTTCCGTGAGCAGCAACTATCATATCACATTCAAAAAAGAGGTAAGCAAATACAGCACAACCTACCGGAGCAATACCAATAGTATCTTCAGCTATATTTAAATCATCCATTGCCTCAGCAACTAATCGGTGAATAATACCATGGTGGCAACCGGGGCAATAAGTAAAAGGTACATCTGTTAAAGATTTAGGTTTGGTAAATACTTGTTTCATCAATTTTTTTACCCCCATATTTTTTCATAAACAATGTTTTTATAATTATCTGATGTTATTCTATACTAACTAATCTAATAATTTTTTTACTTCTTGCAGAATTTCTATTGGAGAAATAACTACCCCGCCGGTTCTGCCATAGAAACTAACTTGTGACTTGCCTTTAACTGCCAATTTAACATCTTCAACCATCTGTCCCAGACTCATCTCAGTTACCAAAAACTTGTCTACTTTATTGGCAACTTCTTCAATTGCAGCATACGGAAAAGGATAAAGAGTAATGGGTCTAACTAATCCAATATTTATTCCTTCTTGTTTCGCTTTTTGAATAGTAGTCTTTACAATTCTAGCTATACTACCGTACGCAACTATGACTATGTCCGGGTTATCAATATTTACCACTTCATATTCTACTTCTTTTTGCATGTCCTGATATTTCTGGCCGAGTTTATTTACTATTTTCTCTAACTCATTGGGGTCCAGGTCAAAGGGCACTATTCTTCTTGGTTTTCTTCCATGACTGGAACCTAGAGCCCAATCTTCTTTTGAAGGGATATTCTTTTCATCAAATTCTTTAAATTGAACTGGTTCCATCATCTGACCCAATAATCCATCTCCTAAAATCATAGCTGGATTACGATATTTATCTGCCAGACTAAAAGCCCTAATAGTTAGGTCAACCAGCTCCTGCACTGAAGATGGAGCAAAAACAATGAGATGGTAATCACCATGTCCACCCCCTTTAGTAGCCTGAAAATAATCTCCCTGGGCTGGTTGAATAGACCCTAAACCAGGCCCTCCTCTCATTATATTGACTATTACACATGGTAATTCAGCACAGGCAAGATAAGAAATCCCTTCCTGTTTTAAACTAATTCCCGGACTGGATGAAGAAGTCATTACTCTGCCACCAGCTGCCGAAGCCCCATAAACCATGTTAATCGCAGCAATCTCGCTTTCGGCTTGAATAAAAGTAGCGCCTTTTATTTTTAACAAGCGTTTAGCCATGTAAGCAATCAATTCGCTCTGCGGTGTTATGGGGTACCCAAAATAATAACGGCATCCTGCATGGATAGCAGCCTCTCCAATTGCCTCATTCCCTTTCATTAATAATCTTTCTTCCATTAATAATCAATCCTCCTTAAAAATTTAGATAGAAGTTTTTGCTCTTCTTATTTGTACACTTCTATAGCAACATCTGGACAGGTCATAGCACAAAAAGCACATCCGGTGCATTTTTCCGGGTTCATCAACTCAGCAGGATGATAACTTTTTTTGTTAAATGATTTTGACATCACTATTATCTTTTGAGGACATATCAGTGTACATAACTCACAACCTTTACACCTCTCGCGGTCTATAATTATTTTTGCCATACAAAACCCTCCTTATCTATTTTTCGCATCTTACACTAACATTCATTACTTATTAATTTCTTATCCATCCCACGGTAAACTCATATATCGATGAATTGTCATTATTTTTTCTGAAAAATTATACCTTCCTATCTTCTGGTAAATAGATTCTTCAATTGTCAGATACTTTATTGGTAACCCAAGCTCTTTAGAGGCTTCCTTTACAATATTATGTCCTTTTATAATTGATTCAAGGTCTGTTTGTCCTCCTAAATTAGGATTACTGATCAAACTGTTAATCTTTAAGCGCGAGGATAGCTCCAACTCTCTGAGCATCTCAAATATCTGCTCGCTATTCTGGGTAAAAGGACGATATGGGTTAATGACCATTTCCATCTGATATCCGACATCTTTTAATACCGGATAAAAACTAGCAATTGATTTGGCGCCAATATCATCTCCACCTAAATCAATAATTAGTCTTCGATTAGAATCTTCAAGCATCCCCTTAATTTCTGGAGCAATTAAAGGCAAATCAGCCATGGCAAATTTACCCGGAGGAGTAATTACTGTGATACCAATCCTTTTTAATTTTTCTTTCATATCTCTAGAACGAAAATAGGGATTAACAATATCTAAATCAACAATAACTACCTTTTCTTTTTTCTTTAAAGCTTCTATTGACTGATTGATAGCTATTTCAGTCTTTCCACTGCCAAAACTGCCTGTGTAAATAATTATTTCATCTTTCAATAGATTCTTTCCTCCTCTTCTCCTCTTAAAACCCTTAAAGCACCCTGACACAGTGAAAGCATTTCTTCTTCACCGGGATAAACCATAACTAAGGAAATAAAACTTACCCTATCTTTTATCATTTCAACAACCTGTAAGGAATGTGATATACCTCCAGTTAGAACAATGGCATCAACATTACCTTTCAGTACTGTAGCTCCTTCTCCAATCTGCTTTGAAATCTGGTAGGCCATTGCCTCCAAAACTAGTTTTGATTTCTGGTCTCCTTTCATTACCTTTTCTATAACCATTTTTACATCATTAGTATTTAAATAGGCGATCAGCCCGCCTTTTCCTTTTATCATAGACTTAATCTCACTCTGAGAGTACTTGCCGGAAAAACATAATTGCACCAGATCCCCCACCGGTACTGTTCCACTTCTTTCTGGAGAAAAAGGCCCTTCGCCATCTAAAGCATTATTAACATCGATCACCCTCCCTCTTTGATGTACTCCTACAGAAATTCCTCCACCCATATGTACAACTATGAGATTAACATCATTGTAATTTTTCCCTAAATCATAAGCCGCTTTTCGTGCTACAGCTTTTTGATTTAAGGCATGAAAGATGCTCTTTCTGGGAAGAAGAGGCATACCAGATATCCGTGCAATCTCGTTCATTTCATCTACAACTACCGGATCAACAATATATGCAGAAATTTTATTATGCCTGGATATTTGATAAGCTAATATTGCACCGAGATTGGAAGCATGCTCTCCAAATAAACTTTGTTGGAGGTGGTTTATCATTCTTTGGTTAACCCGATAAGTTCCACTAACCAAAGGCTCTAATAATCCACCTCTGCCCACGACAGCATCAATGGTATTAAGATTAATTGATCTACTTTTTAAAAATTCTAAAATTACTTTTTCTCTGAATTCATATTGTTCAATAATACTATTGAACATCTTCAGTGAATCGCTGGAATGGGCTATTGTTTCAGTAAATAACATGGTATCATCTTTAAATAACGACAATTTTGTAGTTGTTGAACCCGGATTAATCACCAGGATATGATAATTTTTTTCCAAGAAAATCACCTTATATATATTATATTTATTTATTTTGATGAACACTCATTAAAATAGCTAGCGCAATGGAACGTACTTTAGAAACAGGGCAATCAGAACGAGAGACAATAATAACAGGCGCAGTTGTGCCTAATAATACTCCTGCCGGTTCAGCTTCTGCCAAATAGACCAGACCTTTGGCAAATATATTACCAGTTTCAATTTCTGGCACTACTACTGCATCTACTTCACCACTTACCGGCGAATTAATACCTTTGTGCAATGCCGCCTCTTTAGAAATCGCATTATCAAAAGCTAATGGTCCATCTACTATTCCACCCATAATCTGTCCCCTATCGGCCATTTTAGACAAGCAGGCAGCATCAATACAGGCGGGCATATCAGGATTTACTACTTCTACTGCAGCCAATATGGCAATTTTTGGTTTCTCAATCTCTAAACAATGACAAAAATTGATAATATTTTGCACAATTTGAACTTTTTGTTCCAGATTGGGAGCAATATTCATAGCACCATCAGTAACTGTGAGTAATTTGTCATAATGTTTCAACTTTAAAACATAGGCATGGCTTAACAATCGTTGTGTCCTTAGGCCAATCTCCTTGTCCAAAACAGCCTTTAATATGCGATCAGTACCTAACATACCTTTCATTAACAATTCTGCCTTCTTTTCTCTTACCAACTTAACTGCTATTCTCGCTGCTTCATTCTTATCCCCTTCATCGATAATTTCGTAATTCTTAGGGTTAATATTTAATTTTTTACAAACCTGTATAGTCTCCTCTTCATCACCAACTAAAATTCCGTTTACTAGCCCAATTACTCTTGCCTGTTCCACCGCATCCATTACATCTTCAGCTTGGGAAACTGCCACTGAAATTTTTTTAGGACCGAAATGAACCGCCTTTTCTATTACTTCCTCAAAAGACTTTAACATTTTTAATTACCTCATTTTTAAAAAGATTAAGAAAAAACAGAAAAATTAATCATAATCAAAAATATGATAAATATTTTCTTATTTCTAATACTTTTTAGCTTCTTCTTCTCCCGTTAAAACTCTTAGTGCCCCCATTGCCAATGCTTTCATTTCTTCACTACCCGGGAAAACCATTACCGGTGCAATAAATCCGACCCTTTCTTTAATCCAATTAACAAAGATATTTCCCAGTGCTCCATTTTCACCTGCCCCATTTCCGGTTATCACTATCCCGTCAACTTCCCCTTTTAATACTGTAGCCATTTCTCCAATACCTTTTGCTATCTGATAAGCCATAGCCATATATATTAATTTGGCATTTTCATTACCCTTGGCAATTAATTCTTCTACTTCTAAAGTATTATTTGTACCTAAATAGGCAACAATACCGCCCTTTCCCATAACTTTATTACACATCTCTTTTAAAGTATATTGACCTGAATAGCACATTTTGATAACAGCCTGGACAGGCAAGCCACCAGAGCGTTCTGGAGAAAATGGTCCTTCACTGCTGGCATCATTAACATCAATCATTTTACCTTTTTGATGTGCACTGATAGAAATTCCTCCGCCTAAATGGACAACAACTAAATTAATCTCTTGATAGGATTTGTCTAATTCTTTAGCTGCTCGTCGGGCCGCCGCTTTTAAACTGAGGGCGTGAGAAAGACTTTGTCTTTCAATTTCAGGAAGGCCGGAGATTCGGGCGATAGGTTCCATCTCATCCACTGCTACAGGGTCAACTATGAAAGAAGGAACTTTAATTCTCTGAGCAATTTCATAGGCAATTTGAGCAGCTAAATTTGAAGCATGCTCTATTCTGGGCCTTTCTCGTAATTCTTCCAACATATTTTTATTAATATAGTAAGTGCCGCTGGTTAAAGGACTTAAAATTCCGCCACGACCAACAATGGCATCAAGTTCTTTCAATAGAATATTGTTCTCTTCTAAAGATTGAAGTATGAGCTGTTCCCTAAATTGGTACTGATCCATAAGTTTATCAAACTTCTTTAATTCATCTAAACTGTGACGTATGGTTTTTTGGAAAATTTCATTACTTCCCTGGAATACTGAAATAGCAGTAGAAGTCGAACCGGGATTTATCACCAATACTCTAAAATTTTTTTCCTTCTTCAAATTAACCTCCTATCCTATAAATTATCTAAATATAATATATAAGCAATTTTTATGCCAAATAAAAAAAGACCTTTTCACAAAAGGTCTTTATGTCCAATCTCCCCCTTTTTACACCTATTTAATATAGACATTACTCTAATAGTAAATGGAAATAAGGGTAACAAAATATATTTCTCTTATAATTCATATTTTGAAATAAATTGCACATTATTGCAATTTAATGCATTTTAATAGAATTTTTCTATTTAACAGTTTGTCAGGACATCTGTTTTAATTAATGACTTTTGAAATCATAAACCTTCTTAATCTTATATTTGCTCATCTTATAGTATAGTGTTCTTATACTGATTCCTAAAAAATTTGCAACTTTTTGATAATCACCTTTAAAAGCTCTGAGTGCTTCGATAATAGCATTCTTTTCAATTTCCCCCTTCATATTTTTTAGTCCACCAGTTTTGATTTCACCATCAGTCTCAACTTTCTGCTCAGCATTAAACCCTTCCTGTTCTTCTACTTTTTTTCTATTTAAACTTATATATTCAGGAAGATGAATCTGTTTTAAAACATTGTCCTGTACTCTCATATTTATTACTGCTCTTTCAATTACATTTTCCAGTTCTCTGATATTACCAGGCCAGGAATAGCTAGACAACAAATCAATTACTTCCTGAGAAACATCTTTTATGTTTCTGCCGAATTCCTGATTACATTTCCTGACAATATTTTGTACCAGTAAGGGAATATCTTCTTTTCTCTCCCTTAAAGGAGGGATGAGTATGGGAACAACATATAACCGATAATATAGATCTTCTCTAAAAAGGCCTTTCTGTACTGCTTCGTCCAGATTAATATTGGTTGCTGAGATAATTCTTACATCTACAATGATGGGTTCATTACTGCCGATTCTAACAATTTCCTTTTCTTGTAACACCCTTAAAATTTTAGCCTGCAAATTCAAACTCATCATACCAATTTCATCCAAAAATATGGTACCACGATCTGCTTCTTCAAAAAGACCTTTACGCCCTTTTTTGCTGGCACCAGTAAACGCTCCACTTTCATAACCAAAAAGCTCGCTCTCCAGTAATGTATCTGTTAATGCAGAACAATTAACTCTAATAAATTGACGATTTTTTCTGGAACTATGATTATGAATGGCATGGGCAAAAAGTTCTTTACCAGTTCCACTTTCTCCATGTAATAATACTGTAGCCGGGGTATTAGCTGCTTTAATAGCTTGCTCTTTGGCAATAATCATAGCTCTGCTTTTACCTACAATATCATCAAAAGTATATTTAGCCTCCAAATGACGAACTCTTTTTTTAACCTGATTTAATTCTTCTGTCAAACTTCTTATTTCGGAAAGGTCATGAATTATTGCCACGCTTCCTTTTAGAACTCCATCAACGATTACCGGTGCCACATTTACTATAACTTCTTTCTTGTTGGGGCCTACCTTCATTTTTACACCATAAACAGGCTCTTTTGTTTTTAAAACTTTCATATGCATACTTTCTCCCTCAGCTATATCAATATTGGAAGATTGCCCTAATACATCCTTTTCGGTTAATCCTATCAATCTGGTATAGGCGTCATTTACCAAAGTGTGTATACCTTTTTCATTCACCACCGAAATAGCATCACCGGTAGAATTGATAATAGCCTTCAGGGTACTCAAAATCTCTTTTTGTTTATGCACTTCCCTGAGCAGAAACTTGTTAATAATATTATCTTTTTTATCCATTCTTCTATTCATCACCCTTCTGGTGTAACATTTTTTCAGCATGTTCAATGCTTATAGAGCCATACTTATCTCCATCAAGCATCCGGGCAATTTCATAGAGCTGCTCATCTCCTGCTAATTTCTTTATAGACAGGATAGTTTTATTTAGAGATACATACTTGCTTATATAGAGATGTTGGTTTGCCTGACAGGCAATCTGAGGTAGATGAGTAACCGCGATAACCTGATGGTTTTGAGCAATCTTTGCTAATTTCCGAGCTATAATGGCACCCAGACGGGCACCTACTCCACTGTCAATTTCATCAAAGATCATTATAGGTATCTGGTCTGCTTTGCTTAGGATAGATTTTAGCCCTAACATAATTCTGGAAACCTCTCCTCCCGATACAATATCTGTTAAAGGCTTTATCTTTTCTCCAACATTAGTAGAAATAAAAAATTCAACCCGGTCAATTCCATCTTGAGTAACCTTAAACATTTTATCTGCAATGGGCAAACCATTCTTATCTTCCTGTTGTTCAATTTTGATTACAAAATTACAGTTTTTCATATTTAGCTCTGCTAATTCCAGTATAATATCCTGTTCTAATTTTCTGGCAATTGATTTTCGCTGGCTGCTTAATTCTAAAGATAACTCAATCAATATCTTTTCCTCTACCTCAATCTCTTTTTTTAACTTTTCCATCTTTATCTCATCATCTTCAATTGAACTTAATTCTTTTTGCAAATTATCATTGTACTTAAGTATATCCTCGATCTTTGACCCATATTTGTGCTTCAGATGATTAATCAAATTCAGGCGTTCTTCAATTTCCTGTAATTGATAGACATCCAGATCTATTTTTTCTTTATACTCCAGTATCTGAGAAGAGATATCTTCTATTTTTAATTGTACTTCTGATAGTTGTTCTTTGATATTATTTATCTTATGGTCCAAATTGGAAATATTGTCAAAACTGCTAATCAATCTGGCTAAAAGATCAAGAATGGGAATTTCTTCTATACTATTACCATCAAATAAAACATCATATGCCTTTTCTGTAACTTCTTTAATTTTAGCTTTATGACGAATTATATTTACTATTTCTTCTAATTCCTGGTCTTCTCCATTTTTTAATTTCGCCTGCTCTATTTCTTTAAGCTGGTAGAGCAGATAATCCTTTTTTGATAAGGTTTCTGAATGTTTTTCTTTTATTTCTTCCAATATTTTTTTCTTTGTTTGCCACTGTTTGTAATGATTATAAAATTTCTCTTTTTTTTCCGAGAAAAGCCCGTTTTCAAAGCTATCAACAAAATCAATATGAAATAGAGGGTTCAATAATGATTGATGGCTATGTTGACCATGTAGGTCTATTAGATAATTGCCAATTTCCTGAAGAACAGAAAGGGTAACCAGTTGATTGTTTATGAAACACTTGCTCCTTCTGGACTGGTGTATTTCTCTTCTTATAATTAATTGATTATCCAGAAAAGTTGTTGGGTTTATATCCTGTAATTCCTGTAATTGTTTTCGGGATATTGCATCAAGATAAAATAAGGCTTCAATTTCCAAACATTCTTTATCATTTTTAGACCAATTTTGACTGATCGGAGAACCTAAAATTACATTTATAGCTTCTATAATCATTGATTTCCCGGCTCCGGTTTCCCCGGTAATAACATTCAGCCCTTTTTCAAATTCAACACTTAATTCATCGATTAAGGCAAAATTTTTTATATGGAGATAGTTAAGCATACATTAAGGCCTTTCTTTATCTTCTGATATATTAGGTAAAACTCTGCCACTCCATTTTAATTTTTTCCTTAAAACACTAAAAAAACTTTTTCCAGGGAAAGTTACCAATTGAGTCTTATACTTAGATTCCTGAACCAGGATAACGTCATTTTCTTTTAAGTTAAAACCCTCCTGCCCATCAACTGTTAACATTACTTCCTGACCTTTCGAACGAATGATTAACTTAATTATATCCTTATGGTGAACAACCAGAGATCTTGCCGAAAGAGTATGGGGGCAAATGGGAGTAATAATTATATTTTTTAAATCAGGGTAAATGATAGGACCACCGGCTGAAAGAGAATAAGCTGTAGAACCTGTAGAAGTAGATATGATTAAACCGTCCGCGGCATATTGAATTGCATACTCTTCATTTATGTACATATCTAAATCAATCAATCTGGCAAATAATTTTTTTGCAACTACAACATCATTGAGACAATAGAATTTTTCTTTCTTTTGACCTTCTCTCTCAATAAATCCCGATAACATCATTCTTTCCTCAATTTGATAATTATTGTTTAAAATATAAGGAAGATAGATATCTATTTCTTCTTGACCAATCTGAGTTAAAAAACCCAGACCGCCTAAATTTACTCCACAGACCGGAATTTTGTACGGTGAAGCCAATCTTGCTGCCTTCAACATTGTTCCATCCCCACCCAGAGAAAAGAACATGTCCAAATCTTGATAAGGCTCGCTAAGTAGATGTATTTTTTTTGATTCATTTATCTGAAAGATGATATTTTCAGGTAGATAGACCTCTATATTTTTCTCATTTAAGGTGCCGATTATCTTTTTTGTAACTCTCAGATTTTTATCTTTTTCTTCGTTTACGATTATTCCTGTTTTTCTAATCTTCATCTATTTCCCCTTATATTATTTTAAAACAAAAACATACATTCCTAACAAGGAAATCAACATTCCTAACAAAAAGAAAATAATATTTTCGACTAATTTGAAATGAAAGTAGGGAAGCTGAAATCTTATTTCGGAAAATTTTTTGGTATCCATATCGAATAGCATAATCCCATACGGCTGATAGGCTAAGAAATATTCTAATAATTGTCTTCTAGTCTCTCTTTTAGTTATTTTATTTTTAGAACCACTCTTCACCTCAACCACATAAGTACGGCCATTTTTTTTTACCAATAAATCGATTCTTATCAGATAGCGATGAAGAACTGCACTCTCTTTTATGATGAGTGGTTTACTTATTTGCCTGTCAATAATCTGAAAACCGTTTTTTTTAAGCAATTCTTCGGCCTTTTTTTCGGCACGTTTACTGATTACTGCCCTTCTGGTTGCCTTTTTGCTGCTGAGACTATTTTTTATTTTGAGATATAGAACGAGGGAAAGAATACCTCCTAACAATAACATAACTATAAACAGATACAATTCTTTATTTTTAATCATAAAAAACAATGATACTACTATACCTGTAAAGGAGTAAATTTCATAAAAGAAATGCTAAACATGAGTTTCCTTGGCAAAAAAATAGTGATGGGCTTCATCTACAATCTTTTTGAGCAAATTAATATTTGCATCAGATAAATTATCTTTCCCTATTTTTTTTTCTAAATAAAGGAAATATTCTATGTTGCCAGGAGAATTTTTTATAGGAGAAAAGGTCATATTTAGTAAATGGAATTGATTTTTTATTTTTTCTAAAAGCTTACTGATTACCTCCTTATGAACCTCTGGGTCATCCACGATTCCGCCCTTTTTTACCAATACTCTACCCGCTTCAAATTGTGGTTTTACTAAAGCAATAACCTCTCCATTGTCTTTTAATAATTCAGCTAATACAGGAAGAACCTTTTCTAAGGAGATAAAGGAGACATCGACAGTGGCTAAATCAAACAGAAAATTAAATCTATTCTTTTGTAGATATCTAATATTGGTCTTTTCCAAATTTGTTACCCTATCATCCTGACGTAAAGCCCAATCAAGTTGACCATAGCCCACATCCACACAATATACCTCTTCAGCACCATATTTAAGCAGGCAATCGGTAAACCCACCGGTGGAAGCTCCTACATCTATAACTATCTTTCCATTGACATCCACTTCAAATTCAGTTAAGGCTTTTTTAAGCTTAAATCCACCTCTGCTAACAAAAGGGTAATTATCTTTTTCTATATTTATTTTACTTTCTATATTACATCTGGTACCAGCTTTGTTTATTATTATTCCATTCACTTTTACCAGATTAGCCATAATATATCTTTTAGCTTTCTCTCGAGAATCAGTTAATCCCATATCAACTAATAATTTATCCAACCGTTCTTTTTTTATCATCATTTAAATATCATAATAAAACTAATAATTATTTTTTAAGCCAGCTTTCATCTCGCTCCAGAGGAATGCTGGTATCAACGTGGCCTACCAAAGTCTCTCCGCTATTCCCATCAACAAGTATTTGTACTTTGTTAATTTCAGGGAAAGAAGTTAAAGTCATTACTATGGAATAAACTGTCAATAATTCCCCTGTACTTCCACCTGGATGGTTCTTTATTACTTCTGAGGAAAGATCGATATAGGCAATACCATCACCAATATACAAACCATTAACTCTGGTAGTAGAGGGTATAGTGGGGTAAAGCTCACTGCTTGACGGACCCTTAATAAGCTCTATTATTGCCTGTTTGGCTATTCCCTCAACTATCTTTATCTTTCTATATTCGGGAACCAGGTATTGCGCATTTCCATCGGCAAAATATAACACAATCTGTTCTTCCCCAACTACATCAGATGGGGGTGTCAACTCAATTTCTTCCTTTGTTTCTTCTATTTTAGGCACCCTTTTTTCCAGGATTAAAGGGATAATAAATTTTTGCATTAGAAAGATGATAATAACCAATAAAATAACCAATACTGCAAAGTCAATTATTGATTTAAAAGAATTTTTTTTCTTTCTTCTTCTCGCCATTTCAAGCCTCTGTTTAAATATTATCAGGAATATTTTTTACATAATCCTTTATTGACCGGGTAAGAGCCTGGGCTACTTTTTCTCTGAATTCAGGCGTTTTTAACAGCTTCTCCTCATTGGGATTGGAGATGAAACCAACCTCAATCAGCACAGCAGCCATATTCACCCCTTTTAAAACAATAAAAGGAGCTTGTTTAACGCCTCTATTAGTCAAACCAGTATTTCGTACTATGTTTCCCTGAACTATTTTAGCAAACTCCGTACTAAATCTTATATTTACACTTTCCCCCAAATCATAAAGGATTTTATTTAATAGATCCGTTTCTTGATGATAGAATTGACTTGCTCTATTTTCTCGGTCAGCAACATCTTTAGCTGATGCATCAGAAGCATATTTCGAATTTAAAAAATAAGTCTCAATTCCTTTAGCAGTAGGGGAACCTTTTTGTATAGCTGAATTGGTATGAATACTAATAAACACAGTTGCCTCTTTCTCCATAGCAATTAATGGTCTCTTTTCCAATGGAACATCAACATCTTTTTCCCTAGTAAGATAAACTTTGAAACCATTTTCTTGTAATAATTTCTTCGCCCTTAAGGCAATATCAAGAACTATATCTTTTTCCTTCAGTCCTCCTGGCCCGATTGCTCCAGGCTGATTACCTCCATGTCCTGGATCTAATACAATAACATAATCGGTATTCTTTTGAACACCTTCTGTTAACGTTTCTGATTGAATTTCAGTTTGAGAAACAATGTCCATCTGACTCAGGGGAGCAAATATATCTACTACTATACGTTCTGGTGAAGATAAATTGAATACTTCAAATTCATATTTCCCTTTTAAATCTGCAACAATACGTACTTTTTCGGGAGTAAACTGACCACTTCTTACTCTTTTCACCAATAAATCATCAACATTTAATTCTTCTTCTTTTTTATTCAATTGCTTCAGAGTGGCATCAATATCAACTACTAATCTTTCAGGTTCTTTTAGGGTTAGAACATGATAGGAACTCTTTTCTGATATATCAATAACTATCCTGGTTTTATCCGGATGAGAAAAACTACGAATAGAAGTTACCTGAGGTTTATGACTGGTAATAATTATTTCTTTTGAAGCTTGGTTCCATTCAGTCTCTACTTCAGTCAACAACTGTAATACTTCCAAAGGAATCATAACCCTATTTTCAATTATAGAAGGAGCATTCTCCAGAATCACTTTTTTCCCATTAAGCTCAGCCTCTAAACTATCTATAACCAGGCTCACCTTTTTCTTTCCTAATTCAAGATTTAATAATTTCAGAACAGGAAACCAGGTGATCCTTCCATTCAAGGCCTCAATTACATCCCGGGCTGGTAAAAAAATATGACCGTTCATTACCACTGGCGATACATTAGTAGGTATTACTATATCATTCAAGGTAAGTTGCACGTCATTCTGTTCTGCTAAAATGATTTTATATGGTACAAAAAAAAGTAAAATGATGAAAGAAATTATGGCAGCTATATAATAATACTTCTTTAACAATTTCTATGTTCCTCCTGTATCAGGTACCTATATGTTATTACTTTGATTGCAGCCGCAAGTGGTATGGCAAATAATACGCCTAAAAAACCTAAAAGACCTCCAAAAATCAAAACTGAAAAGATGATAGTTAAGGGGTGCAATCCCAATTCTTTCCCCAGTATTTTTGGGTTTAACCAGAATGCTTCGATCTGATTTACAGCAATGAATATAGCAGTTACCATAATATAAACAGACCAGGGTTTACCTATGGTAAAAAACAAGGATAAAACCCAGCCAACAATTGGCCCAAAATAAGGAATAAAATTTAATATTCCTGATATCATACCAATAATAAGAAAGAATTTTATTCTTAACAGATAAAGGCCAAAGGTAATCAACACTCCTACCAAAAAGCAGACAATAAGGCGTCCCCTGATAAAATTGCTTAATATTTTATCAATTTCTATAACAATTTCTTTATAATCTTTTTTACTAGGAGGTGATACGAATATGAGTAAGTTGTCCTTAAGGAGGTCCATATCTATTAACAGATAATAAAGAATAAGAGGAATGATAAATATCCCAAAACCAAATTTTGTAACAAAAGATGATAAGGTAAATATTGCGATCCTGGAAAATGTCAACAGACTTTTTTGTATTTCTGTAAAAATATTGCCGATAAAAGTTTCCAGATTTTCGGAATCCATAATCCTGTTAAAAAAGGGTTCAAAAGAAAATAATATATTTTGAAGTCCTGCTAATAAGCCTGGAATTTCTTTATATAGCTGATTCAACTCATTAATAGTATTGGGGATGATAAAAAATAAAAAGATAATCGTAAAAGATAATATAATCAAAAAGATTATTAAGATAGATATTGATTTTTTCAGACCTTTAGTGAGCAGAAAATTATAAAGGGGACTAAAAAAATAAGCTAGAAAAAGTGCCAAACTGAAATATATTAAAATCCAGTTTATCCTGTGCGCTACATAACAAAAAATGAACAAAGCAACTATTAACTGTATTAAAAACCTGTTCTGTCTATCTATTAGTGAATACAATATTTTTCTTCCTATTTCTTAACAAATCTATAAAAAACAAGACTGAATTATAATATACTATGATAGAATATTCATTATTCTCATTTCAGATTATTTGCGGGACCATCACTCACTTTCCAATATAATAACAAAATTATAGATATGGTGGAGGCGGCGAGAATCGAACTCGCGTCCAGAGAACCGTTGATAAAAAACACTACGAGCGTAGTCTATGAACTTTTTTTGCGATACTTAATACCCATAGACCGGTTTCAAGTATGCTATCCCCTAATTTTTCTCTGTATCAATCGGAGCGGTTGATACAGATATCCTGTTATATATTACACCTATAAAAAGCTCACAGGCATAGCCTTTTTACAGATGAGCAGCTTTATTAAGCTGCTAAAGCCAATTCGTAATCGTTGGCAGTTATTGTTTTTCCCGTTGTTTATCGAGGACCAGGAACCTCGGCTCGCATTTCTTACCTCTGTTTTCCCTGTCGATACCTATCGCCCCCAAATCTTATTTTTTAATTCTCTTTCTGCTTCTCTCTTAATGGCTCTCTGGGTCAGATCTCTTCTTTTGTCATAAAGCTTCTTACCCTTTGCCAGAGCTATCTCTAACTTGGCATAACCATTTTTAAAATATAACCTAAGGGGAATCACCGTTACGCCTTTAGTCTCTATATTGCCTCTTATCTTATTTAATTCTCTCTTATTTAAGAGAAGTTTTCTATCTCTCTTTGGCTCCAGATTAAATCTATTTCCAAACTGATATGGAGCAATATGCATATTAACAATATATAAATCGTTTCCCTTTAACTGAGCATAACTTTCTTTAATACTTACCTGACTATTCCTGATTGACTTAACTTCGGTTCCTTTTAAAACAAGACCAGCTTCGAAGCTTTCCAAGATATGGTAATCATGCCATGCTTTCCGGTTTACAGTAACAATTTGGAATTTTTCTTTCTCAGACATCCAATTATCCCTTTGAACCAATTAAATTATAACATATTTCCGCTTTTTTTACTATTTATAGTATCCAAAAACTAAATAAAGGTGTTAAAACATAACTAAATAAATTAACAATTTCTTGATGCCCTCTTTAAGCGGTCCATAATGGCTCTCCCCATTCCAATATCTTCAAAATTTTCAGAAATTATTATATCACATTTTAATTCATCCAAAATTCTCAGCTGAGCATACAAATTACGGGCACAGGAATTAAGGTCTTTAGCTTCCCCAAGCACTTTAACTATAAACCCGGAATATTTTTCCCGATTTTCCTGACAGGCAATCACTCCAACTTTTTTACCTTTATTTCTATGCTGTAAAGCTATCTTGCGAATCTTTTCAATCATCTTCTCATCCTTATCTTTTACCAGTATTAGTTTAGCTAAAGGAGAATAGTGCCTACTTAGCATTCCTGGTGCTTTTTTTATTTTAATATGGTCATCGGCAATGATGATATCTGGAATTATCTTTTTTAAACTTTCAAAAGTAATACCACCTAATCTCAATATCTGTAAAGGGGACGTAGTGACATCCAATACTGTTGATTCAAGCCCTATTAAGGTTTCACCACTATCAATAATTATATCTATACTACCCTTTAAATCAGAAATTACATGCCAGGCAGTGGTGGGACTGGTATGACTAAACAAATTAGCGCTGGGAGCCGCAATGGGTCGCCGAGCTTCTTTAATCAATCCCAATGCAACCTTATGATCAGGGATACGTATAGCAACAGTATCTAACCCGGAAGTAACTATATCTGAAATTGATTTACTCTTTTTTAAAACCATAGTTAACGGACCTGGCCAGAATAATTCACCCAACGTCCTGGCAACATCCGGAAAAAATTCCACATAATCATATATCTCTTTCAGATTATAGATATGAACAATTAAAGGGTCATAAAAGGGTCTTTTTTTTGCTTGGAATATTTTTAATAGCGCTTCGGCATTTAAGGCATCTGCTCCTAGCCCATAAACTGTTTCAGTCGGAAATGCCACTAATCTGCCCTCTCTAATTGCCTGACCAGCAAGCTGTAAGTATTTCCAATCAATATTATCAGGATCTATTTTTATAATTCTGGTATCTACACTGTTACTATATTCTTTCACATTATCTCCTTATGCTAAAAAGAGCAGGAAACTCCTGCTCTTTAAGCATTTATAAACTGGGTCTGTAATAATTTCATTGTGCATATAAATGGTGGCGCAAGGGGGAATTGAACCCCCGTTTGCTGATTGAGAGCCAGCTGAATTAACCACTATTCGATTGCGCCACTATAAATTGGCTGAGGGAGGTGGGGTCGAACCACCGCTCCCAGATCCAGAGTCTGGTGTCCTACCACTAGACGATCCCTCAAAATTTTTATAGCTACAACAATAATATTTTACAACAAATTTTTTATAGGTCAAGCCATTTCAATAAAGGACGAAAAATTTCAACTTATTGTTACCGGTAATTATTGCTACATTTTATACTTTCAAGAGGTTTTTGTTTAAACTCTTTTACAATTATTCTTTTAATTTACTCTTTTACCATTATCAGGCTTAGGGAAAGTATATTCAGAATTTTTACTTAATTTACTAATTATTTTTTCTAATCTTTTGATATTTCTCTCTTTACCCAGTACTTCCATCAGGGCAAATAAGCTTGGACCAACGGTCTTACCAGAGAGCGAGACACGAGCAGGATGAATAATTTGTTTTCCTTTTAAATTTAACTGATGTGCCATTTCTCTCACTTTACATTCAATATTCTCCTCATCCCATTTATCTATCTCTTTAAGTTTATTTATCAACTGCTCTAATATGTCTTTTACCCCTGTTTGTTCTAATATTTTCGCCGCCTCTTCCTCTATGATAAAATCATCAGTGAAAAAATAATCCCCATATTCCAAAAATTGTTTAAAATTTCTTGCTCTACTTTTCATAAGTGAAACAACTTTTCTAAGCCATTTCTCTTTTTTTTCACTTAAAGGCAGTTCAATATACCTCGCTTCTATGAGAAAAGGTATTAACATTTCTACATATTTTTCATCAGATAATCTTTTTAAATGTTCATTATTAAACCAGTTTAATTTTTCCATGTTGAAAATTGCGGAATGATGGGATATTTTTTCTAAAGCGAAACTTTCCACTAATTCTTTTATAGTAAAAATTTCCTGATTAGTTCCTGAAGACCAGCCTAAATGTGCAATATAGTTAACAACTGCCTCTGGCAAAAAACCCATTTTCTGATATTCTATAACAGAAGTTGCACCATGTCTTTTGCTCAACCTGGTATTGTCTGGACCCATAATCATAGGAATATGAGCAAATTCGGGAAGAGGGATTCCCAAAGCCTGATAGATAACAATCTGCTTTGGTGTATTAGAAATATGGTCATCCCCGCGCATAACTAATGACACCTTCATTAAAATATCATCAACCACTGCTGCAAAATTATAGGTTGGTATTCCGTCAGATTTTATTATTACAAAATCACTGAGCAATTTACTATCAAATTCCATTATTCCTTTAATTAAATCATCTACTACAATTTGCCTATCAGGCATTTTTAGTCTGATTGCCGGTTTTTTACCCTCTTTTATTAATTGTTTCTTTTCATTATCACTTAAATTCAAACATTTGCGATCGTAAATGGATGGTCTTCCTTCTGCCAACTTCTTCTTACGTCTCTCTGCAAGTTCCTCCGCACTGCAAAAACAATAATAAGCCTCTCCACTTTCTAACAATCTATCTATAAATTTTTTATATAAATCCAGCCTCTCTGTTTGAAAATACGGCCCATATTCTCCGTCCTTTTCTGGCCCTTCATCCCAATCAAGGCCAAGCCATTTCATTCCATCTAAAATAGCATTAACGGCTTCAGGAGTAGACCTTGCCCTATCAGTATCTTCTATTCTTAAAATAAATGTTCCACCATAATGCCTGGCGTAGAGCCAATTAAATAGAGCTGTTCTGGCACCTCCAATGTGGAGGTATCCTGTCGGACTTGGAGCAAATCTTACTCTAATATTTTTGTTCTCAATCCCCATATTTCCCCTCCGGCTGTATTTTTCTCTTTTTATATATCTATATATCTTACTGATTTAACATTATAATATTTTACTTTATTCCAATAACTCATCTAAAGGAACAATTACAACACCAGCTGGTGTTAAAATTGATTTTAACTCCCTGAGCACCTCAATGGTATTGCAATAAGGATGTCCAATTGCTATGGCGTTACCATATCTTAGAGCTGAATCTTTCAAAATGGTAACCTGATTTCGGATATAGTCAATATCCTGCTCATTGTCTAAAAAGACAGTGCGCTGAGCCGTCTTAATTCCCATTTCTTTACTTAATTTGTAACCTACTGAATTAGGACTGGTCATACTATCTATAAAGAATAAATTTCTCTCTTTTAATTCATTCAGGACAATTCTCATTAAATAATTGTCTTCCGTGGCTTTTGAACCCATATGGTTGTTTACACCATCACTATATGGGATTTCCTCCAGATCTGCTAAAATCTTTGCCCTAATTTCCTGTTCATTCATTGTAGTGAAGATTGCACCTTTACCAGGGTCAGTATTTGAATTATGCGGTTCCATAGGCAAATGTAACAAGAGAGTAAATCCTTTTTCTTTAGCCTTTTCTGCTACTATGTGGGTATGTGGTAAAAAGGGTAGCACAGATATAGCAACCGGGAAATTTAAATTCATAATCTGCTCCGCAATATCTTTATGATATCCAATATCATCAATAATAATTGCCACTTTAGCTTTTATCTCGCTCCTCTTTCTATCTGTTAAAAATCTATCAAGCAAGGGTGTTTCTTTGCCTTTCTGCTCAAAATATTCAGGTAAAAAAAGTACCCGCTTTTCACTTACAGACTGCACCTGTTCTTGCTCAAGAGTCTCCTTGGGTTTGTATTTATTGTCAACAACCGATTTATGCCCAATATTATATTCATTGCTGTTTAAATTCAAAAATATCCCTAAAAGTAATATTAGAATTATAGAAAACAGTAAAGAGTAAAGATAATTCCACGATTTTTTCCCCATATTAAGCCACCACTACTCCACAGTAATTAAATCTTTCAGTAAATAGTTTATGGCAACATTTAGCTGCTCATCTTCTTCGGAGTCCTCCTGGCTGGTAACGTTAATATCTGGTTCAATGCCTATATTATTAATAACTCTGCCCTTTGGGGTATAGTATTCTGAGGTAGAAATGGTTACTGCGGAATTATCTGATAAAGGATAGATCTGCTGAACTAATCCTTTTCCAAAAGATTGTTCTCCGATAGTAATACCTCTTTGGCTATCCTGTATTGCTCCCGCTACAATTTCCGAAGCACTCGCACTTCCTTTATTTATTAATATTACTAAAGGCCAATCGGGATAATCATTTCCATAGGAATGGTATACTTTGGTTGATTGATTTCTACTTTTTATTTTCACTATATCCCCTTCTTTAACAAATTGACTGGCTACTTCTATTGAGGATTCCAAAAGGCCCCCCGGGTTATTTCTGAGATCTACTATGATACCCTCTAATGATAATTTAGTAAAATCATTTAAAACCTGCTTCAATTCTGGTACGGTATTGGCATTAAAAGTAGAAATTCTAATATAACCAACCTGGTTTTCTTCCAACAACTTTTCTTTGACTGCTTCTACTTCAATAGTATCCCTGATAACAGTTATTTCAAACAATTCCTCTTTATTTTCTCTTTTGATAGTGAGTGTAACCGGTACTCCTTTTTCACCGCGTAAAATATTAACGGCCTCATCCAGATTAATTCCTTTAGTAGATTCACCATCAATTTTTATTATCTTGTCGTTTGCTTTAATTCCTGCCTGATAAGCAGGGGTATCTTCTATTGGTGAGATTACGGTTAGTTGTTCATCAACTATGGTAACTATAATTCCTAATCCATGAAAATGACCCATAAATAAATTTTCTTGCTCTCTTTGGAAGCTCATTGGATCCATATATCTGGAATATGGATCACCTAGCTCCTGCAACATTCCTTTTATAGCACCTGGCACCAGTTTGTTAATGTTTACATCCTGGTCAATAAATTCACTTCTGATAATACTTAAAACCTCTAAAAAAGGTTCCAGGTCATTAAAGATACTCTCATTTTGACTATTTACAATTATCTTTGAGATAAGGGTAAAAAAGAGGATGCTACAAACAGCAATAATTATTATTGAATTTATTTTGAAACCTTTTCTTCTCATACCATTTACCATCCAATTCTCTAAATTCCATCCATTATATCACAATAATCCATTTTTAAATCCACTCAAAGGGGTTCACTGGTTTTCCTTCTACTCTTACTTCAAAGTGCAATCTTGGCGAAGGTACACCCCCGCTGGTACCAACCTGCCCAATAATCTGTCCTTTTGAAACCTGATCGTTTATTTTTACTAAAATTTTGGATAAATGGGCATATAAGGTTACCACATTACCACCATGATCCAGAATTATTATATCGCCATAACCTTTAACATTCCCAGTATAAATAACGGTGCCGAAGCTGGCACTTCGGACTGAATCCCCTAAAGGAGCACTTATATCAATTCCAGAATTAAAGACTAATGCATTTGAATCAGGTTGTTTTTGTTGTCCAAAATTAGAAATTATGGAACCATTTACTGGGATATGAAATATTCCTTTTTTAGGTTTTAAGGTTGGTTCTTTTTTCATAGTTTCAGTTCCTGGTTTAGCTTGAGTCTGAGTCCTTTCTTCAGCTTTTTGTTCTGCCTTTTTTGCTTTTTCTCTTTCCTGATAAGCAATCTCGATAATCTCTTTTATCTGTGCTGAAGACTTTTCTAATTCTTCCAGAACAACAAGTTGTTTTTTTCTTTCTTCATCAATTTTTACCAGATATTTATTCTTTGCCTCTAAGGACATTTCAATATTCTCTTTTTCTCGTGCTATCTCCTGTTCTAACATTTTTGTAATCTCTCTTTTATTGTACAAGCTGTCCCTTTGTTTTTTAACCAGTTCAACCTGCTCATTAACCTGTTTGATAACATCAGCATCATTTTCTAATATCTGTTCTAAAAAATGATATCTATTTAAGAATTGTGAGAAATCCTTACTATTAATTAAAACAGCAAAATAAGATATGTTGTTATACTTATAAAATTTTTTTAACCTATTTTTTAAAATTATTAACTGCAAATCAAGTTTATTCTGCTCAATCTCAAATTCTTCTTCCAGTTTTTTTATTTCTTTCAAGGTAGTTTCATAAGACTGTTTGGTAGATAATAATTCTTTCTCCGCAGAAGCAAGTAGTTCCAGGATTTTTTGTAAAGATTTCTGATAATCTACTTTCTCCTGTTTTAATCGCTCTATCTCCTTTTCTATATCCTTCTTTCGCTGTTCTATTTTATTCAGGTTATCCTGTTCTTGTTCAATATTAATTTCTTTATTTTGAGTAATACTAACTTCAACAAAAATTAAGATAAGGAAGAGAATATATAGCATAAGGGAAAATGTTTTATAATATCTTTTTCTGTAGGATTTGCCAAGTATTTTCATAATTCCTCAAAACTTATTTTTCTAAGGGAGAGCATACTGCCAAAAACACCAATTGAAATACCTAAAAAAAGCAAAATTATACCGATTCTAATTAAAAATTCATTCCCTGCCATAATTGGCAGGAAGGGAATTATCTCTTTAACCTGACCGATAAAGTATTGATAAGTTTTACTTAAAAAGAAAAAAGCAATTAGAGAAGAGAGAAATCCTTTTAGAAATCCTTCAATAATAAAAGGCCATCTTATAAACCAGCTGGTGGCACCAACAAGGGCCATTATTTCAATCTCCTGTTGTCGGGAGTGAACACTTATTTTTATTACACTAAACATAATGAGGATGGCAATAGCAAGCAACACTAAAATTATCCATAATCCTATTTTTCGTACAAAATTGAATATTGACATTAAACTCTTAGTTAATTCCCCTCCATAATTGACCTCTTCTATTCCCTTGTACTGACTGAGCAGAGACGCTATCTCCTCTAGATAGCCAGTTTCATAAACCTTAATTTCTAAAGAAGAAGGTAGCGGATTTTCTGGCAAACCAGCTAAAATATCTTCATGTTCAGCTAAATCTTCTTTTAATTTTTGTAAGGCTTCCTCCTTTGAAATATAATGTACTTCTTTCACTCCTTTTAGATTACTGATCTCTTCTACTAACTTTTTAATTTCTTCTTCAGTAAAATTATCTTTAAAATAAGCAATAGCAATTAATTGTGATTCAATATTAGCGATAAAGAGGTCTATGTTTAGTGATATCACCAGGAAAATTCCTACAATGATAAGGGTCGCAGTCAGACAAATCACAGTAGCTAAACTGATAACACTATTTTTTTTAGTGCTAAGAAAAGCTTCTTTGATATAAAAAAGGGTACTTCTAATCATTGCTTAGCATAAATTCCTTTCCTGGCATCAGAAACAACCTCACCCTGTACTAATCTGATTACCCGTTTTTGAGCCTTATCTACCATCAATTTATCGTGTGAGGCAACTATAACGGTTGTACCCCAGACATTTATCTTAAATAGTAATTTCATTATTTCCCAGGAAGTTTCCGGATCCAAATTACCTGTTGGTTCATCTGTTAGCAATATTAGTGGACGGCTAACTACAGCTCTGGCAATACACAATTTTTGTTGTTCTCCTCCAGAAAGTAAGTGAGGATAAGTATTTTTCTTTTCATAAAGTCCAATGATATCCAGAACTTCGTTTACCTTCTGTTTGATAATAATATTTTTTGTACCAACTACTCTTAAGCTAAATGCCACATTCTCAAATACATTCCTATCGTATAACAGTTTAAAGTCCTGAAAAACAATACCAATTTCTCTTCTTAAATAAGGCACTAAAGATAGTTTTAGCCGGGATAGATTAACCCCATCAACTATAACCTGCCCTTTACTGGGAAGTATCCCCCGGTAAACTAATTTCAACAAAGTTGTTTTACCGGCGCCGGTTGGCCCCACTAAAAAAACAAATTCTCCCTTTTTAACATGAAGATTAATATCCCATAGGGCATGTATCTTATTAGGAAAAGTTTTAAAAACATGAAACATCCGTATCAAAAGTTCTTCATTTCCTTTCTAATTATAAAATCCTTTCTTTTATAAAAGATAGTAATTCTTTCATTCCAGCCTCAGCCTTGCCCTGAAACTGTTTTGTGTTAGTATCCAAAATAGATTTGATCTTTTCCCAATTATCATTAATATATTGTAACTTATAATCAATATATTTAATAGTTAATTGATTTAGATTTAATAATAATTCTGGCAATTCCAGGGAATTAACATAATTTCTGACTTTGGGATCATAGTCAATTGCTATAAAGGGATTGTTGTTAATAGTCGAGAATAGAATTGCATGGAATCTCATCCCAATTGTTAGAGATAATTCAGAAAAAAAAGATAGCATTTGAGCTGGATTTATTTCCCGTTCCAGACAATCAACAGAAGAATTTTTCATTTGTTTAATTACATCATTTAGTAAAGTCAAATCATTATCAATTTGAAAAGGTATAAAAATAAGTCTGGATTGGTATTTTGTAATTAGATGGTCTGCTACTTTGGCTAACTGTAAAACCTTTTGATTATAATCTTGTTCTATCTCTTTACAATTTCTAATTATCACCCCAATAGTCATCTTGTTAATAGATTTTCCATACCGAGGTCCCAAAAAATAATATTTTTCTATTTCAGAAGATAATTGTTCTTTTTTTAATAAAAAAGAGGGGTCAGCATAAACCAGGACTGATTCTTTTTCGATACCAATTTGCTGTAGGAGAAGCTGTGATTGTTCATCTCTCACTATAATTAGATTTGTTTTGGATAGAGTCAACCTTAAAATTTTTCTGTTAATTTCTCTTCTTATTGGCCCTATACCCTGCCCATATATAACATTAGGTATTTTAAACAGTCTGGCTAAAAGAATTAAGGAAAGATAATAGATAATACTCAACCCTTTGCCGCTAACATCCTGTAATAAACCGCCACCTCCACTGATAAAAACAGCACATTTTTTCATTTGTCTGAAAATAAGAAAAGGGTTTAAACGAAAAACAGAATTTACTCCGTATAACATTTTAGTTTTTTTAGGATTCTGCGATAAGACAACAATATTTTCTTTTGAAACAATTTGTGATAGCTGTTGTATCATTGCCATCAGAATGGCTTCATCTCCACAATTTCCAAAACCAAAATAGCCCGAAATTATAATTGATTTGAGATTTCTATTTTTTTTCAACATTCAGACAAATCCTAATTATTT
The DNA here is from genome assembly GCA_029556475.1 of Candidatus Atribacteria bacterium. Classification (GTDB taxonomy): domain Bacteria; phylum Atribacterota; class Phoenicimicrobiia; order Phoenicimicrobiales; family Stramentimicrobiaceae; genus Stramentimicrobium. The sequence continues at coordinate 40,265 of JAKQEP010000076.1, forward strand.
TCAAAAAAAAGAACAAAATAGCAGGAAATAAAATAGCAAAAAATAATCCAAGCCAATAACCATTAAAAGTTCTTAATAATGAAAAAAGGAAAGGAGTGTGTATATGACAAAAGGTGTTTACGACAGTAATAGGTGCGATGGTACCCACAGCTATTACCGGAATTTTTAGATAGTGAATATCCAAATGGTTCATTGCAATAGCCAGTGATAACAAGGGATAACCAATAAGGAATTCCTTGTTTCTGGGCCGGGCAATTAAATACTTTTCAAGAAATAGTCTAATTTTTTCTTCTATATTTGAAATTGTTAAAATTGAAAAATTTCCTGAACGTGTAATATATATTATTCCAAACATTATTAAAATCAGAACCAGCAAAGCATGTTCAAACAGAATTGGTTTTTTAATATCTTCTAACAATGCTTTTTTTTCTTCTTTACTGCTCCACCAGAAATATATGGTTACAATAAAAATTGGAAATACATATGCAACTTTTATTCCACTAAACAATTGTATGGCTAATATAAATTGCCGCTGGGTTAACAACGCTGCAATGGTTAATCCACCAAGCAATGAAATCAACATAATCCTGGTGATACCTACAAAAATATTCTTAATAATTTTTGTATATAAGAAAAATGGTTTATCAGTTATAACAATGGAATTATTTTTTGTTGAAGCCACCTTAATAAAATATTTTTTATTTATTATTATCGCTAAACTTGGAAAAATTAATGCACTTGCCAATGCCAGTATTTTCATTAAGAATATTGTGCCTATTGCTGTATTAACAAGCAGTAAGAATAAAAGAATACTTAAAAATAGCATAATCTCATATTTTTTATCAATATTAACAAATTCCAATAATAGCAGTATTCCGGCAGAAATTATACCAAATCCAATTATGAAAACAACAATTAAGGGGTTTTGATAGGTGGGGAATAGGCTTGCTTCACCAATTTGATAATTATTTTTGATAAGTTCATCCTTTATCTTCTCAATATAATCAAGATTGCTTTCTACTAAACTTCCTTCTCTTATGTTTAAGAATGGGTTTAAATAAAAGAGCCTTATATTTCTTTCTTGTGCTGCCCGTACCCATCGCTCTATTGCTTTATTTTGGTCAATTTTCTCCATCTCTTCTTTGGTTATACTATGTACGCGCACGGCCAATTCACTAATCTTAGAAGCAATAGTCTGAATTCCTTTTTGTGAAGTAAATTCGATAATTCCAAAAGAATAGTTTTTCTTTTCTAAAAAATTTGCCATCCCTGTAAGCATTTTTAATGAAGGGTAACCAAGTACTTCTTCTTCATCAAATATAATCAGAGCAATATCATCAAAATCTTCTATTGATTGTAATTTTTGTTGGAAAATTTCCTGATTGATTTTAGAAGTATTTTTAGGTCTTAAAATGAGATTGAATGCCATTTGTTGAATTTTTAAAATATCTTCTTTAGAATATCCCAAACCCAATTTTAATAATTCTTCTTCATCACCTTGCAATATTCGTAAATAATATTTTCCATCAATGGTACTGGTTTTTATAAAATCTCTTCCTAAATAGGATTGGATATTTTCTTTTATCCTTTGAAATAAGTCATAATCCTGGCATGCTATCATAAAACCGTTATTGGAAATATTGTCGAATTGGGCTAAATCAAGATGATAAAAATAATTGAACTTGCTCAAGTCATTCGGGGAAAAAAAGGCAATTTTACCTTGCAGCAATAACGTCGTAATAGTATCTTCCTGAATTGCTATACCGGTTATTCCTTTTAACTTAGCCTGTCTTAGTATTTCATTTTCATCTTTTCCATCTTTAATGGATAGCTCTCTTATTTTGTTTAAACTCATTACTATATCAATCTGTTTGTAGCTGTTTTCCAAAACTGACCTTTTTATTCCCACCATCAGGGAAAAAATAAGAGTTAATAAAATAAAAAAAACATACACTTTTTTGGTCTCTATTTTCAAAATATTTACCTCATAATATCATTAAAAGATTGGTAATATTTTAACATACCATCAGATAATTGTAAAAATGCACCTCTATCAAAATGTAATAAAGGTGCATTTTTATAATAATAATTACCATTAATATAATAATTTCAAATAGCCTGTTAAAAGTAGTCTTAAAGTTATGATTTTAAATTATTTTCCTTACTATCAAATCAAATCCTTTGCTATTTTTAGAATGCTATTCTAACAGATTATTTTCTATTAATATTATTTAAAATAACAGATTAATGAAATATTTGTTGTTCTTTATGTTAATAAGGTCAGTATAACCCCTGCTGCCACTGCTGTACCAATTACCCCTGCTACATTGGGACCCATGGCATGCATTAATAAGAAATTCCTGGGGTTGGCCTGCTGGCCTACCCTTTGGGCTACTCTGGCTGCCATCGGTACTGCAGATACTCCTGCAGCTCCAATTAGAGGGTTAATCTTTCCACCTGATAGTCGGTATAATACCTGTCCGAACATTACCCCGCCAAAGGTACTGAAGCCAAAAGCAATCAATCCTAGGGTTATTATTTTTATAGTCTCCACTGTCAGGAAATATTTTGCCTCCATGGTGGCACCAACACAGGTTCCCAGAAAAATTGTCACAATATTGATAAGCTCATTTTGGGTGGTGTTGGATAGTCTATCTACTACCATACTCTCCCTGAACAGGTTCCCCAGCATCATAATACCTACAATAGGCACAGTAGCTGGTAATAATAGTCCTACAAATATTGTACAAATAATGGGGAAAAGTATTTTCTCGGTTTTAGAAACAGGATGTAGCTGCTTCATTACTGTCTTTCTCTGTTCCTTGGTAGTACACAACTTCATTATTGGGGGTTGGATTAAGGGTACTAAAGACATATAGGAATAAGCGGCTACTGCAATCGCTCCTAAGATATGCGGTGCTGTCTTGGCAGCCAAATAGATTGCCGTAGGTCCATCGGCGCCTCCTATGATGCCTATTGCTGAAGCTTCTTTAATATTGAAACCTATTAATACTGCTCCTATTATGGCCACAAAAACGCCAAGCTGGGCAGTTGCTCCTAATAAAAAAGTTACCGGATTGGCCAACAGTGGTCCAAAGTCAGTCATAGCTCCTATCCCCATAAAGATTAAGATGGGAAATAGTTCGTGGCGTATTCCAAAAGAGAGCAGATTTAAAAATCCTCCTTCTTCCATTAAACCGGTAAAAGGTAAATTTACTAAAATTGCACCAAAGGCAATTGGTAACAACAATAATGGTTCATAATTTTTTACTATGGCCAGATATAACAGGGTTCCCCCTACTAACAGCATTATTAAACTTGGCAGGTTTAAGCCGACAAAGCCGGATATTTCTACAAGTTCGATTAGGGAATGAACTATATTCATATCATACTCCTTTTTTGATATTCTTAACCTATTACGGCGAGGGCATCATCGGTTTCCACCATCTGATTCACGGCAACATGTATCTTTTTAACTTTGCCGCCAGAACCAGCAACAATTTCATTCTCCATCTTCATTGCTTCCAGAATCACGATAGTATCACCCTCTTGAACTGTATCCCCTTCTGATACATTTATTTTAAGAATCTTACCGGGCATGGGAGCTACGATAACCTCCTCACCTTCTGAGACGGTAACAGAGGCTTCCTTTTTTACCTCAGGTTTTACTGGTGCAGTCTCAACTTTTACTTCCTTTGCTTCTGTCTTGACAACTGGAGTAGCAGTAGGAGGGGTATTGCCTGTGCCTATCTCTTCCACCTCTACCAGATATTCTTTACCATTTACTTTGATTTTAAATTGTTTCATTTACTAAAATCCTCCTTTTTTTCTGGAACTAATTGATATTCTTTCTGTCATCATATTTTGTCTGCCCGAAATTGCCCAGTAGTTTAAAGTCTGTGGTATAATCCTTTTTATACTAATAATACTGAGTGGTAGTGCTGATGTTGTACTATGTAGATAACTAGCAACAGCTGCCGATATAACACCGACTATTTCCTCATTTGCCGTTTCTTCAACACCTGTTGTTTCTTTCGGTACTGGAGCCGCTTTCTCTCCTTTGACAATCCCTTTTTCATCTTTGGCTGGTTTTTTTGAAGTGAAAGCCATGAATTTTCTCAGTCCTACCATCAATAATGCCAGCAAACCCAATACTATAAATACAATAACCATTGAAATTATTGATAATACAATTGCACCCTGCATTCCTTCATACATATTATGCACCTTCTTTCAATAGGTAAAATATATTCAGATAACACTTATTAAAAGTAATTTTCCACTTTATCTAAAGAGGGATATTTCCATGCTTTTTACCTGGTAAACTTTCTCTTTTAGTAGAAAGCATTTCAAAAGTTGTAATCAATCTCGGTCTGGTCTCACGGGGATCAATAATCATATCTACATAGCCTCTGGCTGCTGCGGCATAAGGATTAGAAAATTGTTCTTGATATTCATCAATCTTTTTCTGCCGGTACTGTTCAGGGTTTTCTGCTTCTGCTATTTCTTTCTTAAAGATTATATTGGCAGCACCTTGAGAACCCATTACGGCAATCTCTGCTGTAGGCCAGGCAATGACCTGGTCTGCTCCTAAATCCCTACTGCACATAGCCAGATACGCTCCACCATATGATTTTCTTACCACCACTGTAACCTTGGGAACGGTCGCTTCAGAATAGGCATATAACATCTTTGCCCCATGTCTGATAATTCCTCCATACTCTTGATTCGTTCCTGGTAAAAATCCTGGAACATCTACTAGAGTTAAGATAGGAATATTAAAGGCATCGCAAAAACGGATAAAACGAGCAGCTTTATCAGAGGCGTCAATATCCAGACAACCAGCAAGTATCTTTGGCTGATTGGCAATAATCCCGATACTCTGACCATTTAATCTGGCGAACCCGGTGAGAATATTACGAGCAAAATGTTCATGTGCCTCAAAAAAATCACCATTATCAACAATATATTTTATAATATCTCTCATTTCATAGGGCTTATTAGGATCTGTTGGCACAATGTTTAATAATGCCTCTTCCATTCTATTGGAAACATCATTGGTAGGTTCAACAGGAGGATTCTCCATATTATTGGAAGGCATGTAACTAAGTATTTTCCGGACTGATTTAAAAACTTCCTGTTCATTTTCAGCTGCAAAGTGGGCAACTCCACTTTTTTGGTTATGAGTCATTGCTCCTCCTAATTTTTCTGAGGAGACATCTTCACCTGTAACTGCTTTAATAACACTGGGACCGGTAATATGCATAATGCCAATCTTCTTAACCATAAAGACAAAATCCATTATCGCAGGAGAGTATACAGCTCCGCCTGCAGCTGGACCAACTACTACAGAAATCTGGGGAACCACACCTGAGGCAATAGTATTCCGATAAAATATTTGTCCATAACCACTCAAAGAGTCTACGCCTTCTTGAATACGAGCACCACCAGAATCATTGATTCCAATAACAGGTGCACCCATTTTCATAGCCATGTCCATAACTTTGCATATCTTTTTAGAGTGCATTTCTCCTAAAGAACCACCAATGACAGTAAAATCCTGGGAAAAAACATAAACCAGACGTCCGTTAACTGTTCCATAACCGGTAACCACTCCTTCTCCTGGCACTTCCTTCCCAGCCATATCAAAATTTGTACAACGATGTTCCACAAAAAGATCTAGCTCATTAAAACTCCCCTCATCTAATAATAAGGATATTCTTTCACGGGCGGTCAGTTTTCCTCTTTCATGTTGTGCTGTAACTCTTTTTTCTCCTCCGCCAGCAAGAATCTTTTCTTTCTTTTCCTGCAAAACTTTCATTAATTGATTAATAGATTGTTCCATTAGACACTCCACCTTCCTTTAATTATTTAATCCTTATAGAAGTTTAATTGAATCTTTCTAAAAAAATAAATATATAATTAAATCTTATAAATAATAAGTCCTTCAACTTTTTTAGAATTAATACTTCTAATCCTGATCCTTGTGCTCGCATAATTCGACTAAAACCCCCTTAGTGCTCTTAGGATGTAGAAAAGCAATTTTGATGCCTCCCGCACCAATTCGTGGTTTCTGATCGATTAATTGAACCCCTTTTCTCTTGAGATCTTCTATCACCCCTTCTAAATCACCAACTTCAAAGGCAATATGATGAATGCCTTCCCCTTTTTTTTCAATAAACCTGGCGATGTTTCCCTCTGGAGATGTTGATTCTAATAATTCAATTTTGCTTTCACCAACAGGCAGACAGGCTACTTTAACAAGCTGATCTTCTACTTCTTCTATACCAGAACAGGTCATGCCCAGAGTATCCTGAAAAACTGAAAGAGCATCACCTAGATTTTTTACGGCAATCCCGATATGATTAATTTTTTTAAACAATATTATTACCCCCTTGAAATATTTTTTTCTTGAATTTTTCGGTTAGCTTTTCAACTGCACAATAAGGGTCATTCTCCTGCTTTAATACTTTTTCTACTTCCCTTTCCAGGTTTGCTTCCCCTATTAATTGAAAAAACATATCTTTCCAATTTTCCTGGAAGAGATCGAAAATTTCTTTTCTAACCCGATTTCTTCTTCTCTGGTATATCTGCCCATTCTCCTCTAACTCAACGATCAACCTTTCAATCTCTTTCCATAACTGTGCTATACCTATATTCTCAATGCCAACTGTTTTAATTATTGGAGGATTTTTTTTGCCCTCACCATTTAAATGTATCATCATCTCTATTTCCGTAATCAGTTTATCAGCACCGTCCCTATCCGCTTTATTGACTACAAAGATATCTCCTATTTCCATAATGCCAGCTTTTAGTGCCTGTATATCATCCCCCATACCTGGAATGGTCACCAGGAGAATAATATCCGACACTTTAATTACTTCTATTTCCGATTGTCCTACACCAACTGTTTCTATAAAAATAATATCTTTCCCCATAGCGTCCATTATCTTAACAATAGCTTGAGTAGAACGCGACAAACCTCCCAGATGACCTCTGGTTCCTATACTTCGGATAAATACTTCCTGGTCAGTTGCCAGATCCTGCATTCTTATGCGATCACCGAGAATAGCACCACCTGTAAAAGGACTGCTGGGATCTATGGCAATGATACCAACTTTTTTTCCAATTTTTCTGATATGCTGGGTCAGGCGATCAGTAATAGTACTTTTACCTGAGCCAGGAGGCCCGGTAATTCCAATAACAATCGCTTTGCCACAATATTGATGCAAGTCTTTTAAGGCCTTTTGAGCATGTTGAAAATCATTCTCTACCAAAGTAATAAGCTTTGCTACAGCCCTGGTATCACCTTGCCGAACTCTGGTACCCAAATCCATTTATTTATACCCCTATTTAAGTTTTGGTAATCTCAATATTCTCTTTTATAAATTTTACTATCTTATTAGTGTCTGTCCCTGGAGTAAATATCTCTTTAATACCCACTTTTTTTAACTCGGCAATATCTTCATTAGGAATAATTCCTCCCGCTATTACCAGAATATCGGTAGCCTCTTTTTCTGCCAATAACTCCATTATTTTTGGAAATAGATACATATGCGCACCTGAGAGAATACTTAATCCAATAACATTAACATCTTCCTGAATTGCTGTTTCTACAATCTGTTCAGGTGTTTGTCTTAATCCTGTATAGATAACCTCCATTCCGGCATCTCGTAATGCCCGAGCAATAACCTTTGCTCCACGGTCATGTCCATCTAAACCTGGTTTGGCAACTAAAACTCGGATTCTGGCATTTTTCATAGTACACCTTCCTTGTCTCTATATCTTTATAGAATCTTTATATTCACCAAATACTTCTCTGAGTTGATCACAAACCTCGCCCAGGGTAGCATAACTTCTGACACAACTAAGAATAGCAGGCATAACATTCTGTTCAGAACTGGCAATCTTCTTTAACAGGCTGAGGTTTTCCTGAACTTCTGCTTCATTTCTTCTCTTTTTAATACTATTTAGTTTCTCTGCCTGTCTCTTCTCTATTTCCGGGTTTACCTTCAGCAAATCTTTCATTGGTTCTTCTTCTGATTGAAATTGATTGACACCAACTATTATTCTTTCTTTATTTTCAATATCTTTCTGGTATTTATAAGCGCTGTTCTGTATTTCCTTCTGAATAAATCCTTTTTCAATAGCTTTAGGTGCTCCCCCCAATTTATCAATCTGATTTATATAGTCCATTGCTCCCTGTTCAATTTCAGTGGTTAACTTTTCCAGGTAGTAAGAGCCCGCCATAGGATCTACAGTTTCAGCAACACCACTTTCATAGGCAATAATCTGTTGTGTTCTTAGGGCTATTCTTACGGACTTCTGTGATGGTAAAGAAAGGGCTTCATCTCTGGAGTTTGTGTGTAAAGATTGCGTTCCTCCTAAAACTGCAGCTAATGCTTGAATCGCCACTCTAACCACATTATTGTCAGGTTGCTGTGCAGTAAGAGTGCATCCAGCAGTTTGAGTATGAAAACGGAGCATCATTGACTTTGGATCTTTTGCCCTAAAGCGTTCTTTCATAATTTTTGCCCATAGTCTCCGTGCCGCTCTAAATTTAGCAACTTCTTCAAATAGATCATTATGTGCATTGAAGAAAAAAGATAATCTGGGGGCAAAAATATCAATATCAAGACCTTTTTTAGTTGCCGCGGAAACATACGCAATCCCATTAGCTAAAGTAAAAGCTATCTCTTGAATAGCAGTTGATCCTGCTTCTCTGATATGGTAACCACTAATACTTATTGTATTCCATTTTGGCAATTCCTTTGAACAGTAATCGAAAATATCGGTTATTAGTCGCATGGAGGGTAAGGGTGGGAATATATAGGTACCTCTTGCCACATATTCTTTTAAAATATCATTTTGAATGGTTCCATTTAGTTCCGTTTTTGAAATTCCCTGCTTTTCAGCAATGGCAATATACATTGCCAACAAAACAGCAGCCGGAGCATTGATAGTCATAGAAGTGCTTACCTGATCCAGAGGGATACCACTAAACAATATCTCCATATCTTCTAAAGTATCAATTGCTACTCCAACTTTACCTACTTCACCATGTGCCATAGGATGAGTAGAGTCATAACCTATTTGAGTTGGCAAGTCAAAAGCGATACTTAAGCCAGTCTGACCATTTTGCAACAGATACTGGTATCTTTTGTTTGATTCCTCAGCATCTCCAAAACCGGCATACTGTCTCATAGTCCACAATTTTCCCCGATACATAGTCGGCTGTACTCCTCTGGTATATGGGTACTCCCCAGGATAGCCCAGATCGTCTACATAATCAAAACTTTCTAAATCTAATGGGTCATACAATCTATTTATTTCCTTATTTGAACCAGTAACAAATGTATTTTTTCTTTCAGAAAATTTTTTTAAAACTTTATTTAATAAATTACTTTCCCACTGTTTTTTAACTTCTTCAATTCGCTTTTTCCCTTGGTAATTCAACTGCTACACCTCCTTTTTTTGTTTTGTTAAAACTTAAATAAATTTCTGGCTATTTTTTCATAAATTATTTTTAAATATTTTCTTATTATTCATTTTGATTTCAGACAAAAACCATAAACTCAATAATTTCATACTTCTAACTAACATATATATTATTTTCATACCACAAACAAAGAATTTATTTATAACAAAATGAATTTTTATAAAATACTAAAAAGCATTTATAATTATTAACTAAAATGAAAAGAATTTATTCTTTTCCATTATTAGACTATCTATCAGCACATCAATGTTTTTAATATTTATTCCGGTAATGTAGTCCAATTCTTTTTTCAATTGTTCTTGTATTGCCCTGACCATTTCTGGTATATTTACACCATATTTTAAAGTGAGATTGATACTAATGGAAATGCCCTCTTGGTTAATATTTATTTTTGTCTTTCCAATCCTGATAACATCTTTGAAATCTTTAATTTGGAAATAGATTATATCCAAAATAGCATTTTCTGAAATAAAGAGTTTTCCAAAATAACTAAATGGTGGCCGTACAACCGTTCGCTCTCCGATTTTTCTGTTACTATATCTTTTTCGATAAAATATTTCTAATGACTCTACCAAATTAATAGGAAACTTCCTCTGTATTTCAATTCCCGGCAAAGGTATAACATGTGTCCCTTCCTTGAAACGACTGGTCCGGGCTAATTGTATCTCTTTCTCGCTGGAAATATCTTCTATATTAAAAACTATACTTACTGGTGGTAATTCCAGGGTTTCAATTATTTTTTCCACCATTTCGACTGAAGTCCCCAAAACCATTATATTTTTTGGTTTTTCTTCCTTAATAATTTTTTTAACTGACTGGGCATGAGCTTTATCAAAAAAAATAGCTCTTCTAATTGCTTGAATCTTATTTAATTCTTTTTTTGCTGAAAGACCTGCCAAAATTTTGTCTTTTTTTATTAAGAGCCCGTCATCAATAATATATTCAATATTTTCCTTATGGGCAATCAAGAGGGCTTTGTGACTTTTGCCAGTTCCGCTTTCTCCTATCAGAGCAAATACTCTCATATTTTTAAAATACTCCACATAAATTCTGGTTAAGGGATTCAATCCCCTAACCAGCGTTATTAACTAAATATTATTTTCTTGTTTTTACCCAACCTCTTCCCTCCACTGCTCGGGCAACTCTTTGAATAGCAATAACATAAGCAGCATCCCGGGCATACAGTTTTTCTTTTTCAGCCAAATCCATAACATCATGGAAGGCGGAAGTCATAATATGATTTAATTTTTCAAATACCTCTTCTTTGGGCCAGTAATAATTCATATTATTTTGAACCTGTTCAAAATATGATACAGTAACACCACCGGCATTACATAAAAAATCAGGAATAAGATAAATACCTTTTTCTTTAATAATCTTATCTGCTTCAGGAGTAGTAGGCGAGTTTGCACCTTCAGCATAAACCTTAACTACATCAAATTTGATGTCATTAACATTGTCTTTATGGACAGCCGAACCCAAAGCCGCTGGAATTAAAACAGTAACAGGCTTTTTTATCCAGGCATCTCCATCTTCCTGTTTCCAGCCAAATTCTTTTGCTTTTTCGAGATTAATGGTACCAAACTTATCTAATGTTCCAGGGGAAAACAAATCCTCGGGCTTTATACCCTCTTCGCAACTATAAGTATATGCCTTTTTATCATTAGAATCCCAACAGGACATAGCTACAACTTTACCACCATACTCAGTAAATTTTTCACAGCAATACTGGGCATTATTACCAGCTCCTTGAATTGATGCAGTAGCACCTTTAAAATCAATGTTTAGTCTCTTAAATGCTTCTCTGACACAATAAATAACTCCATATCCAGTTGCTTCAGTTCTTCCTAAAGAGCCACCGACATCAACAGCCTTCCCGGTGACAAATCCCGGTTTTCTGCTTCTGGCAATAGTATCATATTCATCCATAATCCATAACATATCCTGTGGGTTAGTAGCAACATCCGGTGCAGGTACATCCATATCAGGTCCAACAAAATCATATACTTTTCTTACCCAACCCCGACATAATTTTTCAGTTTCACGCTCAGACAATTCTCTGGGGTCACAAGCCACACCTCCTTTTCCTCCACCCAAAGGAATATTGACTACAGCACATTTCCAGGTCATCATAATAGCTAAAGCTCTTACCATATCTATAGTTTCATTTGCAGCAAATCTTAAACCACCTTTAGCCGGACCTCGGGCTGTGGAATGTTGAACACGAAAACCGGTAAAAGTTTTGGTGGTTCCATCATCCATTTCTACCGGTATTCTAACCTGAATTTCTCGCTCAGCTTCTCTTAAAAATTCCTGCATTGACTTATCTAAATTACCTTTTCTGGCATTCTCATCAAACTGAGCCTGAACAATTTCAAAAGGATTTAATTCTTTATCCTGAGACATATTAAAAACCTCCCGTATTTTATATTTTTATTTTATTTTAAATAATTAATTTTTTTAAGCTTTTCCCTGAAGATAAATAATCATCAATTGAACGAGCAGCTATTTTACCATCGCCTACCGCAGATATAACTGTTGCTGAACCTCTTACTATATCACCTCCCGCAAAAATTCCTTCGCAGGTAGTCATTTTGGTTCTTTGGTCAATCTTAAAATAACCCCATTGATTAACTTCTACACCTTCAGCACTTCTGGCAACAATTGGATTAGCCATAGTACCGATGGCATCAATCACCATATCTACTTCTAAAACAAAGTTAGAATTCTCAATTGGAATGGGGCTTCGCCTGCCAGATTGGTCCGGTTCACCCAACTCCATTTTTATGCACTCCATCCCGGTTACTCTCCCCTCTTTATCCCCCAATATCCGAACAGGTAAGGTAAGAAAATGAAAAATAATCCCCTCTTCTTCAGCATGGTGAACTTCTTCTGCTCTGGCTGGAACTTCTGCTCTGGAACGCCGATATATTATATATGATTTCTCAGCACCGAGGCGCAGGGCAGTTCGAGCTGAATCCATTGCCACATTGCCTGCTCCGATAGTGGCAGCCCTCTGCCTTATTTTTATTGGAGTGTCATGTTCTGGAAAAAGGTACGCTTTCATTAAATTTGAACGGGTTAAAAATTCATTGGCAGAGTATACGTCATTCATATTTTCTCCCGGAATATCCATAAAACGGGGTGCTCCTGCTCCATTGGAAAGAAATATGGCATCAAATTCATCTTTTAAATCTTCTATGCTTTTAGTTGCCCCAATTACTTGATTACAAATCAACTTCACTCCCAATTGCTCTATCTCATCAACTTCATATTCAACAATCGACTTAGGCAGCCTGAATTCTGGAATTCCATAAACAAGAACCCCTCCAGGTTTATGCAATGCTTCAAAAAGAGTAACCTGATATCCCGTTTTTGCCAGATCTGCTGCACAGGTTAATCCTGCAGGTCCAGAACCCACAATTGCAACTTTCATTGTCTTCCTACTTCTTTTATCCTTTATTCCGTGTATCCCATTTTCCCTAGCCCAATCAGCTACAAAACGTTCTAACCTACCAATTGCTATAGGTTTTCCTCGTTTGTTCAAAACACATTCTTTTTGACATTGTTCTTCCTGGGGACAAACCCTTCCAGTCACTGCTGGTAAAGCATCTGTTTCTAAAATAGTCAGATATGCCTTTGCAAAATCCTCTTCAACTATATAACGGATAAAGGCTGGGATATTTATCTCTGCCGGACATCCTCTCATACAGGTTGGATTTTTACACTGTAAGCATCTCTGCGCTTCATAAATTGCTTCTTCTTTAGTGTATCCCAGAGGAACCTCTTTGAAATTGTGAATGCGTTCAGATGGTGGCTGTTCCTTCATTTGAACTGTTTCTCTCTTTGTTCTCTCTTTCATTTCAATCATTTCAGCCATTTCAGTTCTCCTTACATCTGCATTCGTTTTTATTTTTAAAATCCTGCCAGGATTCTTTTTCTTCTTCCCGATAGCGATAGATTCGATGCATAAATTCGTCCCAATTAACTAATTGTCCATCAAATTCAGGCCCATCGGTACAGACAAATTTTGTTTCCTCACCTATGGATACTCTACAAGAGCCACACATTCCTGTGCCATCGACCATAATAGTATTAAGACTAACAATGGTATCAACGGGATACAATTTAGTTAGTTCAGTAGTTACTTTCATCATAATTGGCGGTCCAATGGTCCATATTTTTTTGATAGAAGGGTCCTGATCAAGCTTTTCTTTTAAAGCATGTGTGACAAATCCCTTTCTCCCATAACTACCATCATCCGTAGTTATGATCAGCTCATCTGACACCACTTTTAATTCCTTTTCCATAATGATTAGTTCTTTACTTCTGGCTCCAATTATAGCGATAACCTTGTTACCAGCTTCCTTCAAACTACGTGCTATAGGATGAATACAAGCAATACCTGTTCCACCACCTACTACCACCACTGTACCATAAAAATCTATTTCTGATTTACGTCCTAAAGGTCCTGTAAAAGAATATAAACAATCTCCTTCCTGAAAACAGGATAACTCGTCCGTTGTTTTACCAACCACTTGAAAAACAATATGCACCAATCCTTCCTTTCGGTCATAATCAGCAACAGTCAGTGGGATTCTTTCCCCTTTTTCTTTAGTCATCAATATAATAAACTGTCCCGGCTGTACTGTTTTTGCTATTTCAGGTGCTTCTATCCACATACTGTACATATCCTGATACAATTTTATTTTCCTATTAATTCGATACATCTATTACCCTTTCAAAAATTAATGACCAGCTTTTGGTCTAAAATTATTACAAATCTCTGCTGTGTCATGTGCTATCATAAATTCTTCATCAGTTGGTATTACTAAAACTGTCACTTTTGAATCTTCAGTACTAATTATTGCTTTTTTACCATTTTGGTCATAATTTATCTTATCATCAATCCTAATTCCAAAAAAATTTAAGTCTTCACATACTGCTCTTCTTAACTTAGGAGAATTTTCACCAATTCCAGCGGTAAACACCAGAACATCCAGACCATTCATTGCTGCGGTATATGCTCCGATATATTTCTTCAAGCCATAATACAAGACATCCAAAGTCCTTTTTGCCCTTTTATTTCCTTTTATTGCCTCCTCTTCCAAATCCCGCATATCGCTTGATATTCCCTCTGATAAACCCATAAAGCCACTCTTTTTATACAGAATATTATTAATTTCTTTAAAACTAAGATTTTCTTTCTCCATCAGATAGGGAATAATAGCTGGGTCAATATCGCCACAGCGGGTTCCCATTATCACACCGGAAATAGTACCAAAACCGAGACTGGTATCAATTGATTTTCCTTCCTTCACTGCAGTTATACTGGAACCATTACCCAGATGGCAGGTTATTATTTTCAATTCTTTCAAATCTTTACCCAGCATTTCTGCTGCTTTTTGGGCTACATATTTATGGGAAGTTCCATGAAAACCATACCTTCTAATTCGATATTTTTCATAAAAACCATATGGTATACCATAAAGAAACGCCTGCTCCGGAATGGATTGATGGAAAGCTGTGTCAAAGACACCGACCTGAGGAATATTTGGCAATAAATCCTGACACACTTTGATACCCAATATATTTGGTGGATTATGAAGTGGTGCCAATTCAATAAACTCATTGAGAGTATTCATTACATCTTCATTTAATAGCACTGAACCAGAATATTTTTCTCCACCATGAACCACTCTGTGACCTACTGCAGATATTTCTGAAATGCTTTTTATAACACCATATCTACTATCCAGCAGAGCCTCTATTACCAGTTCTATTCCTTTACGGTGATCAGGTATGTCTATCTCTTTTTTTAAAAAATCCTTCCCTGAAGGATAGTGATTTATCAGAGAACCCTCGATTCCAATTCTTTCCACCAGACCTTTGGCTAACAGAGATTCTTCTGCCATATCATAAAGCCTATATTTTATCGAAGAACTACCGGAGTTCACCACTAAAATCTTCATTATATTTTTCCCTTTCTGAATACAAATTATACCCTACTCGTATTCATTAAATTTTTTCCTATTTGAAAACCATGCTCCAATGCTTTTTTATTTATATCTCTTATTCTTTCCGGTATTCTGTTCTGTAGTGCTTTTTTGATAGCATCTTTAGAAACAATATCTGTTAATTGAACAATGATACCTAAAGAAATAATATTGGTTACCAACTGATTCCCTAAAACGTCTATAGCATCTTTGGTAATGGGATATTGGTAAATTTTCCCCGGGAATGGCGGAATATTAAAAACATTAGTTGAATCTACCAGTAAAACTCCTTCTTCCTTCAAACTATTAACATATTTATCACAGGCTTTTTGTGTTAAGGCTAATAATATATCTGATTTTCCAATTTTAGGGTAATCTATCTTTTCATTGCTGATAATAACCTCTGATCTGCTAGCCCCTCCTCTAGCCTCCGGTCCATATGATTGGGTTTGAGCAATTTCAAAACCATCATAGATGCCAGCAGCCTCAGCTAAAATAATTCCAGCCAGGATCAACCCCTGTCCTCCTGAACCACTCAAACAAATCTCTTTTCTCATTTTTCTCTCCTTCCCTGTTGAATTCTGTTACAGGTTTCCTGGTATTTTTCGGTATATTCTGGTATATCAATATCTAAAAACTCTCCGGTAGGTATTTTCCCTGCTTTTTCTTCTTCTGGTAATCCCTCCCAAACTCTCTTTGCTACTGTTATACTTTTTATCCATTCAAGCATTTGAACAGGAGTCCTCAATTGATTAATTCTGCCAAAAGAAATAGGACAATCGGCAATAATTTCTACTACGGAAAAACCTTTTTTAAGTAATGCCTTTTTAATAAAATGAGTAATTTGATTAACATCAAAAACATTTCCACGTGCCACATAAGAAGCTCCGGCACTAGCCGCTAATGCAGCTATATCAAAACTCTGGTCAATATTACCATAGGGAGCAGTTGAACCAAGCTTGCCGGTTGGGGTTAAAGGAGAGTACTGCCCTCCGGTCATTCCATATATCATATTATTAATGATGATGGCAGTTATATCTATATTACGACGAGCAGAATGGATAAAATGGTTCCCTCCTATAGCAGCACAATCTCCATCACCCATCACAGTAATTACTTTTAAAGCAGGATTGGCCATTTTTATTCCTGTTGCGAAAGGTAAAGCCCTGCCATGAGTAGTATTCATAGTATTAAAATCTACATAACCAGTAATACGGCTGGAACAACCTATTCCTGAAACCATGACAACTTCATCCTTCTCCCATCCAGTACTCTGGATTGCCCTTAACATAGAGCCCAAAATAATACCGATTCCACAACCCGGACACCAGATATGAGGGAACATTTCTTTTCTAAAATACTGAGTAATAGAATTATTCATAATTTGCTTTCCTCCATAATCCTGGTAAGAATTTCTAAAGGATTGATTAGCTCACCATCAACTCTGCTATATGAGACAACACGACATTTTCCTCCAACTGCCCTTTCTACTTCACGCGACATCTGACCCAAATTCATCTCTGGTACTATAATTAAATCAACCTGCCCTGCCAATCGATTAATAGTTTCATCGCCAAAAGGCCAGAGAGTAATTAGTTTTAATAAACCTGTCTTTATTCCTTTTTCTCTGGCTAGCTTAATGGTTCTTTGTGCAGCTCTTGCTACAGAACCATAAGCAATAATTGCCACTTTAGCATCATCTAATAAAAACTCTTCCTCTATAATAATATCCTTTTTATTCAATTCCACTTTGTTAGTTAATCTTCTGATCAACTGATCTATTTCTTTATTATTAGAAGTTGGATAACCTTTTTCATTATGAATTAAACCTGTTACATGGTACCTATATCCACTGCCAAAATTTGCCATTGGTGGAACAAGATCTTCATCTGCTTTATAAGGTAAAAAATTATCTTTTTCTACTGCTGGTTTTTTCCTGTCAATGAGCTCTATTTCTTCTCTGGTAGGTATATTAACTTTCTCACGCATATGTGAAATTACTTCATCTAACAGTAACATCACTGGGGTACGGTATTTCTCACTAAAATTGATAGCCTTTATAGTCATGTGTAAAACTTCATTTACATCTGAAGGAGCCAGGGCTATCATAGGATGATCTCCATGTGTTCCCCAGCGAGCCTGCATTACATCCCCTTGAGAAGGTTTAGTAGGTAACCCGGTACTCGGACCACCCCGCTGAGCATTGACAACAACACAAGGAACCTCAGTAATTGCAGCAAATCCAATGTTTTCCTGTTTCAGACATATCCCCGGACCGGAACTGGCGGTCATCGACTTAGAGCCCGCTAAAGAGGCACCAATGACAGCAGCCATACTGGCAATCTCGTCCTCCATCTGCATAAAAACTCCCCCCAGTTCAGGAAGACGAACAGCCATACCTTCAGCTATTTCAGAAGCAGGAGTGATGGGATAGCCTGCAAAAAACCGTACACCGGCTAAAAGGGCACCTTCTACACATGCTTCATTGCCCTGTAAAATCCTCACCGATCTGTTTTTATCCATACTGATTAATCCTCCAGACCTTTTTGATTGACAATATGCTCAACTGTTTTCTCTTTCTTTTCAACATTGATAGCAAAGTCCGGGCATCTAAGTTCACACAACATGCAATGTATACAATCATCAATATTCTTTGCCTCAGGGAAACCTTTTTCATTACTTACCAGCACTTTTTTAGGGCAAAAATGGATACAAATCCCACATGATTTACACCAATCTTCATTTACTGTTATTACGGTCTTTTCGTTTTGATAAACCTTCAAATTATTTTTTTTATCCATTCGTTATTAGGTCACCTCTTTCTTTTTTATTTCAAAAATATTGTTCCTCAAAGTTTCAATGGAACCCTTATCAGGAACATAAATAAATTCAATGAGAGGAACATTTTTAGAAATTAATCCCTGTATTTCTTTCTTTCTTCCGGGAGAGACTATTAATATATCACTATCATTAATAATTTTTTTTAGCTCAATGCTATTGCGAGTTGTAGTAAATATTATTTTTTTATATTTTATACCGACATTATTAATAGATTTTATAACTCTCTCAGCAAAATTATTAGTTAAACATACTAAGCCGATATTCATATCCGGAGATGTACTGTGGGCAATTTGAACCATGGTTTCCATTTGAGGATCTAATGCTATAGCAATAATTCTTTTATTTTCATCCTGTAGAAAATCTTGTAGTTCCTTAAAATGGAAAAAGGTTGTTACTATAAGATCAGCAGACCTCATTTTTTCCAAAAATTTTTCTTTTTGGTGATGCATTTCATCAATTAAAAGAGGGGTAATATGAACGCCGGTACCTAATTCTAATCTTTGAGAGAAGTAAAGTAATTGTTCTTGATTACATTCAACAAATGCTATATGTACATTATCAAAAAGATTTTTCTTTTTTTTAAGACGATGGTTTACCAGGCGCATAAAATCTTCTAATTGAATATTTAACTCTACAGCCTTCTGTATGGCTAAATCAATATTTTTAATTACCGGTAATTTATTAATATTATTAAATGAATTATTCCCAGGTTCTGTTTCAGCAATGATAAAAGTACCTTTGCCAGAAATAGAGGAAATTATTTTTTCCTGAACAAGCTCTTTATAAGCCATGCTAACAGTATTACGGCTAACTTTAAGTCTTAAAGAGAGTTCTCTTTCAGTAGGTAGCTGGGTATCCTTTTTTAGCTGGCCACTCTGGATGTATTCTTTCAATTGTTCCTTAATTTGAAGATAAAGAGGTATTTTAATATTTCTGTTAACTTCAATTTCCATAGATTAAATAACCTTGTAGAAAATTGGACTAATTGACTAATGGATTAACCATTTATAGAATACCATAATATTTTAATTTGTCAATTTATATTCTTTAAAAAATATATTCTTTTAAGCTTGAAAATTAGTTGTGACACTATAACAAAAATTGTACACTAATTCCAATTAATAAAGGTGAAGTTGTGAAGGAATTACACAAA